>CAIRBF010000022.1 GCA_903876715.1 uncultured beta proteobacterium
CGGTCGAGTCCACGGCCAGGCGGGCGCCGGCCGCGTGCGCGATCGTCGCCGTGGCCGCGATGTCGGTCACCGTCCACAGCGGGTTGGCCGGAGTCTCCACCCACACCAGCTTCGTGCGCCCGGGCCGCACCGCGGCCTGCACGGCATGCGGCGAGGTCATGTCGATCAGCTCGACCTGCAGTCCCCAGCGCGTGGCGAAGGTCATCAGCCAGTTGCGCAGCGACCAGTACATCACCTTGGGGGCCAGCACGTGGTCACCCGGGTCCAGGGCCTGGAAAACCGCCGTGGCCGCCGCCATGCCGGAGGCGAACAGCATCGCCCGCGCGCCCTGCTCCAGGTGAGCGAGCACGGCCTCGACCTGGTCATAGGCTGGGTTGTCGGCGCGGGCGTAGATCCGTCCGCTGCGGTAGCCGTTGTCGGGGTCGCGCAGATAGGTCGACGAGACGTGCACCGGCGGCGTGATGGCGCGCGTGGCCTCGTCGATCCAGCCCAGGGCCTGGGCGCTGAGGGTCTCGGGTCGGACGGTCTTGGGGTCCATCTGGGATCTCCTGCGGGGTCTGTTCGGGCAGGCTCAGCGCCGCGTCGGCAGCCGCGCGAAGGCCGCAGCCATCGCGCCCTGCGCCTCGCCGGAGCGGCGATCGCCGGCGCCGGCGCGTTCACCCCGGGCCGCTGGGCGGAAGCGGTTGTCGCCGGCACGGTCTGCGCCCTGCCCTGCGCTGGCCTCGAGCTTCATTGTCAGCGCGATGCGCTGGCGTGCAAGGTCGACCTCCAGCACGCGCACCTTCACCACCTGTCCGGCGCGCACCACCTCGCGCGCATCGCGGACGAACTTGTGGCTGAGCTGGCTGACGTGGATCAGGCCATCCTGGTGCACGCCCAGGTCGACGAAGGCGCCGAACTGCGCGACATTGCTGACCGTGCCCTCGAGCAGCATGCCCGGCTTCAGGTCCTTCACCTCGGTCACGTTCTCGTCCAGGCGGGCGACGCGGAAGTCCGGCCGCGGATCGCGTCCGGGCTTCTCCAGCTCGGTCAGGATGTCGCGCACCGTGATGGCGCCGAAGCGCTCGTCAGCGTAGGCCTCCGGCTTGAGCGCGCGCAGCACGTCGGCATGCCCCATCAGCTCGTCGACGCGGCGGCCGGTGCGCTCGAGCATGCGCTGCACGACCGGGTAGGTCTCCGGGTGCACGCCGGTGGCGTCCAGCGGGTTGGCGCCGTCGCGGATGCGCAGGAAGCCGGCCGCCTGCTCGAAGGTACGCGGCCCAAGTCCGGTGACTTCCAGCAATTGCTGGCGGTCGCGAAAGGCGCCGTTCGTGTCACGCCAGCGCACGATGCCGGCCGCCACGGACGACGACAGCCCCGACACCCGGGCCAGCAGCGGCACCGAGGCGGTGTTCAGGTCCACGCCGACACCGTTCACGCAATCCTCGACCACCGCGTCGAGCGAGCGCGCGAGCGCGCCCTGGTTGACGTCGTGTTGGTACTGCCCCACGCCGATGCTCTTGGGGTCGATCTTGACGAGCTCGGCCAGCGGGTCCTGCAAGCGGCGGGCGATGCTGACGGCGCCACGCAGGCTGACATCCATCGCGGGGAGTTCCTGGCTCGCGACCTCGCTGGCGGAGTAGACCGACGCCCCGGCCTCGCTGACCACGACCTTGTCGAGCTTCAGCTCCGGTGCCACCTTGCGCAGGCGCTGCAGCAGTTCGGCGGCGAGCTTGTCGGTCTCGCGGCTGGCGGTGCCGTTGCCGATGGCCACGAGGCTGACGCCGTGGGCGGCCACCAGCCGACCGAGCACGTGCAGCGCGCCGTCCCAGTCGTTGCGCGGCTCGTGTGGGTAGACCGTAGCGGTCTCGAGCACCTTGCCGGTGTCGCTGACCACCGCCACCTTGACACCGGTGCGGATGCCCGGGTCGAGCCCCATGACGACGCGGCGCCCGGCCGGCGCGGCCAGCAGCAGGTCGCGCACGTTGTCGGCGAAGACCTTGATCGCCACGGCCTCGGCCCCCTCGCGCAGGCGGGCGAAGAGATCGCGCTCCAGGCTGAGCGAGAGCTTGACCTTCCACGTCCAGGAAATGGTTCGCCGGATCAGCTCGTCACCCGGACGCTGCGTGTGCGCCCAGCCGAGGTGGCGCGCAATGCGGCCCTCGGCAGGCGAAGGCGCCGGCGCGCGCGGCGTGCCGGTGGCCTCGGGCTCGTCCAGCGCCAGGCGCGCGTCCAGCCACTCCTGCGCACGGCCGCGGAAGATGGCAAGCGCCCGGTGGCTGGGTACGCCGCGGATGGGTTCGCAGTGATCGAAGTAGTCGCGGTACTTGGCGGCATCGGCGTGCGTGCCGTCCTTGCCCTCCGCCAAGCGGCTGCGCAGCAGGCCCTCTTCCCACAGCCACTCACGCAGCGCGCCAACGAGAACGGCGTCCTCGGCCCAGCGCTCGGACAGCAGGTCCCGCACGCCGTCGAGCACGGCGTGCGCATCGGCAAAGCCGGCCTCGGCCAGCGCGCTGGCGCCGCCGGGGTAGGCAGCCACAAAGTCCAGCGCCTCGCGCAAGGGCTCCAGCATCGGGTCGGCGAACAGGCGATCGGCCAGCGGCTCGATGCCCGCCTCGCGCGCGATCATCCCCTTGGTGCGGCGGCGCGGCTTGTAGGGCAGGTACAGGTCCTCGAGCTCCTGCTTGGTCGGTGCCGCCTCGATGGCGGCGCGCAGTTCGGGGATGAGCTTGCCCTGCTCCTCGATGCTCTTGAGCACTGCCTCGCGGCGCTGCTCGAGCTCGCGCAGATAGTCCAGGCGCACCTGAAGCTCGCGCAGCTGCACGTCGTCCAGGCCGTCGGTGGCCTCCTTGCGGTAACGCGCGATGAAGGGCACGGTGGCGCCGCCGTCCAGCAGCGCCACCGCCGCCTGAACCTGCGCCGACCTGACCTTCAGCTCGGCGGCAATCTGGGAGACGATCTTGTCCAAGGCATGGTCGGGGGCTGCACACCCCCGGAAACAGAAAGCGCGGGAGTGTAGCGGCGCACCGAAAAGACGCCGCGAACGCGCTCAGGGCGTCTCGGCGGCGTCGAAGTCCAGTTCCACCCGGGCCCCGTTGGGGTCGAAGGTGAAGAGCTGCCAGGTGCCAGAGTCCGCTTGTCGGCGCAGGTCGTAGGCCTGCCCGCGGGCGTCGAGGCGCGCCTTCACGGCCGCCAAGCCGCTGGCGCTGAAGGCCATGTGGTCGATGACGCCGGTGCGCGTGGCCGGCATCGGCCGGTCCCAGACGATGTGCAGGATGGCCTGATCGGTTCCGGGCGCGTACAGCCACACACCCGGGATGCCGATTTCGGGGCGGTACCCCTCCACCAGGCCGAGCAGGCCACAGTAGAAGTCCAGCGTGCGTGCGCGGTCTTCACCGACGATCGTGAAGTGGTTCATGCCTTGGATCATGGGACCTCCTGTTCACACCACCAGCGGCCGCCTGCAGCGCCCGCTCCCAGAGCACGGCGGCCTAGGCGCTGCGAGGACCGCCCACCAGCGCCGGCATGCCGCCGACACCCACTTCCAGCGTCTGCCCCTGCTGCTCGAGCAGACGCTCCAGCGCCGGCAGGAGCGGGCCCAGGCGTTCGTCCAGCGCCGCACGCACGGTATCGACGAAGACCTGGGTCTGGCGCTCGATCTCGATGTTGAAGGCCGCGCCTTCGTCCTTCGCGCCGAAGGTGGTCATGCGCAGGGTCTCGGGGATGAGCCAGACCTCGAACCAGCCGCTGCCGTCGCGGTCGCGCCCGGCCTCGGCCACGGTGAGGCTGGCGCCGTCGACGGCGATATAGCCCTTGGCGAAGACATAGCGCATCCAGGGTGCAGGCACCGCCAGGCGCAACACGTGGTTGTTCTCGGGCCGGCGCAGCTGCGCGAGCCGGGCCTGGAAATCGACATGGCCCGACAGCGGATGGCCGCCGATTTCGGCCCCATCGCGCGCCGCTCGCTCCACGTTGACCCGGTCTCCTTCGACGAGCGTGCCCAGCGTCGTCACCGCGAGCGACTGCTGCATCACGTCGAAGTCGGCGCTGTCGGCGCCCTGCAGCGAGGTCACCGTCAGGCACACGCCGTTGACGGCCACGCTGGCCCCAATCTCCAGTCCGGCACAAAAGCCCGGCGGGAAGGCGAGCGTGAAGGTACGCAGGCCCGGCCGGTCGGCCAGGGCGTCGATGCGGGCGGTGCCCTGGACGATGCCGGTGAACATCCGAGGATTATCCGGCGCGCCCGGCGACTGCGGGGGATGCCGGTCGAGCTGGCTTATCCTGCCGCTCCATGCACGCGCCTGCCCTCGTCCCGCACGACGGCCCGGCCTGGCTGGCCGGCTTCTCGCTGGCTGCGCCGCCGCCGGGTTTCGTCGAAGACCCTTACCCCTTCTACGCAACACTGCGTGCGAGCAGCCCGGTGCACGCGCTCGGACCCGACGCGGTGCTGCTGACACGCCACGCCGATGTGATGGCGGTCTACCGAGACACCGCGGCCAGTTCGGACAAGCGGCGCGAGTTCGCGCCCAAGTTCGGTGCCGACACGCCACTGTTCGAACACCACACGACCAGCCTCGTCTTCAACGACCCGCCGCTGCACACACGCGTGCGCCGCCTGCTGCTGGGGGCCTTGAACCAGCGCGCGATCGCGCGCATGGAGCCCGGTCTGGTGGCTCTGGTTGACGCGCTCCTCGACCGCATGGCCGGCTTGGTCGCGCCCGACCTGATCGAGGACTATGCGGCCCGCATCCCGGTGGAGGTGATCGGCAACCTGCTCGAAGTGCCGACCGACGAGCGGGGTCCGCTGCGGGACTGGTCGCTCGCGATCCTGACGGCCCTGGAGCCCGCGCCGGCTGCGCCCGTGCTCGCGCGCGGGAACGCCGCGGTGGAAGGCTTCCTGGACTACCTGCGCAGCCTGGTCTCGCGCCGGCGCGCGCAGCCTGGCGATCCCGAGGTCGATGTGTTGACGCGGCTGATCCAGGGCGAGGTCGACGGCGAGCGCCTGAGCGAGGCCGAGCTGCTGCACAACTGCATCTTCCTCCTCAACGCCGGCCACGAGACCACGACCAACCTCATCGGCAACGGCCTGCATGCGCTGATGCGGCACCGCGGCGAGATCGATCGACTGGCGGCGCAGCCCGCGCTGATCGGCACCGCCGTGGAGGAACTGCTGCGCTACGAGAGCCCGCTGCAGTTGAACAACCGGCTGGCCACGGGGCCGATCGCGCTGCCCGGCGGCGCGGTGATCGCCCCAGGCACCTTCGTTACCCTCGGCGTGGGTGCGGCCAACCACGACCCCGCGGTCTGGCACGAGCCCGACCGCCTGGATATCGGGCGAAAACCGAATCCCCAACTGGCCTTCGGCCATGGACCGCACGCCTGCGCGGGGCTGAATGTGGCGCGTCTGGAGGCGCGCATCGCCGTCGGCCGGCTGCTCACCCGCCACCCACGCATCGACCTGGACGGCGCACCCCAGCGCGACCCGCGCGTGCGCTTCAGGGGCTTTCGGCGCCTGCCGGTGCGCCTGGACTGATGCCTGAGCGCAGACGCGGCGGGGATCAGCCTCCGAGCTTGTCCTGCGTGCGGGTCTCGAAGTCGCTCGCGTCGTGGCGCTCGTGCAATTGCTGCGCAGGGTCACCGAACACCCGGTTGACCATGCGGCCGCGCTGCACCGCCGGCCGGCGCGCGATCTCCTCGGCCCAGCGCACGAGGTGGGTGTATTCGTGCACCGAGAGGAACTCCCCAGCCTGGTAGATCTGCCCCAGCGCGAGCACGCCGTACCAGGGCCAGACGGCGATGTCGGCGAGGGTGTAGGCATCGCCCGCCAGGTAGGGACTCTCGGCCAGGCGCCGGTTCAGCACGTCCATCTGGCGCTTGGCCTCCATCGCGAAGCGGTCGATCGCGTACTCGATCTTCACCGGCGCGTAGGCATAGAAGTGGCCGAAGCCGCCGCCCAGGTAGGGCGCGCTGGCCATCTGCCAGAACAGCCAGTTCAGGCACTCGGTGCGCGCCGGGCCCGAAGGCAGCAAGGCACCGAACTTTTCCGCCAGGTACAGCAGAATGGAGCCGGACTCGAACACGCGCACCGGCTGCGGACCGCTGCGGTCCAGCAGGGCCGGGATCTTGGAGTTCGGGTTCACAGCCACGAAGCCGCTGCCGAACTGGTCACCCTCGCCGATGCGGATCAGCCAGGCGTCGTATTCGGCGCCGGCATGGCCCAGGGCCAGCAGCTCCTCCAGCATCACCGTCACCTTGACCCCGTTGGGCGTGCCCAGCGAGTACAGCTGCAGCGGATGCCGCCCCACCGGCAGTTCCTTGTCGTGCGTGGGACCGGCCACGGGCCGGTTGATGCTGGCGAACTTGCCGCCGTTGGCCTTGTTCCAGGCCCAGACGGGCGGCGGGATGTAGTCGGTGGAGGTGCTCATCGGGGAGGGCCTGGCTGCCACGGGCTCAGCGCCCGCGGAATCGCAATTCGGTGAGGGTGCAGAAGTCCTGGTCGCGCTCTTCTTCCGTCCGGCCCGACCGGTACTTGACCAGCACGTCGTAGCGGCATCCGTCATTGGCGGGCGGCTGGAGCGTGAAGCGGCCGCCGGGCGCCAGGGTGCCGTCGCCGAGAAGGTCTGGCCCCCAGTCCTTCGAGGTGACAGGCGAAATCCGGATCTCGAACACCTCCTCGCCCGACTCGTTCAGGAGCTCTACGGTGGTGTCCACCTCGGCCGCAGGTCCGGTGCCCGCGCGCGACGCGGCGTCCGGCGCGCCGACACAGACGATGCGGTGCGTGAATGCCCGCGCGGTGTCGGCGATCTGCGCCGTGTCCACGGACGCGCTGCGCTCGGCGGTGCGGAAGGAAACCTGATTGCGCGCAAGAAAGTCGACGAGGGCCTGCATCGACACCGCGAAATTGACGTTCTGAGGGATGTCGCCGGTGACCCGAGAGACAGCGGTCGCGTCGAGCTTGCCGACCACGACACCGATCACATAGCCGGCGGCGTCGACCAGGGCCCCGCCACTGTTGCCGGGCTGCACGGGCGTGGTGACCTGGATTTCGGTGGCCGATTCGCGCAAGCCACGCAGGCCGCTGACCACGCCGTTGGTGAAGTTGCCGTTGTCGCTGAGCAAGCCCGACAGGGGGAACCCGAAGGCATAGGCGGATTCGCCCAGGCGCACGCTGCCGGGACGGCGCAGCGAGGCGACGCCACCACCGAGACCGGTGACCCGCACGAGCGCCAGGTCGACCAGTTCATCGGTGTCGACGACTGCCCCCGAACGCCGCCCGTCTGGCGACAGGACGTCCACACGCGTGCAACCGGCCACGACGTGCTGATTCGTCACCAACTGGCCCGGTGCGACGGCGAATCCAGTGCCGCTGGAGCTCTCGTCGGCTGCGGCCCTCTCCTCGGCCTCGACGCGGCGGCGGCGCTCCTGCGCCAGTTCCTGCTCGAGTTCCTGCCTTCGACGCCGTTCGGCCTGCGCGACCGCCTCGGCTCGGCGGCGCGCGTCGTCGGCATCAGCGCGCACCGCCGGGGTCTGGAAAGGAAAGCGCGCCAGGTCCGGCACTGCGTACTGCGCCCAGCGGTCATCGACCCATCGGCCGGAACGCAGCACGGCGCCGTCGGCGCGGTAGGAGACGCCCAGGCCATGGCGGTCGCCCTGACGCCACTCCCCGACGTAGCGCTCGCCGTCTGGAAAGATGTTGGTGCCCACGCCGTGGCGCTTGCCGTCGCGCCAATCGCCGACGTAGCTTTCACCGTTCGGAAAGGTATAGGTGCCCTGCCCGTGGCGCTGGCCGTCGAGAAAATCGCCGGTGTAGCGGTCCCCGCTGGCGTAGGTGTCGCTGCCCTTGCCGTGCCGCTTGTCGTCGCGCCACTCCCCGAGGTAGGCATCCCCATTGGGCCAGACATAGCGGCCCTGGCATGCATGCCAGCGCGCGTTGGCGTCGGACGGACAGGCCGGAAGGCGCGACTGCGCCAGCGAGCCGGCGCCCATCGTAACCAGGTACATGGTGACGAGCAACCTCACGAGGTTGCTCCTTGTCTGTCTGCGCATCATGGGCTCGGCGTATCGATCACTTTATAACCCATGCGCACCTTCACTTGGCCTGGCTCGTGCTGGCCGCCGCCTGTGAGCGGGGCCTGGGCGCCGAGGGCTTCCGCGCGGTCAAGGCCGTCGCGCCGTGGGGCTGGGGCTGGGCTCGACATCGCGGTCGTGTTCGTGATCCAGCGGACTTGAATTCGATTTGATCAGGTGGATCAGTGCCGCGACGGATGTGCAGGCTGGCGCGTGGTCAGGCCGCAACGCGGAGCGGTTGGAAGTCCATGACCCGGCCGGCCCGGGGATGCGTCCAGAACTGGCAAAGTCATGGCCCATGAACCCCGTGCACCCGAAAAAGCTGCTGCTGACCAAATGGACCGCGGTACAGCCTGTGGCCAGGCAGAAGCACTTCGTCGTTACCAAGGTCATCGAGCCCGAGGCAGTCGAAGAGCCTGCGGCTGCCGCAGTGACCGAACCACCGACCCGCCACGATGCGCTGGATGCGCGCGGCCGCAAGGTCGGTGGCAGTCCCCGCAGAGTACCGGCCACCGCCAAGATCGAGTGGATCGAGATCGAGGCCGTGTTCAGCGGCAAGGTGCGCAGCATCCGCTGGCGCGAACTGCGTGACACGAACTTGTGGCGACAGGGCTGGGTTTGAACGCGCCAAGTCGAAGTTCGGGAAATCGAGCGCGGCCGTGCGCGCGACTGCCAGCGCAGGCCCGTACGCCCGACGCCGGGCCCGGCGCGTGATCAGGCCGATCCGCCGCCTCGGGGCGGTGGATGCGGCGCGGCCACGCCAAGCCACCCCTGTGCCTGCAACAAGATCCGCGGGTCCCGTGCGGCCTGTCCGGGCGCCTATCGCTCGGGACACTCTACGGGCCATCTCATCCCGGCTGCTCGCCCTCGGGCCGCGACGGTGGCGCACCCCTGGCCGGGGACGTGGCGCAGGCCTGCAAAGGCGCAGCGACCATCTTCTCGCCGTCCCATTGCTGACCACACCAACACCGCCCTTCGGGATCGATGATGCAAGTACCGCTGCCGCAGCAGCGTGGGTCCTCTTTCATGTCTGCTGGCCTCGGCAAATGGGCGGATCGGTCGATGCGCCCCGTGGAAACTCCGCATCGAATTCTGCCGTCGTGCGTCCGACTTGTGCGAATCGGGTGCTTGTCTCGGATCACGACCCGCTGAGCAGGCCCCACGACCTGGTGTCGCGCGCGTGCTGGCGTGCATGAGGCGTGCAAGGCGAACATGGGGAAAAACTCTCAGACTCTCAGCCCTCCTTCATGGACGAAGCCAGGCGCTTCAAGAACGGGCCCAGCAAGTAGTTGAGCAGGGTTTGCTCGCCCGTCTTGACGATGATGTCGGCCGGCATGCCAGGCTGGAGAACCCGGCTGCCCAGGGTCTGCACGCCCTTGTCGGTGACCTTCAGAAGGGCGAGGTAACGGCCCTCGTTGTTGTGCTGGGGATCGAGGACCAGGTCACCCGACACCGAAACCACCCGGCTCTCCACCACGAGCTCGGGCGTGTTGGCGAATGCCTGAAACCGCACATCCGCCATCAACCCCGGGTGGAGGCGGTCGATCAATTGCGGTTTCACCAGGGCCTCCAGCAGCAACGGCACCCCCTCGGGCACGATTTCGGCCAGCTTCTGGCCGGGCGTCACCACCCCGCCGACGGTTTGCATCTGCAGACCCACCACCTGGCCGGAGGCTGGTGCGCGGATGACCATTCTGTCGAGATCACCTTGCGCGGCGCTGAAACGTTCCGAGCCCGCCTGCACGCCTTTGGAGGTCTCGGCCATCTGGGTCTCGATCTCCTTGCGGTATTCCTGTTGGCGGGCCACGGCCCGGACCTTGAATTCCGAGATAGCCTGGCGCGCCCTGGCGATGTTGCCCACTTGCTCCTGGATCTGGCCCTGGGCCTCGGAGACAGACCGCTCCAGTTCGCGGGCGCGACTGCGCGGCAGGTAGCCGTCCTTCAGCAGGTCCTCCGCCGCCTTGAGTTCGTCCTTGAGCAGGGCCAGTTGGGCCCGTCGGCTCTCGGCCATGCTGGTATAGGCGCGGAGTTGTTCCTCCTGGCCACGCACACCCTCCTCGATCACCTGCAGATCGGCCCGCAAGGCTGCCCTGCGGGAGCTGAACAGCTGCTCCTGGGTGCGGATCAGCTGCTGAATCTGCGGATCGGCGCTCAGAGCGGTCAACTCCGCGGGAAAGTCGATCCGGGCTGAGCCGGACAGCTCGGCCAGGAGCCGGGCCTTGACAGCCAGGCCCCCCACGTAGTCCTGGCGGACGCCCTCGAAGTGGGCCTTGGTGGTGGATTCCTCCAGGCGGAACATGGCTTGGCCCTCCTTGACGAGGCCGCCTTCACGAACCAGCACCTCCTTGACGATGCCGCCCGTCAAGTGCTGCACGGCCTTGAGCTTGGTTTCCACCGACACGCGCCCTACGGTGGGCACACCCCTGTCCAGCGGCGCCAGCGCGGTCCAGGCCAGGAAGCCGCCCAGACCGATCAGGAGAATCCACAAGCCCGTGCGCGCTGCCTTTCCAGCATCCGCAGGCGGCGCCAGCTGCGCGGTGTGCAGGTTCAACTCCTGCACCATCGCAGGCATCAACGTCACCGTCGCGTCGAGGGTGACCAGTGCCTGCGGGCCCGGATCTCTGACCAGCGGATTACGCGGTGTCAGCCAATTCATCGGGGGCTCCTGGCCATCTCAGGCGTCCTGGGCTTGCGCCCGCGTCTCATCGGATCGATTCTGGTCTTCATGGTCTTCGAGGAGCGGGGGCGGGCCGCTGTTCTGGTGGTCACCGGCCGAGCGCAGGAGCTCGTCCATGCTGCCGGCAAAGTGAACCCGGCCCTGATCCAGGACCACCAACCGGTCGGTCACGCTCAGCAGCCGTTTTTCGTGCGTCACCATCACCACCGTGGCGCCGCGGTGGCGCAGCCACTGCAAGGCCTGCAGCAAGGCTGCCTCGCCCACGTCGTCAAGGTTGGCATTCGGCTCGTCCAGCACCACGAGCACCGGGCTGCCGTAAAGAGCACGGGCCAATCCGACTCGCTGGCGCAAACCGCCTGCCAGCAGGCCCCCCCGCTCACCCACCTGGGTGTCGTAGCCCTTCGGGAAACGCAGGATCACCTCATGCAGGCTCGCGGCCTTGGCCGCGGCGATCACCTGGGTCGGATCGACCGGACCGAAGCGGGCAATGTTCTCGGCGAAGGTACCGTCCATCAGCTCCACGTCCTGCGGCAGGTAGCCCAGGGCCGGGCCCAGATCCTCGCGACTCCAGCTCGCCAGCAGTCGGTCGTCCAGGCTCAGGGCGCCACTCACTTGGGGCCAGATGCCCAACATCACGCGCGCCAGGGTGCTCTTGCCCGCTCCTGAGGGCCCGAGCACCGTGGTGACGGTGCCCGGTTCGAAGGTCAGCGTGAGCTCATGGAGGATGCGAGATCGGGCCGGGCCAGGGGCATGGGCGTTGACGCCCTGCAGGACCAGCCGTCCGCGGGCCGGCCCGAGAGATTTGGCGGTGCTGGGGGCGCTGTGGTGGGCGAGCAGCGCTGCGACCCGACCCATCGCCAGTTTCGCGGCGCTGAGCCCCCGCCAGCCGGCCAGCATGGACTCCACGGGCGTCAGCGCGCGCAGGATCAGCATGTAGACCGCCAGCATGCCCCCGGCACTGAGTTCGCCCCGGGTAACCAGCCAGGCCGCCAGGGCCACCGCGCCGGTGTGCAGGAGGTGGCGGCCGTAGCCGTTCAAGGCCTCGTTGAAGTGCGCCAGCCTGGCCGCCGCAGCGCGCGCCTTCAGCCAGGCAGAGTGCCGCTGCAGCCACCGATAGCAAAGCTGCGGGAACATGCCCATGGCCTCGACCACCTCGACGTTCTGCAACTTGTTGTCGGTGAACACCCGTTGGTCGGTTTCGGCCTGGACCACCAAGGCCAAAGGCGCGCGTTCGCGGCGCTGGCTCCACAGCGTCAGCAGCGCTTGCAGCACCGCCAGAACCAGGCAGCCACTGCCCAGCACCGGGTGCAGGGCGAACAGCACGCCCAGGTACAGCAGCGTCCAGGGCAGGTCGAAGAAGGCGAATACCGCGTGGCCGGTCATGAACTGGCGCACCATGGTCAGGTCGGCGAGCGCCCGCGCGGGCTCGGGTTCGGTCTGCGCCAGGCGCGCCCTGAAAGCGCTGTCGAACAGCGGCCCCGCCAGCTCGGAGTCGAGCCGGGTGCTGATGCGCGCCAGCACCCGGCTGCGGCTCCACTCCGCCACCGACACCATGCAGAACATCAACACGGCCGTCAGCGTGAGGAAGAGCAGCGTCATCTCGTTGCGGTTCACCAGCACGCTGTCGGTGATGTGCATCATGAAGAGCGCCGGCACCAGCATGAGCACATTGGTCACCAGGCTGAAAACACCCACCGCCGCGAATTCGCCCTTGTAGGCGAGCAGGGTGTGGCGCAGGGTGCTGCGGATCCTGTTCATGCGGGTGAGCCCGCCTTCTGCTGCGCCGCCAGGGCCTTTTGGATGCTGGCAAGCACCTGCTGGGGTGTACCGAAGGCCTGCTGCACGCCGTCCTGCAGCAACAACAGGCGGTCGGCCACCTGGAGGATGCCGGGTCGGTGCGTCACCACCACCACCGTCGTGCCCTGCTGCCGGAGGGCTCGCAGGGTGTCCAGCAAGGCCTGGTCGCCGGCTTCGTCCAGGCTGGCGTTGGGTTCGTCAAGAACCACGAAGCGTGGATGGCCGTACAGCGCACGGGCCAGGGCGACGCGCTGGCGTTGACCGCCGGACAGGAACGCACCGCCGGGCCCCACCGGCGTGCCGTAACCCTGGGGCAGTGCAGTGACGGTGTCGTGGATGCCCACGGCGCGCGCCGCGGCTTCCACCAGGGCGGGGTCCGGGTCGGCAAACCGGGCGATGTTCTCGGCCACGCTGCCCTCGATCAGGTCCACCGTCTGGCCCACATAGCCCACGAAGGGCCCCAGCTCGGCCTTGTTCCAGCGGTGGATATCCGCCCCGTCCAGGCGCACCTTGCCCTGTATCGCGGGCCACAGGCCGATCAACAGGCGCGCCAGCGTGCTCTTGCCAGCGCCGGAGTTGCCCATCACGGCCAGCAATTGCCCGGGCTGCAGCTCAAAAGCGACCCCGCGCAAGATGGGCGCGCCGCCACAGGGAGCGCCCGCCACCAGGGCCTCGACTCTCAGGTGCCCCTGGGGCGCGGAGAGCGACATGGTGCGCTCCTTCAGCGGGTGCGCCTGCAGGGCCTGGGTCAGGCGCGCAAAGGCGTCACGCGCGTTCACCACATTGCGCCAGCCGGTGATCAGCTGCAACAAGGGGCTCATGGCCTTTGCACTGAGCAGGGCTGCGATGAAGATGCCGGACCTGTCCCGGTCCAACTCGCCCTGGATCATCAACAGCGCCCCCAGCGCCATCATCAGTGCCATGGTGTTGCTGGCCACCCAGCGCGCCGCCGCCTGGATGGGCCCCGCAGCCTCGCAGGCCTGCTGCTGCAAGGCCAGCGCCGCCATGCGGCCCTGCGCCCAGCGGGCGCGCATCCCCTTCCCCATGCCCAGGGCTTGCACCACCTCGGCGGTGCGCAGCCCCTCTTCGGCGTAGCGCTGGGCACTGCTGGCCAGGCGGTTGGCTTCCTGGAGCGGCGCCTGCGTGGCCCGCTCGTTCAGATAGGCGAGCAGGCTTTGCAGCAGCATGCCCCCAAGCGCAAAGGCACACAGCATCGGGCTCAACCAGGCAATCAGCGCCAGGCAGACCAGGGCCACGGGCAATTGCAACAAGGCCGCCGCCTGGGCGCTGACCATGAAGTTGCTGATGCCGTGCAGATCGCTCAGCGGCCGGGTGCCCGCAGCGGGGCTGCCCAGGCGCTGGGTGTAGACCAGTCCGAAGCAGCGCACGGCCAGGCGGTGGTCGAACAGGGCACCGGCCTCGCGAAGCGTCTCGGACGCCGCCCACTCGCAGGCCTCCGCCACCGCGTACACCAGCAGCATCAGCAACATCAGCATCACCAGGGTCTCGGCGTTGCGGCTGGTCACCACGCGGTCGTACACCAGCATGATGAACGCCAAGGGCGCCAAGCTCAACAAGCCCGCAACGAGGCTCAGCCCCTCGGCCTTGGCCAGCCAGGGCCCCAGGCTGCGCATGCAGGCCGTCAGTTCCGGCGCTGTCCTTTGTGGAGCCGAGTTCGCCACGTCTGGACCTACCGAGCCCGCGTGCCCGCACCACAGCCCGGCCTGTGGAGGCCTGCGCGCAGGACAGACACCTCGCACCCATCAGCGCTCATAAGGCGCACGTGGTCGGACGCATCTTTCCCATCCGAACCGGCATGCGGACCCGCCCGGAAAGACGTCGATTCATCGCCGTGCGCGATGAGCCGCCAACCCGAACGGTCGTCACACGGCATTCTGCAGCGCCTCCATCAGCTTGCGCACCACCTGTTGCGGCACCTGCAGTTGGATGACGGGCTGTGCCTTGCCATCCGATTTCAATTGCACCAATTCCAGCCGAACCACGCCGTTTTGGACACTCATGGATTGAACGCCGTCGACGAGCAAGGTCAGGCAGCTTGATGAGGAAGTCGTCATGGTCTTTTCAGATTGAAAATGAACCGAACACTGACCGGCATGTCAACCAGCCACCTTGCGGAACAAGAATCCGTCCGCCAGGTTGTTGGTCAGTGGATGACCTGACGGATGAAACAGCTGAACGGGCTGCGTGATGTGGATCAATTCTGGATCTCGGATGACTTCCAGTTGAGACATCAAATTCGAGTCGACTACGCGATAGTTGGCGTTGTAGACACACAGCACACCACCAGGCACGAGCAAACCAAGAAAACTCTCGATTTGTTCCTCGAATCGACTGAACGGATAACATTCGGAGATATCTTCCATGGATCGTGTCTCCGGCCATCGACAAAGAACGCCCATGGCCACGATGAGATCGTAAGGTCCGTGCGCAGCGAGTAGGCCGGGGTCAGAACCGATGATCTTCACCCGTCCGGGATGAGTGTTGCAAAGATTGGCGATGCGCTGCGCATTCAGATCAATGTCACAGCCGACGATCCGTGCATGGTGAAAATTCCTGGTCGCCAGTTCATCCAATTCGTAACCATCTGCACATCCGAAAGAAAGCACATTGGGGTTCACCAG
>CAIRBF010000023.1 GCA_903876715.1 uncultured beta proteobacterium
GGGGCGACGACGGCAGGATCGTCTACCAGCTTGTCAGCGCCGGTATCGTTCGTGACCAGTTGCGCATGGCCGGCGAAGGCGCGAGCCGCGTGCTGGTGGCGCGACAGGAGCTGGTTTCGGGCGCAGGGCAGATCGTTGAAGGCCGGCCGGTGTCAGCGGTCTACGCCCGCCCGCTCGACGCGGCGCCCGACGGGTCGGTCTCGGTGCTCGCAGCCAGCGGATCGGCGGCGTCGCGCTACCTGGGCGGCCCGGCTCCTGCTGCGGCCGGCAGTGTGGTCTTCGCCATGGCGGGACAGGCAGGCGACGGTCTGTCGCTGAGCGATCTTGCCTACGGCTTCGGTGGGTTCGACGGTGGCACCACGCCCTGGACCGATCCGACCTCGCCGCTGCTGCGCAGCACCGGCCAGATCGTTGCCGAACCCTTGTGGTCGATCGACTCTTGGTAGAGGCGTGTTGAAGATCGTTTAAAGTGGGTCAGATGGTGCAAGCGCCGAAGGTGGCGCCTCGCCCGACGGGAGGAGAACAGGTGTTCGATCGGATGGTTCCGCTGAGCCGGGAGCGGCACGGCGCGAAGAGGGTGCGCAGCGCCGTGGGCTTCGGCTACGCAGCGGGTTTTCACATCGCCTACGTGACGATGCACGAGTTCGCGCGGGCCGAGGCCCTGTACCCGGTGCTCTTCCTCCAGGACGGCGCTCCGGGGCGCTATCGGCCCGTGGTCCTCATGGGGCTGGAGGCGGGTGAGAACCTCTACGTGGGCGACGACGGCCGCTGGGCTGCCTCCTACATCCCGGCGATGATCCGGCGCTATCCGTTCGCGCTGAGCCGCGGCGATCGTGACGGGCGCTACGTGGTGTGCGTCGACGAGGGCAGTGACCTGCTCAGCGAGACCGAAGGCGCCCCGCTGTTCGACGACGAGGGGCGTCCGACCGAGCTGATCGAGAACGTCAAGCGCTACCTGACGGAGCTCCAGCAGATGGATCACGCGACGAAGGAGTTCGTCGACTTCCTCGTCGCCCGCGATCTCCTCACCTCGCTGAGCATGCGCATCGCAACGGGTGATCGCACCCGAAATGTCACGGGCTGTCACGTCATCAACGAAGAAAAGCTCAACGAGCTGGACGACGAGACCTTCCTCGAGTTGCGCCGCAAGCGCTTTCTGCCCGCCATCTACGCGCACCTGATGTCGATGCCGCAGATCGAGCGCCTGGTGCAGATGCGCAAGGACAAGGAGGCCCGGTTGGCCCAACCGGAATCCACCAAGCCCGCCAGCAGCCGCTCCCGCCATGCGAAATGACGTGCCGCCGGGCCGCTCTCTCATCTCACGCCGGATCGCGGACCTGATCGTCGGTGTCGCCGGGCTGGCGGTTGCCAGCGGCCTGCACGCCCAGCAGGCGGTCGCGTCGCCGACGGCGTCGGCCGCTGCGCAGGCGGCGGTGCTGCAGCCCAGGACGGTCGCGCAGCTGCTCGTCACGCGCAGCCTCGAGCTGACGTACGCGCGGGATTCGGTATCGATCGCCAGCGCGCTGTTCAAGGCCGAGGCGGCCCTGTACGAGCCCGTCGTCTTCGGCGCCATACGCCGGACCTTGACCGACCGGCAGCGCACGTCGCAGGAAATCCTCGACGATGCCCTGAAGAACAAGGGCTTGTTCCTCAAGCTCGAGGAGCAGGTCAACACGCTGGAACTCGGGGTGCGCCAGAAGTCGCCCACCGGTGCCGACGTCAGTGCGGCGGTGCGCACGCGCACGCTCGAGGGCAACGATCCGGCCCGGTATCCGCCCGAAATCCGCGCCGTCTCGGCCCTGGTGCTCACCTTGCGTCAGCCTCTCATGCGAGGTCGGGGCATCCAGTACACGGAAACCGACATGCGCGTGGCCGAGCTCGACGCGCAGGTCGCGGCTTGGCAGTTCCGCCAACAGTTGCAGAAGGTGGTGAGCGAGGGCCTTTCACTGTACTGGCAGGCCTGGTTTGCCGCGGAGTCCCGCAAGCTGCGTGAGGAGTTGGTCCGCACCAGCACTGCGCAGCTCGAAGATGCGCGCCAGCGCGTGCGTTCGGGCCGCATGGCCGAGCGGGCCGTGGCCGAGGTGGAACGGCTGCGCCTGGATCGCCTGTCCGAGGCGGGCAGGGCGGCGCAGGCCCACGACGATGCGCGGGTGCGCTTGCTCAGTGCGCTCAATCTCGACGCCAGCCAGCTCGACGGCATGACACTGCAGCCGTCCGACGCCGGCTGGGTGCCGGAGCCGGCTGAGCGGGTCGCCGAGCGGGCCGTTGCGCAGTGGCCCGCCTACCAGATCGCGCGCTTGCGGCGCGAGCAGGGTCTGATGCGCCTGGCGTTCGCACGCGAGCAGGCCAAGCCGGCGGTCGACGTCCAGTTCTCCTACACCTCCTCTGGTTCAGAGCCGAAGGTGTCTTCGTCGCTGTCGACGGTTTCGCGCGGCAACTACCCTGAATGGAACCTGGGCCTGAACGTGGAACTCGGCGCATTCGGGGGCCGCAAGGCGCAGTCGCAGTTGCTCGCCCAGCAGTTGAGGGTGTCGCAATCGGACGCGGAGATCCAGGCCATCACCTCGGCCTTTGCCAACGACCTGTCGGCCCGTCTCTGGGCCATGACTGCTGCGCTGCGTGAGCAGGAACTCCGACGCTCGGAGCTGGCGATGCGCCGGCAGTTCCTCGAGGACGAGCGCCGACGCCTTGCGGCTGGCGTGGGCCTCCCGCCCAGCCTGATGCTCGCCGAGCAGGACCTGATCGAGTCCCAGATCCGCACCCTCGAGGCCACGGGTCGGGTCGAGACGGCGCGACTGTCGCTGGCGCTGGCGGACGGCACGCTGCTCGACGCGCACGGGGTCGAGGCCTCCTTGCCGGTGGCGCCATGACGCGGGGCACTGTCCGCGCCAGGGCCCGGACGCGGTCCGCGCCGGCCTTCGGGCGCCTCGGCCTGGTCCGCTTCCTCGCTGCTGCGGTGTTGGTCATGGGCATGGCCGGCGCCGCCCATGCCGCGGATTACGTCGGTCTGGTCCACCCGCTGTCCGACGTCCAGATGAGCGTCCCCGTGGCCGGTGTGGTGCAGCGCGTGCTGGTCAAGCCTGGGCAGTGGGTTCGCGAGGGACAGGCCTTGCTCGAGCTCGACAGCACTGTGCAGCAGCTCGAGCTGCGGCGTCGCGGCATCATCGTCGAGGACGAGTCCGAGCTGGCCGCCTCCCGCGCCCGTCTCGAGGTCATGACCGAATTGCAGCGTATGACGGAGTCCGTGGCGAGCACCACCTCATCGATCTCGCGCGAAGAACTGCTCAAGCAGCGCCTGGAGACGATCACCGCCAACGGCCGGCTCATCCAGCTCCAGGCGCAGAAGCGGCGCGAGCAGGTCGAGCTCGACCAGGCGCGGTCCGACCTCGGCCAACGCACCCTGCGCGCGCCCGTCGCCGGCATGGTGGTCGACGCGCCCCTGGAGGTCGGCGAATGGACCAAGCCGGGCGACAACGTGCTGCGCATCGTCGATGCCACCAACGTCGAGTTGCGATTCAGCCTGCCGCTGGAGGCCCTGGCGGCTGTGCGTGTCGGATCCAGGTTGAGCGCCAGTTTCGAATCCGGGCGCGGGCTGGTCACGGCCGAGGGGCAGGTGCAGTTCGCTTCGCCGGTGGCGGATCCGGCCAGCGGACTGTCCGAAGTCCGCGCGGTGTTCGCAAACCCGCGCGGCCTGCTGCGCCCCGGTGTCAAGGGCATCGTCCGACTGCCGGGCGCACCGCGTCCGAACTGAACCCGAAGCGCCGGCCGTGACTGCTGCCGTCCGTTCGGACAGCCCTGTGCTGATGATCGAGTCCCTGCTGGCGCTGCTGGCCGGCCGGGGCGACGAAGCCGACTTCCACGATCGCTATGCCCAGGGGCTGGCAGCGGTGGTGCGGGCTGAGCTGGCCTTGGTCGTGGAATGCACCGAGGGCCAGCCTGTGGCTGTCCTCGGCAGCTTCGGTGACAAGCCGGCTGCGCAGGTCCTCTTCGAGGCCTTGCCGCCCACGCTGCTGTCCGGCGCCCGGCAGCAGGGGTACGCGCACGACGCCTGGCGCCGCAGCGACGGCATGAGCATGGTGCTGCTGGCGGTCGGCCTGCTCGACGATGTGCCGAGCGTCGTCGTGATGGCCCTGCCCGAGCGCGAGCGCGCGCAACTGAAGGAAGCGCTCATCCGGGCCATGCTCGTGAAGGACGTGCGCCGGCGGGCCAGGAATGCTGCGCCGCCGTCGCTCGCGGTGTCGCCGCTGGTCGAGAGCGCCTTGCCCGCCGCCCGTGTGAGCGGGGCCCTGGTCGAAGGCCCGGACCGCCACATGCTGTCGCTGATGGGCGTGGCCGCCGAGGTGATGCAGGCGCGTCACTTCGGCGAAGCGTCCCTCGCGCTGGTCAATGGCGTGGCCGCCTTGTACGGTCTGCGGCAGGTGGCCCTGGTCTGGCGGCGCGCCGGCGCGGCCGAATTGCTGGCTGTCAGCCACGTGGATCGCTTCGAGCGGACATCGCGCATGGTCCAGGCGCTGCAGGCTGCGGCCCTGGAAGTGTTGTCGACGGACTCCCGCATCCGCGCCTGGCGAGCCGCGGCGGACGACGGCAACCCGTCGTCGCTGCTCGCGGGCCCGCCGGCGCATCAGCTGCTGCTCGGTGCGCTCGAGGACGCCGATGGCGTGCTCAGCGTCCCGATCCGCAACCGCTCCGGCCTGGCCGAGGCCGTGCTGGTATGCGTGATCGAGAAGGAGGACGTGAGCGACGAGGAGGTCGATCAGCTCACGGCGGTGCTGGACATGGTGCAGCCCGGCCTCGCGCAGGGGCAGCTCGAACACATGTGGTGGGGCAAGCGCTGGCGCCGCAAGGCGCTGGACCGCCTCGAACTGCTTTTCGGACCCGGCCGCCCGTGGGTCAAGTTCGCTGCCGCGGCCTGTGGCGCTTCCGTGCTGTTCCTTGCTTTCGGCAGCCTGCCCTACCGGGTCGAGGCCTCGGCGCAGCTGACCACGGACAGCACCCGCGTGGTGACGGCCCCGAACGACGGCCGTCTGCTCGACGTGATGGCCGATGTCGGCGACATGATCCGCAAGGACCAGACGCTCGCGCGCATGGACGCGGCCGACCTGAGGCAGCAAGAGCTCGAGGTGGGCTCCGAGATCCGGCGCTATGCGGCCGAAGAGGACAAGGCGCGCGCGGCGGCGTCGCTGGCCGAGGCCCAGGTGGCGCGGTTCCGGCGTGAGCAGTCCCAGGCGCGGATGAAGCGCGTCCAGGCCCTGATCGAGACGGCCGAGGCCAAGGCCCCGTTCGATGGCGTGGTGGTCGAAGGCGACCGGCGCAATCTCCTGGGCTCGACGGTGCGCCGCGGCGACATGCTGTTCCGCATTGCCGCGGTCGAGGGGCTGTACGTCGTCATGCAGGTCCCGGAGCGCGACATCCGCGCGCTGCAGCCAGACGCCGAGGGGTCGCTGATCCTGCTCAGTCAGACCTCGCGCGAGATCCGATTCCGGGTCACCCATTTCGTGCCGATGGCGCAGGTCAAGGGCGAGCAGGGCAACCAGTTCCTGGTCAAGGCGCGGATCATCGATCCGCCCGACGCATGGTGGCGGCCCGGCATGACCGGCCTGGCCAAGATCGAAGCCGGCCAGCGCAACGTGGCGTGGATCCTGTTCCACCGCGTGATCGACACCCTGCGGCTGCATTTCTGGTGGTGAGCTGAGCGATGTCGGGTGCGATCTACAGTGACGCCTGGTACAAGATCGCCGGCTCGCGCGTGAGCCTGCTGCCGGGCGTGCGCGTCTCGCGTCAGGTCTACCGCGGACGCGCGTGGGTGGTGCTCGAGGACGGTTATTCGCACCGCTTCTTCCGCATCACGCCCGAGGCCTACGAGTTCGTTCGCGGACTGCGGCCCGACATCACCGTCGACGAAGCCTGGCAGGCGTGCATCCGGGAGCGCCCCGAGCGCGCCCCCGGCCAGGAGGAGGTCGTGCAGTTGTTGTCGCAACTGCACGTCTCGAACCTGTTGCATTTCAGCGAGTCCGGCGACCACCGCGAGATCGCGCTGCGGGTGGGCAAGACGCGGCAGAAGGAACTCCGGGCCAAGCTGCTCTCGTTCCTGTACTTCCGCATCCCGGTCTGGGACCCGGACAACTTCCTCGGCGTGGTCGATGGGGCGTTGCGGCGCCTGCCGCAGTGGCTGCTGCCAGCGATCTGGATCCTGGGCATGCTGGCCGGCGCGTACGTGGTGGCCACGCATGTGGAGTCGATCGCCGACCGCAGCCAGGGCGTCTTCGCGTGGACGAACCTGCCCTGGCTGTACGCCTGTCTGGCGGTCATGAAGATGGTGCACGAGATCTGCCACGGCCTGGCGTGCAAGCGCTTCGGCGGGGAGGTCCACTCCTTCGGCTTGATGTTCCTGGTGACGACGCCGCTGCCTTACGTGGACACCACGGCGAGCTGGTCGTTCCCGAACCGTTGGCACCGGATGCTCGTCAGCGGCGCCGGCATGATCGTCGACCTGTTCATGGCCGCCCTCGGCGCTGTGGTCTGGGCGGTCACCGGCCCGGGCCTGGTCAACAGCCTGGCCTTCAACGTGATGATGATCGGCTCGGTCTCGAGCATCGTCTTCAACGGCAACCCGCTGTTGCGCTTCGACGCCTACTACGTGCTGGCGGATTTCCTCGACATCCCGAACTTCTATCAGAAGGCTCAGCAGTACTGGATGTACCTGGCGGACCGCTACCTGCTGGGAAGCCACGCGGCACAGGCGCCGGTGGACGAGCGCGGCGAGCGCCTGTGGTTCGCCCTCTATGCGCCGGTGAGCTTCGTCTATCGCCTGCTGGTCTCTTCCGCGGTGATCCTGCTGGTGATGGACCTGTGGTTCGGGTTGGGTGTCGTGGTGGCGGCCATCACGCTCCACATGCTGCTGCTCGGGCCGCTGTGGAAAGGTCTGGTCCATCTGGCCGGGCAGCGGGTGCAGGCCCATCGCGCGCGCGCCTGGGGCGGCGCCGGGCTCGTCGTCGCGGCGCTGGCCGTCATCGTCTTCTGGGTGCCTTTTCCCCACTCCATCACGGCCCAGGGCGTGCTGCAGCACAGCCGCGAGTCCGTCCTGTTCGCGCCCATGGACGCCAAGCTGGACCGGGCGTTGATGGGCAACGGGCAACTGGTGAGCAAGTCAGATGCCTTGATGTGGTTCGACGACGCGGCGATTGCGCTGGAAATCGAGCAGACCCAGCTGGAACTCGACGAGTTGCTCGCCTTCCAGCGCATGGCCGTCGTGAACCGTGTGGCCGACCTGCGCGCGCTCGAGGAGCAGACCGCGGCCAAGCGCCAGAGGCTGCAGGATTTGCGGGACCGTCGCTCCGATCTGACCTTGCGGGCGCCGCATGACGGTTTGTACGTGGCGACCGAGGGCTGGGAGCGGGTGGGCTCGTGGATCCCTCGCGGCGCGGTGCTCGGCCATGTGCTCGACCAGTCCTCGGGCTTCCAGTTCGTTGCCGTGATCACTCAGGAGCGGGCGCGTGAGCTGTTCCGCAGCCAGCCCGAGCAGGCCGTTCTGCGGCTGGTGGGGCAGGCCGACCAGGACATCGCGGTCGAGCGCGTGGTCCTCGTGCCCTACCAGCGCGACCGCCTGCCCTCGGCGGCACTGGGCTGGCTGGGTGGGGGCGACCTGCCGGTCAAGGCGGACAGCTCGCGCGGGGATGTGGCGGCCGAGGAATTCTTCGAGATCCGGGCGTCCCTGGTCGCAGGCGCGCAGCGCCAGGAGCTGTCCCTGCACCACGGCTTGCGTGGCGCCGTGCGCATGGCGCTTCCCGGGCGGACCCTGTACGAGCGGCTCGCAGAGTCCTTGCAGCAGCTGTTGCAGAAGCGTTACCAGTTCGCATGACGCCTACCACCACGGGCACGGTGCTGGCCTGGCATCCGCCCCGTGACCCATCGGCGACGCGCCCGCTCCTGGACGAGTGGCGGGTGCGGCTGGAAATCCTCAGCGGTCGCGCACGCAGCGACACGGCCCGGGAGCTCGGGTTCGTCAAGGCCTCCATCGACGAACACGCCAAGCTGACGGACACCGATCTGCGCCGGCAACTGGCGGAGTCGTCGCGGCGGCTGCGCTACGCGGGTGCGCCGTATGACGCCGACGGCGGTCGGCGCGCCGAGATGCGCGCTCTGCGCGGGCACCTGCTGGGCTTGTGGGCGATCGCCTCGAAACGTGTCCTGGGGATGACGCCGCACGACACCCAGATCACCGCCGCCCTGGAGATGCACAACGGCCATCTGGTCCAGCTCTCCCCAGGCGAGGGCAAGACCCTTGCCATCGGCATGACCGCGGCGCTGTATGCGGCAGCGCGCCGACCGTGCCACGTCGTCACCGCCAACGACTACCTCGCCGACCGCGACGCCGCCCTGATGCGGCCCCTGCTCGAGATGGCCGGGTTCGGCACGGTGGCGGCGACGGCGGAGACCCCGATGCAGCAGCTGGCCTCCTGCTACGCACAGGACATCGTCTACGCCACGGGCAAGCAACTGCTGGCGGACTTTCTGCGCGACAGCCTGCTCATCGGCGGCGACAAGCGTCCGACGCAGCGTCTGCTGTGGGAGATGCAGCGCGGCCCCGGCGATCAGAAGCCGGTCGGGCGCGGTTTGTGGGCGGCGATCGTCGACGAGGCCGACAGCGTCCTGATCGACGAGGCAACGACGCCGCTGATCATCTCCTCGGCCGACGACAACCCCATGCTCGTGGAGGCGGTGCTGGCGGGCAAGCAGATCTTCGAGAGCCTGCAGCACGAGGAGGACTACGTCGTCAAGACCGAGCCGGTGCCCGACATCCGCTTCACCGCGCGCGGCAAGGAGCGCATCGACGAGATGTCCTTCATGCTGCCTGCCTTCTGGCGCTTTCCTGAGCGCGCACAGGGCGTGGTGTCGCTGTCGGTGATGGCCCGGCACGTCTACAAGCGCGACCGGCAGTATCTCGTCGACGAAGAAGGCAAGGTGGTCATCGTCGACGAGGCCACGGGGCGGGTGATGGCCGGCCGGTCCTGGAGCCACGGCATTCACCAGGCCATCGAGGCCATGGAAGGGCTCGAGCTGAGCAGTCCGCCCAAGACCGTGGCGCGCATGACCTTCCAGAACTTCTTCAAGCGCTACCACCGGCTGTGCGGCGCCAGCGGCACGCTGCAGGGCATCGAGCGCGAACTCCGTCGCAGCTACGGCCTGGCCGTGGTGCCCGTGGCCCCGCGGGTGCCCAGTCGCCTGCGCCAGGAGGCGCTGCGCGTCTTCGTGGACCCCGACACCCGTTTCGAGGCGGTGGTGGAGGAGGTGCGGCGCAGCCACGCCGACGCCACACCCGTGCTGGTGGGCACGCGAAAGATCGCCGACACCGAGCGGCTGTCGCAGGCCCTGGCGCAGGCAGGCATCGGCCACCACGTGCTGAACGCCAAGCACCATGCGCAGGAGGCGCTCGTCGTCGAGCGTGCGGGAACGCCAGGCGCCGTGACGGTGTCGACGAACATGGCCGGCCGGGGCACGGACATCCTGCTCGGTCCGGGCGCGGTCGAGGCAGGCGGGCTGCGTGTGCTGATGTTCGAGCCCCACGACGCCCGGCGCATCGAATGGCAGCTCTACGGGCGTGCCGGCCGGCAGGGCGCGCCTGGGTCGGCGGTGGGTTTCATGTGCCTGAAGGACGAGATGTTGATGCGCGCCATGGGCATCGTCTACGCGCGGCTGTCGCCGCTGCTGATCCCGCTGGCGCTGCATCCGCGCAGCGGCGCCGCGCTGGTGCGCCTGGCGCAGGTGCTGCTGCAGTCCAAGGCCGCCGCGCAGCGGCGCCGTCTGGCTGACCGCGAGAGCAAGGTCGCCGGTCAGCTTTCGTTTTCCGAATGAATCGGCCCAGGAGCCTGGTATATGCCCCATGTCAAGATCAATGGCGTGACCTACGATGTGGACACGCTCAACGACGAGGTCAAGTCCCACCTGAAGGCGCTGGCGTTCATCGACGGCGAGAGCGAGCGGCTGGCGATGCAGCTGAGCGTCATGCGCATATCGCGCGAGGAGGTCGGCCGCAGGCTGGATCTTGCGTTGACGCGGCAGGAGCTCAACCGCCCCGTGGCTGCCGCTCCCGGGCCGCAGCCGCAGGCTGACAAGCCGTGATCACCAGCTACGAGATCGACCCTCCGCCCGAGATTGCGGAGGTGGCGGACTGGCTCGAGCGCGTGCGCCGCAACGAGGGGCTGGCCGCCGCGCAGGAAGCAGTGTTTCGGCTCGCGCGGCGCTACCCGGACGCCCAGGAACTGCAGGCGCTCGCGATGTGGCACCGGCCCCAGTGGTGGGAACCCCTGGAGTTTGGGGCGATCCGCCTGGTGCGGCGCACCCCCGAACACTTCGACTTCGTGTGGTCGGCGATGCTGGACCGTGAGTTCTCCCAGCGCCTCAAGCATGTCCCGGCCGACCTGACGCCGCGCGACCTCCTGCACGTGCTGACGCAGGACCACATCGCCTTGATACCCCAGAGCCGCGCCGTGCAGTGGATCGTGTTTCGCGGCGAGCAACCCATCGGCTTGTCGATGTTCGTCAACATCAGCTTCCAGAACCGTGTGGCCGAGCAGATCATGGGCATCCTGCCCGGCCACGACACGGCTTTCGCGGTCGGCGACAGCTACCTCGGCAGCCTGTCCTTCGCGTTCAACGCCCTCGGCCTGAACAAGGTCCAGGGGCTGATCTACCGCGACAACGCCGCCGTCGCCGAACTGCAGGAGCGCTTCGGCTTCCGGCGCGAGGGCGTGCTGCGCGAAGCGGTGTGGAAGGAGGAGTCCGGCACCTACGCTGACGTGATCCAGATCTCCATGCTGCGCAGCGAGTTCGACCAGAACCGCGTCACCCAGCGCTACATCGCCCGGCAGCAGCGCAGCGCGCTGCTCACGCAGCGGCAGGAGTGGCCGCGCAAGCCGCTGGCAGCACTTCGGGGATGAAGCGGGCGACGTAATCCAGCCGCAGGTCGTGCGACAGGACCAGGCGCGCACTGGTCCCGTGGTGCACCACGCTGTGGGGGTAGGGGCCGCCGTCCTTGAACGCGAGCAGTTCGAGCGGCTGCCAGGTGCGCGTCTCGTCACCGACGGTGATGGCGCAACCCGGGTCGCAGACCAGACCGAGGTGGATGCGCAGGTAGTCGGACGTCCACCCGCGGTGCGGGTGGATGATCGACCCCGGGACGAGGCGGCTGACGAAGACGTTGCGCAGCACGCCTTCGGCCTCGAGCGGCCCGATGACGCTGGACGCCGTGGGCAGGCGCTTGCGGTAGGCCGCCACCAGGGGCGACATGTTGATCTCCAGGCTCTTGCGCGACAGCTCGATGTGCTCGCCCTGGAAGATCGACAACGGGAAGGCGTCCCAGGTGTTGCTGTACAGGTTGCCGTACTTCGGATAGGGCATGAACGGTCGGCTGCTGGCGACGAACTCCAGGACTTCGTCGCGGATCCGTGCCGCCTTGGCCACCAACTCCAGGCACCAGGGGATGCGGTGCAATTGCTCGTTCCAGAACGGGGGTTCGCGCTTTGCTGGTGAAGTCACGGGCTGCTCTCCTTTCGGCCGGTCACCAGTAGAGGACGAGGGCGTCGGCATGGCGCAAACCATGCCCTTGGAGCATGATCCGCGGCGTGTCCCGGTTCTCGGGGTGCAGCACGGCCTGGTGCGTGGCCAGTCCGTCGTGGACCAGCATCCGGCCCAGATGGTAGGGCTGGAAACGCTTCTCGGCGGCTGCCCAGAAGTTGAGGCCGCTGCCGGGGGGCAAGGCGATCGGCACCGTGAAGGTCAGCACGTCTGCCCGAGTGGCAGCCACTTCCGGGAAGACGTCGCGGAACTGCAGGTCGCGGTGGACGCTGGCCACCTCGCCCGCGAACACCGGATGCGGCAGGTGGATGTGAAAACCCGGCAGCGAGGCCCGATCGGGCGCGAAACGCGCAACCAACCCTGTGTGGGCCGACAGCGCCGCACGGCATGCCTCGAGCAGGCCCCCGAAGTGGCGGCTCAGCAGTGCGTTGTAGTGAGACCGCAGCGCAGGGCTGCGGTAAGGCGCGGGCGGGCTGCCACGCCGCGCGAAGTCGAGGTAGGCCGCCAGGCCCAGGGTGAAGAAGGGCAGGCTCGGATGGCGCGGTGTCCACTGCGCACGCAGGGCCAGGACCTGGTCCTGCCAGGTGCGGCAATCATGCGACTCGAGCACCGCCAATTCGGCGACGCTGGAGAAATCGCAGGCGGGTGAGCCCGCCTGCGCTGCCTGCCGAAGCGCAGGCGCCAGGGCCTGATTCGCTTCGGGGCACGACATCATCGTGCGCGCAGCCGGGCGAAGGGAGTGTGCCTGGACTGCGCGCCCCGGAGCGCTCAGTTCAGCGAAGGCTGGTCCTTGGTGCCGCGCTCTTCCTTGAGCTGCATCAGGCGCTCGATCTGCGCCAGTGACACCAGGTGGGCGTAGACCGCGGGCAGGTAGCGCTTCTCGCGCAACTCGAGGAATCGGTCGTTCGAGAGGTTGTTCAGACGCTCCTCGTTGACGACGTAGCAGCCCGTGATGTTGCGCGCTTGCTCGCCCTGCCGCACCCGCATGTTCAGCGGCGTGAACAGGTTGTGCTCGGCGAAGTACTTGCTGAAGGCCCGGGTGAAGGTGTCCATCTGCTGCAGCTCGCCAAGGTAGCGCTTGACGTTCTCGATCGCCGACGAGGGCTCGCCCTTGTCGTCGAACAGGGCCACGCCGTCGGTCTGGTTCACCAGCTCGCTGCCTTCGTCGATGCAGACGGTGAACTGGCCTTCCTGGCCGGTGCTCGCCAGGGCGAACGGGTAGCGGCGGATGATCGCCGGCACGTAGGACGCGGCCCACTTGCCATTGGCGTCGACAAACAGGTTCTCACCTTGCTCCAGGCCCATCAGCGCCACCGGACGGAACTCGTCCTGGGCCTTGTCCTCGAGGAAGACCACGGGGTAGATGGCCGAGGCGCGGGCGAATTCGTGCACCATCACCGAGGCGATGTGGAACTGAGAGGCGAAGCCGAAGCCCTCGATCTGCTTGATCCGGGTGGCGGCGTGACGGGCCTTGTTGACAGGAACCAGTTGCTGAAACATTTACCACTCTCTGAGTGAAGGGTGAAGGAAAAAAGCCGGCAAACAGCCTGGCCGAGCGCCTAGGGCTGTAGCACCGCTTGATCACGAGCCGCCCACACGAGACGGTCTGGGATACCTGGACTAGTTTACATAACTTCATGCATCTGACGGCCATCTCGGAAGCTGTCAATTTGCACTTCTTGCTGCGGCGGCGCCGGCCGTTTCATCGGTCGTGCTGCGCAACGGGGCGACGGCCCCGTTGCCGTGTCGACGCCTTGCAGGACCGTCGACGCGGCCATCACAAGCGGCTGAGGCCGAGCTGCCAGGCGCCAAGGGAGGAGACGCACGGCATTGACGCTGCACAGCTCGAATCTCGCAGGCAAAAGGCATGTAAAGTGCTTCGATTGTTTTTACAAGTTATCACGTATGTTCACCAAACACCAAAGTGGCTTGCGCCTGTCGATCGTCGGTGCCTCGCTGCTCGTCCTCGCGGGGTGTTCGACGGTCGAGCCGATGGCCTTGAGCAACGGCGCCGTCCTGGACGTCACGCGCGCCGACAGCCGGGCCGCGCGTGCGGGAGTGCCGGACATTGTCGGTGCGCTGACGCTGGAAGAGGCCATGGCCCGGGCGTTGAAGCACAACCTCGACCGCCGGGCGCGGCTGATGGAGGAGGCGCTGGCGCGGCGCCAGTTCAGCGCCAGCGAATTCGACATGCTGCCCAAGCTGCTGGCCACTGCGGGCTACAGCTGGCGTGACAACGACAAGATCAGCGACAGCACGCCCGTTGGCGGTGGCGCGCGGGTGCCGGGCGCGATCTCGCAGGACCGTGATCACTCCTTGACCGGGCTGGAGTTCAGCTGGAGCCTGCTCGACCTGAGCCTGGGCTACTACGGCGCGCGGCAGCAGGGTGATCGTATGTTCGTGGCGGTGGAGCGGCGGCGCAAGGCCATGCACCTGCTGATGCAGGACGTGCGCACGGTCTATTGGCGCGCAGCGGCGGCGCAGCGGCTGGCTGACTCCGTGCGCCAGACCATCGCGATGGCCGAGGAGGCGCTGGCGGACTCGCGCAGCGCCGAGGCGCAGCGCCTGCGCAACCCGGTGGACACGTTGCGCTACCAGCGTCAGCTGCTTGAGAACATGCGCCTGCTCGAGGCCATCGGTCAGGAGCTCGCGTCGGCGCAGGTGGAGCTGTCGCAGCTGGTCAATGCACCCATCGGGCAGCGCATCTCGCTGGCCGAGCTGGAGGCCGTGAACGCCGCCGACGAGCCGCTGGCCATTCCGCTGCGCACGCTGGAGGAGGTCACGCTGGCCAACAACGCCGACCTGCGCGAGGCGCACTACAACTCGCGCATCGCGCGCGACGAGGTGCGGCGCACGATGGCGCGGCTGTTCCCGAACATCAATGTCAACTGGGCGCTGAAGTACGACTCCGACAGCTATCTGGTCAACAAGGACTGGCAGGAAGCGGGCGTGCAGCTGTCTTTCAACCTGTTCAACCTGATCAGCGGTCCGTCGCAGATGCGGCTGGCCGAGGCGGGGGTGGCGCTGGCCGACCAGCGCCGCTTGGCGATGCAGGTGGGCGTGGTCACACAGATGCACCTGGCGCGGCTGGCGCTGGACAACGCGCGCATGCAGTTCGTCCGCGCCGATTCGATCTACCAGGTGGACCAACGCCTGGCTGATCTGATGCAGTCGCGCCAGGAGGCACGCGCGCAGAGCAAGCTCGATACCGTGAGCAACGCGACGACGGCGATCCTGAGCCTGCTGCGGCGCTACCAGGCGTTGGCGCAGGTGCAGACGGCGGAGAACCGGCTCGTGGCGAGCCTGGGGCTCGAGCCGCGGCTGGGCAGCATGGACGAGTTGAGCCTCAAGGAGCTGACCGACCTGCTCAAGCGGCAGGCGGATGCCTGGGGCGCGCTGCGGGCGGCGGCCAAGCCTTGAGCGTGGACTGGCTTGTGGCCCACCGGCTCCTCACCGTCCTGCTCGGCGGCGGCCTGTGCCTTGGCGCCTGGGCCCAGGGGGCGCGCAGCTCCGCGCCGCCGCCTGATCCAGCGGACCTGCAGGCACCCGCCGGCAGCGCACAGCGGCAGGAGATTCGCGCCCACCTGATCCCGCTGCGCTACACCACGCTGGCCTCTGAGATCGGAGCGCGCGTGCGCCGGCTGCCCTTTGGCGAAGCGCAGGCCTTCAAGGCCGGCGACATCCTGGTGTCGCTGGACTGCTCGGTCCAGCAGGCGCAGCGCGACAAGGCGCGGGCCGAGCTGACCGGTGCCGAGGCCGCGCTCGAGGCCAACCAGCGCCTGGCCAAGCTGAACGCCGTCAGCGAGCTGGAGTTGGTGCTCGCCGGCACGGCGCTCGAGCGCGCGCGGGCAGAGATCGGCGCCCAGGATGCCCTGATCGCGAAGTGCACGGTGCTCGCGCCGTTCAACGGCCGGGTTGCCGAGCAGAAAGTTCGCGAACAGCAGTTCGTCCAGCCGGGCCAGGTCTTGCTCGACGTCCTGGACGACAGCACGCTCGAGCTGGAGTTCCTTGCGCCCTCATCGTGGCTGCGCTGGCTGCGCGAAGGCTATGCACTGCGTGTCACGATCGACGAGACGCGCAAGAGCTACCCGGCCCGGCTCACCCGCATCGGCGCGCGTGTCGATCCGGTGAGTCAGTCGGTCAAGGTGGCGGCCACCATCGACGGCCGGTTTCCTGAATTGATGCCGGGCATGAGCGGGCGGATCCTCGTCACGCCACCGCGGCCCTGAGCGCGCGACGCGCTGAAGCCCCGCCCCGACGGGTGCTCGGAGAAGCTGAAATGAACCACATCTATCGCACCGTCTGGAACGCGATCACCCATACCGTCGTCGCAGTGGCCGAGACGGCCAAGGCCAGAGGCCGGGGACGCAGCGGTGGCAAGAGCGGCTCGAGGGGCGGCTCGAGGGCCGCAGCCGAGTTCGCGGATGCGGGCGCCTTTGGGCTGCTGGCGGCCCTCGAGGCGGTCGCTCGCACGCCCGCTCCCCGGGACCGGGCTCTGGTGACGCCGCGTCCCCTGGTGCTGGAGCAGCGCTTCATGTTCGACGGCGCGGCGCTGGCCGAGGCCGTCGACACGACCGCCCGTTCCTTCGACGTCGCCCGTGCCGCCGCGGGCCCGGTAGCGCATGACCGCAGCGCCGACGCCGCCGCGCTTCGCCTCGAGCTCGTCACGCCGGGCGGCCTGCCCACCCGCGATGCGGTTCGTGACGGTCAGGCGCTGGCGGAGCGGGTGGTTGCTGAGTTCCTGTCGCGCCAGGATGCGCGCGAGCGGATGTTCGAGCTCTTCGCTGGCGGCAGGTCCGAGCCCGATGCCGCCTGGCACACCGCATTCGACCGCCTGACGGCGGACCTGCGCAGTGGTGACCACACGATCCGCGTCGAATGGCGAGAGGCTGCGGAAATGCAGGGCGCCCTGGGCGCCTTCAGCGTCAACGGCACCACGGGACAGCCCACGATCTACCTGAACGCCGACTGGGCCCGAGGCGCCAGCGCGCGCGCGATCGCTTCCGTTCTGGTCGAGGAGATGGGGCACGCGATCGACGCCCGCCTGAACCCCGCGGGCGACAGTGCCGGCGACGAAGGCCAGCGCTTCTCGGTCGCGGCGGCCACTGGGGCCCTGCCCGGCGGCACGGTAGGCGCCGATGACGACCACGCCACGCTGACGCTGGACGGTCGGGCGGTGAGCGTGGAGATGGCCAGCTTCACCTTCGAGGCTGTGGCCGGCCTGTCGACCGTCGGCGCCTACGAGATGGTGTACGACGTCAACAGCCCAAGCGACGGCGTTCAGGCCAATCTCGGCGAGACCGCGGGCGAGAAGGAGCAGAACACTCACAACTTCCTGCAGCCCACGGACATCAAGAAAGTCGTCATCAGCGACGGCCAGAGCTCGGCGCGCGACTTCAGCGGCAACGACGTGTCCGTGACGGCCACCTTCACCCGCACCGACAACACCACCTTCGCCCTGAACGGCTGGGTCAGCAGGCCCATCAAGGTGGGCGGCGTCGTCAAGGGCTTCTATTTCTGGACCGACACGAATTTCCAGACCCTGCAGGACGCGCAAACCGACGGCAATGCCGACGGGGACCGCAACACCGCCGACAACCGCGGCTTTGTCTTCGTCGTCGACAGCACCTACTTCAGCGGGCTCTCCGCGGTCACCGTCAATGGGGTGTCCACGGTGGGGGGGCAGTCCATCTACAACGTCGGCTCCTCGTCCGACCGTGTGGACTCGGCACTGAATTCGCTGTTGACGGTCAATCTGGCGCCTACGGCGACGGCAGACACCACCTCGGGCACGGTGGGGCAGGCCGGTGGCCCCGCCCTCGAGGCCGGCGGCGTGCGTGTCAACCAGACGGCGAGCGTGGCCGCCACCGGCAACGTGTTGAGCAACGACACGGACCCGAACGCCGGTGACACGAAGTCCGTGACCCAGGCCGGTACCACCTCGGCCGGTACGGCGGTGGCGGCCGGGAGCAGTTCCACGTCGAACGCCACCGTCGTCGCTGGCACCTACGGCAGCCTCAGCATCGGCGCGGACGGCAGCTATCGCTACAGCGTCACCGCCAACACCCAGGCCGCGATGGAGGCCTTGCGCACCACCAGCCACACGCTGACCGATACCTTCACCTACACGATGGCCGATGCGAGCGGCCTGAGCTCGACCACGACGCTGACGGTCACGGTCCAGGGCGCCAACGACGCGCCGACCGCGGTCGACGACTACAACTCGGCCAAGGAATCACTGACCGCCTCGCTGCCCGGCGGCTCGGTGAACTATGACGCCAACGACCCGCTGGGCGCGACGGCCACGGGCAACGTCCTGAACAACGACACCGATATCGACGGCTTCGGCGAAACCAAGGCGATCCAGGGCATCAGTGCCACGGCCACCTCCGGTACGTTCACCTCAGGATCTGCGTCGACCCAGCTTACCTTCACGGCCGCGTCGACGCTCAGCCCGGTGGGCAGCGGCGACTACGTGTACGTACGGGTCAGCAGCACCTTCTACCAGCTCTACGACGCTTCCGACAATCCCATCAAGGTCACGTCCAAGAGTCTGGTCGGCGGCACCACCGACAGCTACGCGATCGGCCTGACGGCCACACCCGCGAAGCGTTACCCGACCAGCGGCTCCACCCTGGTCGGCGTCACCGCCACCAATCTGGACGGGGTGACAGGCAGCGACGTCGTCGGCTTCTCCGGCCAGAACAAGACCAGCGGGCCCAGTGGCGTGAAGTCGGCAACCGTCAGCGTGTCGGCGTCGACGTCCGCCGCCTCGGTGGTCTTGAGTGGCGTCTCGGGCACGATCGCACAGGGCATGGCCGTCACCTGGAGCGGATACACCGGCGACCCGGTGTCGGTGTCTGCGGTGACCTACGACGCGAACGGCAACCCGACCGCGGTCACGCTGTCATCGACCACGACGCTCACGAGCGCGCTGCTGCCCTCCGGCACGGCGTTGACGCTCACCGGCAGCGCGGGCAACACCCTGATCGGCGCCCACGGCTCGCTCTTGCTGAACGCCGACGGCAGCTACACCTACACGCCGATCGCCGACAACGCCAGCCTGGGCGCTGGGCAGACCGCAAACGACGCCTTCAGGTACACGATGGCCGATGCGGCGGGCGCGACGAGCACCGCCACGCTCACGATCACCGTCTACGGTTCGGGCACGAGTGACCCGAACGCCAAGGCCGACACGAATGCGGCCACCGAGGCGGGGGGCACGTTGAACGGGACGGCGGGCGTCCATCCGACGGGCAATGTGATCACGGGGGTCATCACCCTCCCCAGCGGCGGATCGGGCGGTGCCGCCGACACGACACCGTCCGGAACGCTGCAGTTCATCGCCGGGAGGGCTGCGTCCGGCGCCTCGGACACCACCACCGGGTATGTGACGTCGGCGGCCACGCAGACCAAGAGCACGAGCACCCTGACCAGCGTCACCAACGCTGCGAGCCTGTCCGTGGGCATGCGCGTCAGTGGCGGCGACGTGCCGTCCGGCACCACCATCACCGCAATCAACGGCTCCACGGTCACCCTCAGCAGCACCGTGCCCGGTGGTGGCAGCAACGGGTCCTTCAGCTTCCTGTTCAACCAAGCCGCCTCGGGCGCAGGGGCGACGCTGAACGGACAGTATGGAAGTCTGGTCCTCAAGTCCGACGGTTCGTACACCTACACCGTCGACAACAACAACGCGACCGTGCAGGCCTTGCGCACGAGCACGGACACGGTCACCGACACCTTCGTCTACCGAGTGACGAACGGCGTGTTCTCGGGGTCGACGCTGCTGACCGACAGCACGACGCTGACCATCACGGTGCAGGGTGCCAACGACGCACCGGTGGCCAGCAATGACAGCGCCACCGCCACGGAAGCGGGCGGCATCGCCAACGCAACGTCGGGCTACAACCCTTCCGGCAACGTCTTGAGCAACGACAGCGACGTCGATGACGCCGCGAGCGCGCTGCGCGTCACGTCCTACCGGACTGGCAGCAGCGAAGGCTCCGGCACGGCGGCCAGCGCGGTTGGATCGGCCCTGGCGGGCAGCTACGGCTCGCTGACGTTGAACGCTGACGGCACCTGGACCTACGCCATCGACCAGAGCAGCACCGCCGTCAACGCCTTGGGTGCCGGGAGCCCGCCGCTCACGGACACCTTCAACTACACCGTCACCGACGGCACGGGAACGGGCCTGTCCGACACGGCCGTGCTGACGGTCACGATCCAGGGTGCGGCCGACGCGGTGAGCGTCAACGACGTCTACGTCAACGAGAACTCGTCGTACGCCACCTTCACCATCACCGGCGCTCCCGGTGTGCAGACCACGCTGGCGCTCGGCAACACCACAGGCCTTTCTGCCACGGACCGCCTGGCCACGCTCAGTGGCGGCGGGGCGGACATCGGCACGCAACTGCAGTACTTCAACGGCACGGGCTGGGCCAACTACACGAGCAGTTCGTTGGTGACACTGCCCGCCGGTGGCCAACTCTTCGTCCGGGTGGCCGTCAACGCCGACAACGTCCACGAATCCAACGAATCCTTCACCCTGACCGCCACCAGCGCCGACGGCGTGGCCGACATCGGCATCGGCACGATCAACGACGAAGGCGAGGGCAGCGTCTTCCTGGCGACCAACAACACGGGCAGCGTCAACCAGGGTGGTGACGCCGGCTACCCGGCCTCGTTGGACGACGACCGGCCCACGCTGTCGATCGCCGACGTCACGGTCACCGAAGGCGACGCTGTCGTCTTCGTCGTGAGCGCCAGCCGGGTGTCCGCATTCCCGCTGACGTTCACGCCGGCCCTGTCCGTGACGGGTGGCGGATCGGGCCACGCCCTGCTCGGCACCGACACCGCCGCCACGAGCACGCTCGAGATGTCCACCGACGGCGGCTTCACCTGGACGACGATCGTCGCCTCGGTGACCCTGCCCGCGAACCAGTCGTCGCTCCAGTTGCGCATCGGCACCGTGGACGATCCCGACCTCGAGCCGAACGAAACCTTCCAGATCAGCACCGGCGGCCTCGCCTGGCCGTCGAAGACGACCGCAGCCGTCACGGCGACTGCGACCATCACCAACAACGACGGTGTGCCCACGATCACCTCGGTCGATGGCAACGGGGCTACAACTGGCCAGGCCACGGTGTACGAAGCCGGGCTGGTCAGTTCGAGCGACACCACGGAGAGGACCACAGGGACGATCAGCCTGACAGCCTCGTCGGGCATCAACAAGATCACGATCGGCAGCACGGATGTCAGCTTCGCGACCTTGGGCGCGCTGTCGTCGTCGAGCACCGTGACCATCGACACCGGCGTGGGTCTGCTAGTGCTGGACGGCTACAGCGGGAACGCGACGGCCGGCACGGTGAGCTACAGCTACACCCTCAAGGCCGCGGTCAGCCAACCTGGCGCGAGTTCTTCCACTGACTCGATCTCTGTTTCTATCCGGGACACGAGCGGAGCTACATCGACGAGCAGCTTGGTGGTGTTGGTGGTGGACGCAAGCCCGAGCGTCACGGCCGGCAGCGTGACGCTCAGCGGCCTGGGCTTGAGCACGCAAGACGGCCAGACCATCGGGGCGACCACGAGCGACACGGCCAGCGCGAGCTATGCCGCGGCCTTCCTGGCGGCGGTCACGCCGAGCTACGAC
>CAIRBF010000024.1 GCA_903876715.1 uncultured beta proteobacterium
ATCATCTGGGTCGAACCGTGCGTGATGACGGTGCGGCTGATCGTGCTGGTGATCGCGTGGTCGATGACCTGCGGTGTCGTCAGCTTGCGGTAGCGACGGAATGACTCGCGAACCCGGTCGAAGATGACCACCGACTCGTTCACCGAGTACCCGAGCACGGCCAGGATCGCCGCCAGCACGGCCAGCGAGAACTCCCACTGAAAGAAGGCGAAGAAGCCGAGGATGATGACGACGTCGTGCAGGTTGGCGATGATGCCGGCCACCGAGAACTTCCACTCGAAGCGGAAGGCGAGGTAGATCATGATGCCCAGCACGGTGAAGGCCAGCGCGAGCGCACCGTCGCGCGCAAGTTCCGAGCCCACCGAGGGCCCGACGAACTCGGTGCGGTTGAGCTTCACCGGCTCGGCGCCCGAGGCCAGCGCGCAGGCAGGGCGGCTGACCGCCTCACCCTCGGCGGTGGTGTACTGGCGCGTGGAGACCGTGCCGCCCTCGGCCTTGCACAGCTCGCCGAAGACGCGCGCGGCCAGGTCGGCCTGCTTGACGTCGCCGCGTACCGGCAGACGCACCAGGACATCACGCGAGGTGCCGAAACTCTGCACCTGGACCTCGCCCAGGCCGAGCGACTCGACCGCGGTGCGCGCCTTGTTGATGTCGGCCGACTGCGTGTACTCGACCTCGAGCACCGTGCCCCCGGTGAACTCGATCGACAGGTGCAGGCCGCGCGTGGCGATGAAGAACACCGCTGCGGCGAAAGTGATGAAGGACACGACGTTCAGCACCAAGGCGTGGCGCATGAACGGGATGTCGCGGCGGATGCGGAAGAATTCCATGGCGCGCCTCCAGCCTTATTGATCCGGGGTCGAAGCCGGGGCGATTGTCGTCTTGCCGCCCGCCCGCCAGACCTGCCCGATGGACACCGACTTCAGCCGCTTCTGGCGTCCATACCAGAGGTTGACGAGCCCGCGCGAGAACATGATGGCCGAGAACATCGACGTCAGGATGCCCAGGCAATGGACGACGGCGAAACCGCGCACCGGCCCTGAGCCAAACGCCAGCAGCGCCACGCCGGCAATGAGCGTGGTGATGTTGGAATCGAGGATGGTGGCAAACGCGCGGTCGTAGCCCGCGGCGATAGCCGCCTGGGGCGGCAGGCCGTTGCGCAACTCCTCACGCACGCGCTCGTTGATGAGCACGTTGGCGTCGATGGCCATCCCCAACGTGAGCGCAATGGCCGCCATGCCGGGCAACGTCAAGGTCGCTTGCAGCATCGACAGCACCGCCACCAGCAGCAACAGGTTGAAGGCCAACGCCAGTGACGAAAACAACCCGAACAGCAGGTAGTAGGCGCACATGAACACCACGATGGCCAGGAAGCCCCAGGTCACGCTGTCGAAGCCCTTGGCGATGTTCTCGGCGCCCAGGCTGGGGCCGATCGTGCGCTCCTCGATGATCTCCATCGGCGCGGCCAGCGAGCCCGCGCGCAGCAACAGGGCCACGTCGTTGGCCTCCTGCGTCGTCATGCGGCCCGAGATCTGCACCCGTCCGCCACCGATCTCGCTGCGGATCACCGGGGCAGTCACGACCTCGCCACGCCCCTTCTCGAACAGCAGGATCGCCATGCGCTTGCCCACGTTCTCGCGCGTCACATCCTTGAAGATACGCGCGCCCTTGGCATCCAGCGTCAGGTGCACGGCGGCCTCCTGCGTCTGGTTGTCGAAGCCGGCTTGCGCGTCGTTGAGGTTGTCCCCGGTCAACACGACCTGCCGGAAGACGATGACCGGCGCGCCGTTGCGCTCGAGATAACGCTCGCTGCCAAAGGGCACGGCGCCACCGGACAGCGCGGCCTGCGCCTCGGCACTCTCGTTGACCATGCGCACCTCGAGCGTCGCGGTGCGGCCGATGATGTCCTTGGCCTTCGCCGTGTCCTGCACACCGGGCAGCTGCACGACCACCCGGTCCGCGCCCTGCTGCTGGATCACGGGCTCGGCCACGCCAAGTTCATTGACCCGGTTGTGCAGCGTGGTGATGTTCTGTTTCAGCGCCTGGTCCTGCACCGCCTTGGCGGCCTCGGGCTTGAGCGTACCGCGCAGACGGACGTCGGTGCCATCAGGGGTCTCGACCCAGACGAGATCGGGCAACTGCTCGCTCAGGATTCGGCGGCCTGCCGCGGCGGCAGCCGCGTCGCGGAAACGTACCTCCACGGCGTTACCCTCGCGCGAGATCCCGGCGTGGCGAATGTTCTTGTCGCGCAGCATCGTGCGCACGTCACCCGAAAGCGCGTCCGCCTTTTTCGTCAGCGCGGCCTTCATGTCCACCTGCATCAGGAAATGGACGCCTCCGCGCAGATCCAGCCCCAGATACATCGGCAACGCCCGAAGCGAACCCATCCACTCCGGGCTGCGCGACAGCAGGTTGAGCGCGACGATGTACGACGGATTGCCCCGGTCCGGGTTGAGCGCGGCGCTCAGTGCGTCCTTGGCACGCTTTTGCGTGTCGGTGTCGCCAAAGCGGGCACGCACCGACATGCCATCGAACTGAACGAAATCAGCGCGCAACGACGCATCTCGCAGCACCTGTTCGACGCGGGTTACCAACGTCGCATCGACCTTCAAGGTCGCCTTGCCACTGGACACCTGCACCGCAGGCGCCTCTCCGTAGAGGTTCGGTACCGTGTACAGCAGGCCAAGCGCAAGAGCGAACGCGAGGATCGCGTACTTCCACCAGGGATAGCGGTTCATGGGAACTCCGGGATCGGATCGGACCCGGCCGCGTGGCGCGGGCTCCTGGCTGCGGGCGCCGAAGGCCGAGGGCGACCCGGACGCCGCACCGGCCTGCCTACTTGAACGTGCCCTTGGGCAGCACCTGGAGCACCGAGGGCCGCTGAACCTGGATCTCAACGCCGTCGGCAATCTCGACATGCAGGATGCTGTCACCCATGCGTGACACCCGACCCACCAAACCGCCCGCCACGACGACCTCGTCGCCCTTGGCCAGCGCCTCGATCATCGCCTTGTGCTCCTTCTGCCGCTTCATTTGCGGCCGGATCATGATGAAGTACAGCACCACGAACATCAAGACCAAAGGCAGCAGGCTGAGTAGGGTCGACTCGGCGCCGCCGGCGGCGGCGGCCGGCGCGGACTGGGCGTATGCGTTGGAGATGAACACGACAGAAGTTCCTTGGGAGGTCAACCGAGCAGAAGCCCGACGATAAAACGCAAGAGTG
>CAIRBF010000025.1 GCA_903876715.1 uncultured beta proteobacterium
CATGAAGGACACCTGGCCGGCGACCAGGTCGATCACCGCCGGGCCGCCACCCTTGTAGGGCACGTGCAGCGGCTGGACCCCGGACTGCAGCTGGAACAGCTCCACCGCCAGGTGCGGCAGGCTGCCGTTGCCCGGCGTGCCGTAGGCCAGCGCGCCGGGGCTCTTCTTCGCGTGCTCGACGAACTCGGCCAGCGTGCGGCCCGGCACCTTGGCCGGGTTGGTGACGACGACCATCGGATTGGTGACGAGCAGCGTGACGGGCGTGAAATCGCGCCGGCTGTCGTAGGGCAGCTTCGGGTAGGCGTACTGCGTGATCACAAAGGGCGCGGGCGCGAGCAGCATCGTGTAGCCGTCGGCCGGGGCCTTGGCGACGATGTCGGCACCGATGGTCGTGGCCGCACCCGCCTTGTTGTCCACCACCACCGGCTGGCCCCAGCGCGCGGCCAGCTTCTCGGCGACCATGCGAGCTACCACGTCGGACTGCCCGCCGGGGGCGAAGGGCACGACGAAGCGCACGGGCTTGCTGGGAAAGGCGGGCTGGGCCTGCGCGACCGACGCGGCGACGGCGAAGGTCGCGCACAGCAAGCGGGCGGCGCGGGTGAGCGTGTTCATGGGCGGGTCTCCTGTAGGGCCGGTGAGCGCCAAGTCCGTCGGGCTAGGCGTGCTGAAGGCAGCCATCTGGTCTGGCTTTCAGACCAATTTAGCCGCAGCGCGCCCGGGTGTCAATGTGGCGGAAGGTACAGGCGCGTGCCTTTTCCGGTCCGTGAGGACCTCGAAAGTGGGTTTGTCGCCCGGGCGCCGCCGGCATGGTGACGGGCCCGCTTGCGGCACACTGCCTCCCATGTCGATCCAGCCGATCCGCGCGCCCCGGCTGCACGAGCGTATCGCGCAGGAGATCGCGCAACTCATCGCCGCCGGGACCTTCAAGCCCGGCATCCGGCTGCCGGCCGAGCGCCAGCTAGCGCTGTCACTGAAGGTGTCACGCAGTTCGCTGCGCGAGGCGCTGAGCGCGCTCGAGCTGCAGGGGGTGCTGGAAATCCGCATGGGCTCGGGGGCCTACGTGCGCCGCCGGCCGGCCGAGAGCCCGGTGCCAGGCGACCCGGCGATCCTGTACCCGGATGACGGCGCGGATGATCACCCAGACCACCCTCCAGCGAGCACGGGAAAGACGGCAGATGCTGGCGCAGACCCCGCCACCGGCGCCCCGAGCGAAGGTGAGCCCATGCCCCGGGAGGGCGAGCTCTCCCCCTTCGATGTGCTGCGGGCCCGCCGCATCGTCGAGCCCGAGGTCGCCGCGCTGGCCGCCCGCCACGCCACCCCGGCGCAGCGAGCAGCCATTGCGCTCGCCTTCGAGGAACTGCAGCGTGAGATGCGCGCGCACCCTGCGCGCACCCAGGCCGACCGGGATTTCCATGTGCTGATCGCCCGCTCCTGCGGCAACGCCGCGCTCGCGCTCGTGGTCGAGCGGCTGTGGAGCCAGGGGCTGGGGCCCCTTGGCCAGCGCATGGAGGCCTTGTACGTGACGCGCGGCCGCAAACGCGACAACATCGAAGAACACCGGGCGATCCTGGACGCCGTCGTCACGGGCCACGCAGCCCAGGCGCGGCAGGCCATGCGCAGGCACCTGCTTCAAGCCGAGAAGCAACGCATGCGGGCGCTGGACGAGGGATGACACGCTCGTCGACCTCGCCACGCCAGCGCAACCCGCGCTGAAGCCGAAGAAACCTCGGGTCAACCCTGAGACCGGCAGCCGGATCCGCGTCAGGTCGGGCCCGCGCGCGGTGCCGATATCCGGGCCGATACCAATGGCCAACCGGCAAGCGCTCGCTAGGATGTGGCACGGAAGGTGCTAATTGCACTGTCACGGCCACACCTGCACCCGTACCCGCACCCATACCCAAAGGAGCCTCCCGCCATGCAAGAGCAAGACATCCGACACCTGATCGAGGAAGTCCGCGAAGGCAAGCTGCCGCGCCGCGGTTTCATCCAGAAAATGGTCGGCGTGGGTCTGACGGCACCCATGGCCTCGATGCTGCTGATGCACGCAGGCGTCGCGCATGCCCAGAACACGCTCGCCTACCGGCCCACCCGGCGCGGCGGCGGTGGCACGCTGAAGCTGCTGTGGTGGCAGGGCCCCGTGCACCTGAATCCGCATTGGGCCACCGGCACAAAGGAACAGGAAGGCTCGCGCATGTTCTACGAGCCGCTGGCCGGCTGGGACGCTGACGGCGTCCTGTACCCGGTGCTCGCGGCGGAGATCCCCACGCGCGAGAACGGCGGACTGTCCGCCGACGGTCGCAGCGTCACCTGGAAGCTCAAGCGCGGCGTCACCTGGCACGACGGTCAGCCCTTCACGGCCGACGACGTCGTCTTCAATTGGGAGTTCATCAAGGACCCTGCCACCTCGTCGTCGCTCATCTCCACCTACCGCGACATCCAGGTCGTCAAGGTCGACTCCCACACGGTGCGCGTGACCTTCCCGAAGGCCACGCCGTTCTGGGCCGAACCCTTCGTCGGCACCTCGGGCATGATCATCCCGAAGCACCTGTTCTCGGCCTACATGGGCGCGAAGTCGCGCGAGGCGCCGATGAACATGGCGCCGGTGGGCACGGGCCCCTACAAGTTCCTCGACTTCAAGCCGGGCGACATGCTGCGTGGCACGGCCTACGCGAATTACCACATCGCGAACCGACCGCACTTCGACGCCATCGAGATGAAGGGCGGTGGTGACGCCGTCTCGGCGGCCCGCGCGGTGCTGCAGACGGGCGAGTACGACTACGCCTGGAACCTGCAGGTAGAGGACGAGATCCTCAAGCGTTTGGAGGCCAGCGGCAAGGGCAGGGTGGCCATCGTGGAAGGGGCCAACATCGAGTTCATCATGCTGAACCCGACCGACCCCTGGAAGGAAGTCGACGGCGAGCGCGGCAGCGTGAAGTCCAAGCACCCGGCCTTCAGCGACCCGGCGGTGCGCCAGGCGATGAGCCTGCTCGTGGACCGCAAGGCAGTCGAGGACTTCATCTACGGTCGCACCGGCGTGGCGACGGCGAACTTCCTGAACAACCCGCCACGCTTCCGCAGCCCGAACATGAAGTTCGAGTTCAACGTCGACAAGGCCAACAAGGTCCTCGACGACGCAGGCTGGAAACGCGGCGCCGGCGGCATCCGCGAGAAGGGCGGCACCCGCCTGAAGTTCGTCTACCAGACCTCGGTCAACCAGCCGCGCCAGAAGACGCAGGCCATCATCAAGGACGCCTGCGCCAAGGCGGGTATCGAGCTGGAATTGAAGTCCGTCACGGCGGCGGTGTTCTTCGGCGGTGACTTCGCCAACCCGGACACCTACCAGAAGTTCTGGTGCGACATGCAGATGTTCACCACGACGATGACCCAGCCCGACCCGCAGGTCTTCATGGAGCAGTACTGCTCTTGGGAGGTGGCGCAGAAGGCGGACAAGTGGGCCAAGCGCAACATCCTGCGCTGGAGCAACGCGGAGTACGACCGCGCGCACCAGGCCTCGCAGGCCGAGCTCGACCCGGTCAAGCGCGCGGCGATGTTCATCCGCATGAACGACCTGGTCTGCGGCAGCAACCACGTCATCCCGGTGGTGTACCGGCCCCGGCCCTCGGCCGCCGGCAGCAAGCTGATCTGCCATTTGTCGGGCTGGGACAACGACCTGTGGGCTCTGGCCCACTGGTACAAGGAAGCCTGATCCCCGGCCAGGCCTGAGGGCCGTCGGCGCCGCTGCCCCTGGGGCCGACCGCCGACGGTCCTCGCTGCTCAAACTTCACCACCGAAGAGCCCGAATTGGGTCCCTACGTCCTGCGCCGCCTGCTGATCGCGGTGCCGAGCCTGCTCGGCATCAGCATCGTGCTGTTCACGGTGCTCGCGCTGGCGCCGGGCGACCCGTTCGAAGAGCTGGCGACGAACCCCAACGTCCCGCCGGAAGTGCGGCTGGCGCTGCGGGCCCAACTCGGCCTGGACGACCCCGTCTGGCAACGCTACTGGCACTGGCTGACGAGCATGCTCCGGGGAGACTGGGGCTTTTCCTTCGTCAGCCGCATCGACGTGGACGTCCTGATCCTGCAGCGGATCCCGGTGACCCTGGCCGTCATCGGCGCCTCGCAGGTGCTGGCGCTGCTGATCGCGGTGCCCGTGGGCATCATCGCCGCCGTCAAGCCCTACTCCTGGTTCGACCGCATCGCCAGCACACTGGCCTTTGTCGGCTTCTCGCTGCCGACCTTCTTCACCGGCCTGCTGTTCATCCTGCTGTTCTCGATCCACCTCGGGTGGCTGCCCTTCGTGTTCAAGGCCGACATCGAAGCCACCGGCTGGGCCTGGTGGTGGGAGCATCTCAAGCAGTCCATCATGCCGGTGATGGTGCTCGGGCTCTTCCAGGCGGCCAGCTGGATGCGCTACGTGCGCTCGGCCGTGCTCGACGTCATCCGCCTGGACTACGTCACCACAGCGCGCAGCAAGGGACTGGCCGAGAAGATGGTCGTCATGAAGCACGTGGTGCGCAATGCGCTGATCCCGGTGGTGACGCTGGTGGCGCTGCAAATGCCGGCGGTCTTCGGCGGCGCCATCGTCACCGAGCAGATCTTCCGCATCCCCGGCATCGGCTCGCTGCTGATCGACGCGATCCTGCGCAACGACACGCCGGTCATCATGGCAGTGACCTTCGTCTTCAGCATCCTCGTGATCTTCTTCAACCTCGTCGCCGACGTGCTGTATGGCTGGCTCGACCCCCGCATCAGCTACCGCTAGCGCGCTCGGCAAGGCGCCGGGGAGTGCCTCGCCCTGGGCCGAGGCCTGGCGCCGCTTCAAGCGCCACCGCCTGGCCTACTGGAGCCTTTGGGTGCTGGGCTTCCTGGTCCTGGCCGTCCTGCTGGGCCCTTTCCTGTGGCCGCTGACGATCAGCGACATCGACTTCAAGGCGCGACTCGCGTCGCCTTCGATGGCGCACCCGATGGGCACCGACGACCTCGGGCGAGACCTGCTGGCGCGCATGCTCTACGGCGGCCGCATCTCGCTGGCCGTGGGCCTGGCGGCGATGCTGATGGCCATCACGGTGGGCGTGATCATCGGCGCGATCGCGGGGATCTCGCGCGGCTGGGTCGACGCGGTGCTCATGTGGATCACCGACCTCTTCCTGTCGCTGCCGCAGTTGCCCCTGCTGCTGTTGCTGATCTTCCTCTTCCGGGACCCGCTGAAGGCCGTCTTCGGGCCCGAGGTCGGCATCTTCATCCTGATCGTGGTCGTGATCGGGGGCTTCCGCTGGATGCCGGTGGCGCGCCTGGTGCGAGCGCAGTTCTTCTCGCTGCGCGAGAAGGAGTTCGTCGAGGCCGCGCGCGCGCTCGGGGCGAGTACCTCGCGCCAGGTCGTGCGCCACATCCTGCCGAACTCGCTCGGGCCGGTGATCGTCGCCGCCACGATCGACGTGGCCGCAGCCATCATCGCCGAGTCGACCCTGTCCTTCCTGGGCCTGGGCTTCCCGCCCGACATCCCGACCTGGGGCCGCATCCTCTTCGACAGCAAGGACTACCTCGACATCGCGGTGCACTGGGCGCTGTTCCCGGGCCTGGCGATCTTCGTCACCGTGCTGACGATCAACTTCATCGGCGACGGGTTGCGCGACGCGCTCGACCCGAGACGGGTGCTGTAGACCCATGGCCTTGCTCGAGATCCGGGGGCTGAAGACCCACTTCAAGACCGACGACGGCTGGCTGCACGCGGTCGATGGCGTGGATATCGACATCGACGCCGGCCAGACGGTGTGCGTCGTCGGCGAGTCCGGTTGCGGCAAGTCGGTCACGGCCAAGACCGTGATGAAGCTCATCGACATGCCACCGGGGCGCATCGTCGCCGGCGAGGTGCGCTGGAAGGGCCGCGACCTCGTGCCACTGCCTCCCGAGGAGATGCAGAAGGTGCGCGCGAAGGAGATCGCGATCATCTTCCAGGAGCCCATGACCTCGTTGAACCCGGTGTTCACGGTCGGCGAGCAGATCGCCGAGTCGCTGCGCCTGCACGAGGGACTGTCGCGCAAGGCGGCGCTGGACCGCGCCATTGAGATGCTGCGCCTGGTGCGCATCCCCAAGCCCGAGAAGCGCGTGCGCGACTACCCGCACCAGTTCTCCGGCGGCATGCGCCAGCGCGTGATGATCGCCATCGCGCTGGCCTGCAAGCCTCAGCTGCTGATCGCCGACGAACCCACCACCGCGCTGGACGTCACGATCCAGGCGCAGATCCTGGACCTGATCGGGGAACTCAAGGCCGAGCTCGGCATGGCGGTGATGCTGATCACTCACGCCATGGGCGTGGTCGCCGAGGTGGCGCAGCGGGTGGTCGTGATGTATGCCGGCCAGGTGGTCGAGGAGGCGCCGGTGGAGGCGCTGTTCGCGCGCCCCCTGCACCCCTACACCCAGGGCCTGATCCGCTCGATCCCGCGCATCGACCTCGCCGCCACGCACAAGGTGCGCCTCGAGGCCATTCCCGGAACGGTGCCCAAGTTGATCGAGCCGGGCCCGGGCTGCCGCTTCGCGAGCCGCTGCCGCCGAGCCGTGCCGTCCTGCAGCACCGCCACCCCGCCGCTGCGCGAGCTCGCCCCGGGCCACCGTGTGGCCTGCTTCCTGGCCGAGGACGCGGCATGAACCCGGTCACCGACAACCCAGCCGCGCCCGCAGCCGAGCCGCTGCTGAAGGTGCGAGACCTCGTCAAGCACTTCCCGGTACGCGGCGGTGTGTTCAAGCGGGAAATCGGCCGAGTGCACGCGGTCGACGGCGTCAGCTTTGATCTCGCGCCTGGCCAGACCCTGGGCGTGGTGGGCGAATCCGGTTGCGGCAAGAGCACGATGGGGCGCTGCATCCTGCGCCTGATCGAGCCGACCTCGGGTCAGGTCTGGTTCGAGGGCAAGGAGGTCACGGCGCTCGGCCCCGAGGATCTGCGCGCGATGGCGCGGAAGATGCAGATCATCTTCCAGGATCCCTACGCTTCGCTGAACCCGCGCATGACGGTGGCGGCCATCATCGGCGAGGCGCTGACCATCCACAAGCTCGCGCCGACGAAGCAGGCCTGGCAAGACCGCATCGTCGAACTGCTGGAGACCGTCGGCCTGAACGCCGACCACATGCGGCGCTATCCGCACGAGTTCTCCGGCGGCCAGCGCCAGCGCATCGGCATCGCGCGCGCGCTCGCCGTCGATCCGAGTCTGGTCGTCTGCGACGAGGCCGTCTCGGCGCTGGACGTGTCGATCCAGGCCCAGGTCATCAACCTGCTCGAGGACCTGCAGGCGAAACTCGGCCTGACCTACATCTTCATCGCCCACGACCTCTCCGTCGTCGAGCACATCAGCGACCGCGTGGCAGTGATGTACCTCGGGCGCATCGTCGAGCTCGCGCCCTCGCGCGAGCTTTACACGACCCCGCGCCACCCTTACACCGAGGCGCTGCTGTCGGCGGTGCCCATCCCCGACCCCACGGTGCGGCGCAAGCGCATCATGCTGCAAGGCGATGTACCCAGCCCCATCCACCCGCCTGCGGGCTGCCACTTCCATACCCGCTGTCCGAAGGCGCAGCACCCGCGCTGCAGTACCGAGCGCCCGGTGCTGGAACAGGCGGCCGACGGGCACTGGGTGGCCTGTCACTTCCATAACTGAGGCACCAGCGGCGGACTGGTCTGGTGCCCGGCCCGCACGGTCCGGGGCCACCCCCTCGGTATACTCTGGCTTTCTCACCGGGCAGGAGCTCGCCGGCACCTTGCAAAGGTCGTCCGGAGGCGACTGCCGCCCAGCATGACCAAGTACGTCTTCGTCACCGGCGGCGTGGTGTCCTCTCTAGGCAAGGGCATCGCCGCGGCGTCCCTGGCAGCGATTCTCGAATCGCGCGGTCTCAAGGTCACCCTCGTCAAGCTCGACCCCTACCTCAACGTGGATCCGGGGACGATGAGCCCCTTCCAGCACGGCGAGGTCTTCGTCACCGACGACGGCGCCGAGACCGACCTGGACCTCGGCCACTACGAGCGCTTCATCACCACGCGGATGAAGCGCAGCAACAACTTCACCACGGGCCAGATCTACAAGAGCGTGCTCGAAAAGGAGCGCCGCGGCGACTACCTCGGCAAAACGGTGCAGGTGATCCCGCACGTCACGAACGAGATCCAGGAGTTCGTGCAGCGCGGCGCCAATGGCGTGGAGGTGGCCATCGTCGAGATCGGTGGCACGGTCGGCGACATCGAGTCCCTGCCCTTCCTCGAGGCCGTGCGCCAGCTCAGCCTGAAGATCGGTCCCGCGAACACCGCCTTCGTCCACCTGACCTACGTCCCGTGGATCGCCGCCGCCGGCGAGCTCAAGACCAAGCCCACGCAGCACACCGTCCAGAAGCTGCGCGAGATCGGCATCCAGCCCGACGCGCTGCTGTGCCGCGCGGACCGGCCCATCCCCGACGACGAGCGCGAAAAGATCAGCCTTTTCACCAACGTGCACCTGCACGGCGTGATCTCGATGCAGGACGTCGACACCATCTACAAGGTGCCGCGACTCCTTCACGAGCAGGGTCTGGACGAGCTGATCTGCATGAAGCTGCAGCTGCTCACGCGGCCGGCCGACCTGAAGCGCTGGGACGCGCTCGTACACGAACTTGCGCACCCCAAGGCCAGCGTGCGCATCGCGATGTGCGGCAAGTACACCGACCTGTCGGATTCCTACAAGTCGCTCAACGAGGCGCTGCGCCACGCCGGCATCCACAACCACGCGCGCGTGGAGATCGAATACGTCGACGCCGAGACGCTCACGCCACAGACGGTCTCGCGCCTGGATGGCTTTGACGCCATCCTCGTGCCCGGCGGCTTCGGCAAGCGAGGCATCGAGGGCAAGATCTGCGCCGTGCGATTCGCTCGCGAGCACCGCATCCCCTACCTCGGCATCTGCCTGGGCATGCAGGTCGCCACGATCGAGTACGCGCGCCACGTCGCCGGGCTCGAAGGCGCCAATTCCACCGAGTTCGACACCGCTACCCCGCACCCGGTGATCGCGTTGATCGACGAGTGGCAGGACCGTGACGGCACGATCCAGAAGCGCGACGCGAACTCCAACCTCGGCGGGACGATGCGTCTGGGCGCGCAGAGCTCTGACGTGCAACCGGGCACGATCGCCCATGGCATCTACGGGCCGGTCGTCACCGAGCGTCACCGGCACCGCTATGAAGCCAACGAACGCTACCTCGAGCGCCTGCAGGGCGCCGGGCTCGTGATCTCGGCGCTGACGCAGCGCGAGAAGCTGACCGAGATCGTCGAGTTGCCCCGGGACCTGCACCCCTGGTTCGTCGGCGTGCAGTTCCACCCTGAGTTCAAGAGCACGCCCTGGGGCAGTCACCCGCTGTTCGACAGCTACGTCGCTGCAGCGCTCGAGCAGCGGCGCGGGCGCGGCGCGGACTCCCCGGGTTTGCCCGCGCCAGCGGCTGCCTGACGATGGAGCTCTGTGGCTTCGAGGTCGGCCTGCGCCGGCCCTTCTTCCTGATTGCCGGCCCTTGTGTCGTCGAGAGCATGGCCTTGCAGCTCGAGGTCGCGGGCCGCCTGCAGGAGATCACGAGCCGCCTCGGCATCCCCTTCGTCTTCAAGAGCAGTTATGACAAGGCCAACCGCTCCAGCGGTGTTTCCTTCCGCGGCCCGGGCATGGACGAGGGCCTGCGCATCCTGGCCGAGGTGCGTCGCCAGCTCGGCGTGCCGGTGCTGACCGACGTCCACACCGAGGCCGAGGTACCCGCCGTGGCCGCGGTGGTCGACGTGCTGCAGACGCCCGCCTTCCTGTGCCGGCAGACCGATTTCATCCGCGCGGTGGCGCAGAGCGGCCGGCCGGTCAACATCAAGAAGGGCCAGTTCCTGGCACCGCACGACATGCGCCACGTCATCGACAAGGCACGCGCCGCCGCGCGAGAAGCCGGGCTGTCGGAAGACCGATTCCTCGTCTGCGAGCGGGGTGCGAGCTTCGGCTACAACAACCTCGTTTCCGACATGCGCAGTCTTGCCATCCTGCGCGAGACCGGCGCACCGGTGGTCTTCGATGCCACGCACAGTGTGCAGTTGCCCGGCGGCCAGGGCGCCACATCGGGCGGGCAGCGCGAGTTCGTGCCCGTGCTCGCACGGGCGGCAGTGGCCGTGGGCGTGGCTGGCCTCTTCATGGAAACCCACCCTGATCCGGCGCGCGCACTGTCCGACGGACCGAACGCCGTGCCGCTGAAGCACATGGCCGCGCTGCTGGAGCAACTGGTCGCGCTCGACCGCGTCGTCAAGTCGCAACCCTTGGCCGAGGAAGACTTCGCCGCCTGACCAGGCACAAGCCTGCGCAGACCGAGGCGGCCAGCTCCCTGCACGCAACAGCTCCGCACCCCGCCCTTTCCCACTCGAACCCGGAACCACCCCATGAGCGCCATCGTCGACATCGTCGGCCGCGAAATCCTCGACAGCCGAGGCAACCCCACCGTCGAATGTGACGTCCTGCTCGAGTCGGGCACGATGGGCCGCGCGGCCGTCCCCTCGGGCGCCTCCACCGGCAGCCGCGAGGCGATCGAGCTGCGCGACGGCGACGCCGCGCGCTACCTGGGCAAGGGCGTGCTGCGCGCTGTCGAACACGTCAACACCGAGATCTCCGAAGCTGTCCTCGGCCTGGACGCGAGCGAGCAGGCCTTCCTCGACAAGACGCTGATCGACCTGGACGGCAGCGAGAACAAAAGCCGCCTCGGCGCGAACGCGACCCTGGCCGTCAGCATGGCCGTGGCGCGCGCCGCGGCCGAGGAGTCCGGGCTGCCGCTGTACCGCTACTTCGGCGGCATGAGCGCCCTGCAGATGCCGGTGCCGATGATGAACGTCATCAATGGCGGCGCCCACGCCAACAACAACCTCGACCTGCAGGAGCTGATGATCATCCCCGTGGGGGCCCCGACCTTCCGCGAAGCCGTGCGCTGGGGCGCGGAGGTCTTCCACGCGCTGAAGAAGATCATCGACAGCCGCGGCATGAGCACCGCCGTCGGCGACGAGGGCGGCTTTGCGCCCAGCGTCGCGAGCCACGAGGCCGCCATCCAGCTCATCCTGGAGGCCATCGACAAGGCCGGCTACGCCGCCGGTGAGCAGGTCGCCATCGGCCTGGACTGCGCTGCCAGCGAGTTCTACAAGGACGGCAAGTACCACCTGGAGGGCGAGGGCCTGCAGCTCGAGGCCGCGGCCTGGACCGACATGCTGGCCGCCTGGTGCGACAAGTACCCGATCATCAGCGTCGAGGACGGCATGCACGAGGGCGACTGGGACGGCTGGAAGCTGCTGACCGAACGACTGGGCCGCAAGGTGCAGCTGGTGGGCGACGACCTCTTCGTGACGAACACGAAGATCCTGAAGGAAGGCATCGCCAAGGGCGTCGCGAACTCCATCCTCATCAAGATCAACCAGATCGGCACGCTGACCGAGACCTTTGCCGCCATCGAGATGGCCAAGCGAGCGGGTTACACCGCTGTCATCAGCCACCGCTCGGGTGAGACTGAGGACTCCACCATCGCCGACATCGCGGTGGGCACCAACG
>CAIRBF010000026.1 GCA_903876715.1 uncultured beta proteobacterium
CCGGCGTCGATCGCGGCGTCGAAGCGCGCCTCGCCGTCGCCCTGGGCCGCCAGCGCCTGGCCGCGCGCGGCGAACTCGGCGTAAGGCGTGACGCAGGCGTCGGAGAACTGGCGCAGGCCTTCGAGGTCGAGCACGACGATGCGCTCGAGCCGCGGGCACTGCGCGCGCACCGCCAGCGCCTTGTCGAGCTGCTCCTGGTTTTCCACCAGGAGCACACGCGCGCCGCTGTCCTGCAGGATGTAGGCCAGTTGCTCCGGCGACGACGTCGGGTAGACACCCACGCCCAGCATGCCCATGCACTGCGCGCCGAAGTCGGCATACAGCCACTCGGGGCGGTTCTCGCTGAGGATGGCCACGCACTCGCCGCGGCCCACCCCGGCGTCGGCCAGCGCCAGGCCCAGGGCGCGGGCGTGGTCGTGGTACTGCTGCCAGGTGACGGTGTGCCAGATGCCCTTCTTCTTGTGGCGCAGCGCCGGCAAGGCCGCCCACTGGCGGCAGCGCAGGCGCCAGAGCTTCTGCGGGGTGTCGCAGCCTTCCAGAGGCTCGGGGGCGCGGGTCGCGTCGTCCATGCCGTTCAACGCCAGGTCTTGCGCCGCTTCCAGCGCTGCTTGCCGCCGGCGGCATCGGGGTTGCGCGCTGCCGCGCCGCCAAGGTAGAACTCGCGGACGTCTTCCTTCTCGCGCAGCTCGGCGCAGGGCCCGGCCGCGACGACGCGGCCGAGTTCCATGATGTAGCCGTGCTGCGCGGTGTTCAGCGCGATCGCGGCGTTCTGCTCGACCACGAGGATGGACATGCCCGTCTCGGCGTTGATGCGCTCGACGATGCGGAAGATCTCGCGCGTCAGCAGGGGCGACAGGCCGAGCGAGGGTTCGTCCAGCAGCAGCACGGTGGGCCGGGCCATCAGCGCGCGGCCGATCGCGAGCATCTGCTGCTCGCCGCCCGACAGCAGGCCGCCGGGCTGCTGCGCGCGCTCGCGCAAGCGCGGGAACCAAGCATAGACGCGCTCGATGTCCTCGTCCACGCCTTGCTTCTCGCGGCGCGCGAAAGCGCCCATGCGCAGGTTTTCCGCCACGGTCAGGAAGGGAAAGACCTGCCGCCCCTCGGGCACCAGCACGAGCCCGCGCCGCGCCACGGCGTCGGGATCCAGGCCGTGGATGGGCTCACCCAGGAAATGCACCGAGCCCTTGAAGGGGTCGATCACGCCGGCCACGGTGTTCAGCAGCGTCGTCTTGCCGGCGCCGTTGGCGCCGAGCACGGTGACGATGCTGCCGCGATGCAACTCGAGATTGACGCCCTTGATCGCCGAGATCGGGCCATACCAGGTCTCGAGATTGCGAACCACGAGCAAGGGCTCGGCCGCACCGGGGGCGGCAGCGGCGGAGGACAAGGCCGAGGCGTCCATCGTCAGCCCCCCAGGTAGGCCGCGACCACGCGCGGGTCCGACTGCACCTCGGCTGCCGTGCCGGTGGAAAGCACCTCACCGAGGTTCATGCACAGCACACGGTCCGCGACCTCGGACACGAGCGACATGTCGTGCTCGACCATGATCACCGTGACACCCAGGTCGCTGCGGATGTCGTCGATCCAGAAAGCCAGGTCCCGAGTCTCCTCGGGGTTCAGACCCGAGGCCGGCTCGTCCAGCAACAGCAGGCGCGGCCGCGTGGCGAGCGCGCGGCCGAGCTCGACCACCTTGCGCACGCCATAGGGCAAGCCGGTCACCAGACTGTTGCGGTGCGGCGCCAGATCAAGCAGGTCGATCACGTCCTCGACGTGGGCGCGCAAACGCGCCTCGGTCTCGCGTACCTTGGGTGTCCACAGGCACTGGCCGAGAAAGCTCTCTCCGGCAAAACGGTGGCAGCCGAGCATCAGGTTGTCCAGCACCGTCGCGCCCTCGAACAACTCGATGTTCTGGAAGGTGCGCGCAATGCCATGCTGCACGACCCGGTGCCGCGGTACGCGCGTGATCTCTACACCGTCGAAGACGACCGAACCCGCAGTCGCGTCGAACACGCGCGTGACGACGTTGAACACCGAGGTCTTGCCCGCGCCGTTCGGGCCGATGATGGCGAAGACCTCCCCCTGCTCGACCGTGAAGCTGACGTCACGGATGGCGTGCACGCCGCCGAAGCGCAGCGCCAATCCCTGGGCGGAGAACAGGCTCACCGGTAGCGCTCCGACTTCATGTAGCTCTTGCCGCGCTTGAACACGTCCTTGCGGTAGAGAGGGAAGGTCTGGAAGAAGGCCTTGATCTTGAGCCAGCGGCCGTTCAGACCCTTGGGCTCGAAAAGCACGAAGAAGGCCAGAATCAGCCCGAAGAAGAAGATCTCCAGACCGAACTGCTTGGCGATGCGGTCACCGAGCATCGGCTTGACCTGCGAGATGAAGGGCGGAACCATGCCGATCAGGAAGGCGCCGAGCACGGCCCCGCGCAGCGAGCCCAGCCCGCCGATGGTGACCATCAGCACGAGTTCCAGCGACAGCAGCAGGTTGAAGCCCTCGGGCGTGAGGTGGCGCACGTGGTGGGCCAGCAACGCGCCGGCAAAACCCGTGACCGCGGCCGAGATCACGAAGGCCAGCACCTTGTGGCCCGAGACCCAGATGCCCAGGCTGGCCGCTGCGGCCTCGGAGTCGCGCACGCCGACGAAAGCTCGCCCGGTCTGGCCGCGCAGCAGGTTCACCAGCAACACCAGCACGAGCACCAGCCCAGCCAGGCACAGGTAGTAGAACGACTTCAGACCGGACAGGTCGAAGCCGAACACCACCGGGTCCCCCACGGGCAGTCCGTTGAAGCCGCCGGTCACGCTTTTCCAGCGCCCGAGCACATGCTCGATCAGGATGGCGAAGGCCAGGGTCACCATGGCGAGGTACAGGCCCGAGACGCGGATGGCCGGCAGTCCGACCGCCAGCCCCACCAGCGCGCTGATACCGGTGGCCAGCACGATGCTCAGACCGAAGGGCAGTCCCTGCGCCAGGCACCAGGCATGTGCGTAGGCACCCACGGCAACGAAGGCCGAGTGGCCGAGAGACACCTGCCCGGTGTAGCCGCTGAGCACCATCAGGCCGAGGCTGGCGATGGCCAGGATGTAGAGATAGGTCAGTTCGCCGACGTAGTACTTGGGCAGCAGCCAGGGCACGGCCAGCGCCAGCGCCAGCAGCAAGCCGTAGGACAGCCACTGCGACGGATACCGCAGCAGGCGCTTGCCGTCGCGGTAGGAGGTGTCGTAGTCGAAGCGCATCGCCGCCCTGCCCCCTCAGACCCTGCGCCCATGGGCTTCGCCCAGCAGGCCGCGCGGCCAGAACACCAGCATCGCGATCAGCACCAGGTAGGCCATCACGTCCTTGAAGCCGTCCGGCAGGTAGACCCCGGCGAACTGCTCGATCAAGCCCAGCAGAAGACCACCGACGACAGCGCCAGGGATGCTGCCGAAGCCGCCCAGGACCAGTGCGGCCAGCGCCTTCAGCACCACGATCCACAAGGAGATGTCCACCAGGGCGATCGGTGCCAGCAACAACCCACAGATGCCCGAGACGGCACCGGCGATCGCCCACACCAGCGAGGTGACCCACTTCACGCGGATACCGCTGAGGTAGGCGGCGAGCTGATTCTGCGACGCCGCCTGGATCGATACGCCGAGCGCCGTGCGACGCAGGAAATAGAACAAGCCGGCAGTCAGCAGCAGCGCCATGCCGATGATGACCAAGCTCAGGTCGCTGACGACGACGGGGCCCAGATGCGTGGACTGCCCCGTCCACGGCGTCGGGTAGGAGCGCGACTCGGGGCCGAAGAACATGCTGACGAGGCCGCGCAGCATGAAGGCGATGGCGATCGTCAGCATCACGCCGGCGAACTGAGGCTGGCCGACGATCACGCGCATGACACGAGCGTCCAAGAACCAGCAAAGCGCCGCCGCCAACGCCACGGTGGTCAGCGCCGCCGCCCAGAAAGGCAAGCCCCAGCCGACGATCAGTCCCCAACCCACGAAGGACGAGGCCATCAGCACGTCGCCGTGCGCGAAGTTCAGCACCTCGGTGGCCTTGTAGGTGATCACCAGGCCGAGCGCCACCAGCGCATAGATGGCGCCGGTGGCCAGGCCGTTGAGTGTCAGCTGGAGGAAGGAGACGAGGTCCGGGGACATGATTCAGGCCGGCTGGGCCGCTGTGCGCCGATCAGAGCAGACGGCACCGACGATAGTGGAGTTCGGACCGGGTTCGTATCGAGGGAAGTCCCAAGAACGACGGGGCCCGACCAGTGCTAGGCACGTCACGATGGCCGGTGATCGATGACGTACATCAGGCCTGCGGCGGATCCCGGCGCGCGACGGGCGGCCGAGGAAAGAAGGCCGGCGTGCGCGCCATGTAGTCGGCATAGCCTGGCTTGGTCTTCACCATGTAGCGCTCGGTCATGCTCAGCGCCGAGCCCCTGTTCATGAACCAGAAGACCATCAGCACCGCCGGCAGGCCCAGCCAGCCCCAGGGTGCGGCCAGTGCGAAAAGGCCGTAGCCCAGCCAGGTCATGGCCTCGCCGAAATAGTTGGGATGGCGACACCAGGCCCACAGCCCCTGGTCCATCACGCGCCCCTTCATGGCAGGGTTGGTGCGAAAGCGATGCATCTGCCAGTCGCCGCCGGCCTCGAAGACGAAGCCCACCACGCAGGCGGCCAGCCCTAGCCAAGCCCATGCCGACGGCGGGCCCGCGGTGCCCAGCGCCAGCGCCATCGGCCAGGTCCAGATCCAGACAATCACGCCCTGCGTGGCGTAGATCTGGAAGTAGGACCACCACCACCAGCTCTCGCCCCCGCGCTGGCGCCACTTGGCGTAGCGCGCCTCCTCACCGTGCGGCAGGTAGCGCATGCCCAGGTAGCCGGACAAGCGCCAGGACCACACCGTGGCGCAACCCAGCAGCAACAGCGTGTGCCCGGAATGGTCGGCGCCGAGGGCAAGCCAACCCGCCACCAGCGCCGCCCAGGGCGCCAGCGGATAGGCAATGTCCATCAAGCTGTGGTTGCGCAGCGCCGTGCCGACCAGCCACACCGCCGTCAGCAGACCCCACATCCACAGTGCCATCAGCAGCGCGACAGTGAAGAAGCGTTGCAGCGCCGGGGGCCAGGCGGCCGACAGCGCCCACAGACCCACGACCACCAGTGGCAGGAGCGGATAGAGGTGACCAGGAAAAAGGCTCGAACCGGGCGAGCGACGGCGCTCCATCGCCACCAGCCACCACAGCGCCAGCAGCACCCAGGCGGCCAGCAGCAGGGTCGCCACCGGCCCGGAGGGCAGGAGATCGGGGGGAGTGCTCACGTCGTGGCTCCTTGCGCATGGAACGAGATGACTTTCATGAAGACCTTACAGCGCGTGTTCATTCCAGCGTCAGCTTCAGGTCCTTGTTGAGCTCGCGAAGCTCGTCGATCTCGCGCTTCACCCGCGCGGCGAAGGCGTCGCCTGCCAGGGAGCGAGGCTCGATGCCGCTCTTCGTGAACTGCTCGACCACTTCCGGGTCCCGGCTTGCCGCGACCAGCGCCGCGATCAACCGGTCGCGCACGGCCTGCGGGATCCCCGCTGGCGCGGCGAAGCCGAGCCAGCCCGAGCTGACGTGCGGGACGCCGAGTTCCTTGGCCGTGGGCACCTGCGGCAACAGCGGCGAGCGACTCTCGCCGGTGTAGGCCAGCATCACCAGTTTGCCCTGCTCGGCCATCGAACGGCTGGCCAGGGAAGAGAAGCCCATCTCGACCTGACCGCCGACCAGGTCCACCAGCAGCGGGCTCTCGCCCTTGTAGGGAATGTGCTGCAGCTTGATGTTGGCTGCACGCAGGAACAGCTCGGTCGCGACGTGGAAGCCCGTGCCCACGCCGGTGGAGCCGAAGCGCAATTGGTCGGGGGCGGCGCGAGCGCGCTCGAGCAGCTGGGGCAGCGTCCGGATGCCCGAGGCCGGCTGCGTGTTGATCAGATAGTGCGACTCGAAGCCGAGCGTCAGGTAGCTGAAGTCCCGAATGGCGTCGTAAGGCAACTTGGCCGCGAGCGCCGGCCCCGAGACGACGCCGGCGTTCGTCACGACCCCGATGGTGTAGCCATCCTTGGGGGCCTTGGCCAGTTGGTCGTTGCCGATGCGCTGCCCGGCACCGGACACGTTCTTGACGACGAAGGGCTGGCCAAGGAGGGCTGCGGCCTTGGTGGCGATCACGCGCGCGTTGGCGTCGACGATGCCTGGCGGAAAGGGCACGATCAGCGTGATCGGCTTGTCGGGGTAGCTGCCCTGCGCTTGCACGCCGGCGCCCGCCAGCAGCGCGACGCCCAGAGCGAGCCAGGACTTCAAGGTGCTGGAGGTCTTCACGTGGCACTCCTTTGCGGGTTGATCGAGGTTACAGGAACGGGGTCGCGGACATCAACCGCCAGCGCACGCAGCTGCGCCTTCAGGACCTTGTTGTTCGGATTGCGCGGCAGCGCCGGCAGGCGCATCAGACGTTCGGGACGCTTCATCGCCGCCACGTGGCGCTCATCGCGCAGCCAGGCGCCGAGCGCGATCAGGTCCAGCGTGGCCTCAGGTCTCAGCACGACGCAGGCGCAGACCCGCTCACCCAGACGCTCGTCGGGGTAGCCCACCACGGCAACGTCGGCGACCGCGGGGTGGCCTGCCACGAGGTTCTCGACCTCCTCGGCCGAGATGTTGAAGCCACCGCGCACGATGATGTCCTTGGCACGGCCCGCGAAGCGGTAGTACTGGGCGTTCTCGCCGCTGATCTCGAACAGGTCACCGCTGCGGTACCAGCCCTGTGCGTCGAGGGCCCGCGCACTGAGTTCGGGCTCGCCGTGGTAGCCGCTCATCACCATCGGGCCGCGGTAGTGCATCTCACCCACGAGGCCCGGCTTCGTGATCTCCTCGCCGCTGGCCAGATCGACGAGGCGCGTCTGTACCAGACGGTGCGCTGGGTGTTTCCATTCCAGGCCCGGCACGCCGAAGCGGGGGAAATACAGCGCGCGCAGCGCGGGATCGGGCATGTCCTGCGGCGCGCTCACCAGCGAAGCGCCCTCGGTCGAGCCGAAGAAATTGATCACCTCGACGCCAAAGCGATCGCGGAAACCACTCACCACGGTCTCGGTCAATGGTGCTGAGCCTGATCCGACATGGCGCAGGCGGGAGAAGTCCACACCCTCGAGCAACTCGGGCTGCGACAGCAAGCTCACGAGGATGGCCGGGGCCAGTGCGGTGAAGTCGATATGCTCGCGTTTGAGCTGCTCGAGAAAGACCGGCAGCGCGAAGGGCTGATGGTTGACGAGCGTGCCCGCATGAACCAGCCAGGGCGTGATGCTGCCGACGAAGGCGCCATGGGTCGTCAAGGGCCGGCCGTTGAGCAGGCGCACGCCATCGCCCACCCCATAGGCAGCGCCGATCTGCGGGCCATAGAGCAGCCAGTCGTTGTGCGTGCGCGCCACGCCCTTGGCACGGCCCTCGCTGCCGGACGTCCACAGGATGGTCACGGCGTCGTCCGCATCGACGGCGGCCTCGGCCTCGTACCGCGCCAAGGCCTGCGCACGAGCCGGCGCGACCGCAGACGACGCGGCCCACTCGGCGCGCAGGTCCACCACCCCCGCCGGCAGGGGGCCTTGGCCGAAGGCCAGCACCATCCGCACGCTCGGGTGCCGGGCCGCGAGCGCAGCGGCCATCGCCGCATGGTCATGTGCGCCGATGCGCGCGGTGACGACCAGCGCCGTGGCTGCGGTGCGGTCGATGGCGTGGCCGAGCTCATGCTCGCGCCCTTGGGCGACGATCGGGCTCACGACCACGCCCAGGCGCGCACACGCCAGGTAGACGCAAAGCAGCTCGTGCGTGTTGGCCATCTGAACGACCACCACGTCGTCCTTGCGCAGGCCCAACTCGAGCAGGGTGGCGGCCAGGGACTGCACACGCTCGGCGACCTCGCCCCAGCTCAGCCGCAGCGGCGCATCCCCCGTCACCTGCACCAGGTTGGGCGGATCGACCAGGGCCTCGCGCCGCGGCGTCCTGCGCGCGTTGCGCTCGAGCAGGTCGTGCAGCCGCGTATCGCCCCACCAGCCCTGGGCACGGTACTCACGCGCGCGCCGAACGTCGTGAACCCTCATCGCTTGTCACTCAGCCCAGGAAGCCGCGTCGGCCCAGAAAGCTGAGCAACTCGGCATTGAAGCGCCCGGGCGCCTCGGCCCAGCCGAAGTGCCCCAGCCCCTCGAGCGCGACGAAGTCGGCGCCGGCGATCTTGGCCGTCATCTTCTCCATCACCGCCGCCGGCGCCGTGGCGTCCAGCGCGCCGGCGATGCACAGCACCGGCACGTCCAGCGTCGGCAGGATGTCGCGGCCCTCATAGGTGGCGATCGCCGCCACCGCTGCGCGGAAGGTCTCCTCGCGCATCAGGCTGACGGTGGAGATCAGCAGGTCCACCGCCGACCCGCCCGCGCCCTCGGCCATCATGCGCCGCAACATGCCGGGCGCATGCTCGGGCAGCGTGCGGCCGGCGTCCAGCGGCGCGACGCGCTGGCGAACGAACTCGCGCTGGAAGTCGCCGTCGGGCTTGCCGAAGGCGGCACTGGTCGCCGACAGCACATAGCCATGGATGCGCGGCCGCGCGTGGACCCAGGCCCGCTGCGCGATGAAGCCGCCCATGCTGTGGCCGAGCACGACGTTGCGCTGCCCGCCTTCCTTCTCCAGCAGGCGCGCCAGGGCGCGCGCGCACAGGTCGATGCCGAAACCCGCGGGCAGCGGCGACAGGCCGTAGCCCGGCGCGTCCCAGGCGACGAGCCGGCAGCCCGCCTGCACAAGCGCCTGCACCTGGGCGCGCCAGTATTCCTTGGCGCCGAAGGCGCCGTGCAGGAGGAAGACCGTCGTGCCGTTGAAGCGCCCGTGTGGGTGGGTGACGGCGTGGTCAGGCATCGGAACCGCGGTGTCTCCCATCACGCACCCGCCTTGCGCAAGTCCTGCATCGGCGCCCAGTAGGCGTGCGCCCCCAGCGGAATGTAGCCCGGCAGCACCACGCGGCATACCGGGCCGGGGGTGATGTCCCGCGCGTCGAACACCAGGCACTCGGCCCGGCGCTGCCGCGTGTCGACGGCGTAGGTGACGAGGTAGCCGTCGTCCTCGTCGACCGCGCCCTGGCGCGGCGCGAACGGCGTCTCGCTGACGTAGACGCCATCGGGCGCGCGCCAGGTCTGGGTGCGGCCGGTGTGCAGGTCGTACTTCTTCAGACCGTCCAGGTGCCAGAAGCCCGGCACCATGGTGGCGTTGTAGACGTAGCGGTTGGGCCGGCCCTTGTGGCGGCCACTGATCATCGGGAACTCGGTGACCTCGTCGTCCAGGTCCTCCTCGAGCGTCTGGCCGGTCTTCAGGTTGAAGCGCCAGCGGTGCATGCGCGTCTGCTGCTCGTGCATGTCCAGCAGCTTCATCATGCGCGCGTAGCCTTCCTTGGGCAGGTTCGTCAGGTCGGGCACGGGGTTGGTCTGGATGCAGCCCACCATCACCACCTCGTCGCCCTGCTCGTAGCTGTTGGCCAGGTGCAGGATGTAGCAGGGCTGGCCCTCGAACCAGCGCACGTCGCGGCTGCTGCCGAAACGCGGAATGATGCCGAAGCGCGCCGGCACGTCGCGGTGGAACTTCAGCCGGTGCTGGCCGCGCGCGAGGCCCTCCTGGTCGAAGAACATCGGCAGGTCGTGCAGGATGCAGTAGTGCTCGGTCATGCCCAGGTCGTGCGGCCAGCGCGCGCCGGGCAGGTCGATGGGCTCGTAGTGAACGAGTTGGTTGTCGGCGCTGACGACGCCGTAGTTCATGTACGGCGGGTGCTCGCCGTAGTTGAAGAACATCATCTCGCCCGTGTGCTCATCGACCTGGAAGTGCGAGCAGATGCCGCGCTCACCGAGCCTGCGCGCCCAGTTCGTGTCGGGGCCGGCGGTCTCGAGCGTGAACGGGTCCATGCGGTAGGGCTCGCTGCACTGGCTCATCGCGACGAGGGCCCGGCCGGCGTGGACGATCACGTCGGTGCCGGCGTTGTCCTTCATCGCGCCGATCGAGCCCCAGCCACGCAGCGTGGCGCGGCGCGGCTCGATGATGCCCGGCCACAGCGAGCGCCCGGCGGCCTGCTCGGCGTAGAAGCCGGTCGTGCGCACGAAGCGGTTGCGGTACTCGACCTGTCCGCCTTCGAAGCGCATGGCATGCACCATGCCGTCGCCGTCGAAGGGGTGGTACTTGCCGATGGGCGCGTGGACCTGGTTGTGGCCGTTGCGCAGGTAGACGCCGGCCAGGTCCTTCGGCACCTCGCCGATGACCTGCAGGTCGGGCGTCGAGGCCGTCCACTCGGTGTCGGTGGGCTCCCAGGCGCCGTTCAGATAGGGGTTGTCCGAGGGCAGGCAGGTGCGCTGGACGCGGCTGTGGATTTCGAGCATGGGCGGGCTCCAGGTGGTCGTTGGGGCGCTTCGATGGGGGATCGGGACGGTGTGTGGGCCTGGCTGTGGATGTCAGTGCGCGCGCGGCAGTCGCTCCAGCACGGTGGCGGTGGCCACGCCCTGCGCGCCGGCGATGGCCACCAGGCCGAGGCGCAGCCCGCGGCGGTCCATCTCGTCGAGCAGGCAGCTCACGAGCATGGCGCCGGTCGCGCCCATGGGGTGGCCGAGCGCGATCGAGCTGCCATTGACGTTGAATCGCTCCAGCGGCACGCCCAGGCTGTCGATGTAGTGCAGCGTGATCGCGGCGAAGGAATCGCGCACCTCCCAGAGCTCGATGTCGTCGACACCGAGACCGGCGCGCGCGAGCGCGCGTCGCGTCGCGTCCACCGCCCCCGTCTGGGCCAGAGGCACGCAGGCGTCGGCGCAGGCCAGGATGCGGGCGCGTGGGCGCAATCCGGCGCGCCGCACCGCCGCCTCCGAGCCCACCAGAACGGCGGCTGCGCCGTCGGCCATGCACGGCGCATTGCCTGCGGTGTGCACGTGCTCGATGCGGCCGAGCCCGGGCTCGCGCGACAGCGCCCAGGCGTCCATGCCCTGGGCGCCGTCCTCGTAGACCGTCTTCAGGGTCGCGAGCTTCTCGGCCGTGGACGCCTCGCGGATGTTCTCGTCCTGCGCCAGGAGCACGGCACCCTGGGCGTCGCGCACGGCGATCATCGAAGGCATGGGCACGCTCAGGCGAGCCCGGGCAGCGCGCGCCTGCGACAGCGCGGCGTACTCGTCGCAACGCAGCCGCGTGTAGCCGTGGCGGGTGGCCACGAGGTCGGACGTCCACGGCGGCGGCATGGAGCCGATGCGCTCGGACAGCGCGCGGTCGCTGTAGTGCGGTGCCGCGTCACCGAACATCGGCACCCGCGACATCATCTCCACCCCGCCGCCGATCGCCAGGGCGTCCTGGTTCTGCGCCTGCTGCGCGGCCCAGTTGACCGCGCTCAGCCCGGAAGCGCAATAACGGTTGATCGTCACCGCCGACATGTGCGGGCTCGCACCAGCCAACAGGCTCGCGACCTTGCCGACATTGCCGCCCTGCTCGCCCGTCTGCGTGACACAACCGATGACGGCGTCTTCTACCGTGCCCGGGTCGGCACTGCTGCGCTCGAGCAGCGCGCGAAGGGACTGGGCGAGCAGTTCGGCCGGCGACAAGGCGTGCAGCGAGCCGCTGGGCTTGGCGGCACCTCGCGGCGTGCGCACCGCGTCGATCACGAGCGTTGAACTCATCGCTGCCTCCTCCTCCATGCACGAGCTCTCTGCGATCCTTCGCGCGCGCCACGGGTGCAGGACACAGGCGCCTCGGTTTGGCAGCCAGCGCCTGCGCCCATGCATTACTCTTATAGACAGACTGAATGGTAGATACGTACAAGCCCCACCGCATCCTCGTAAACCCTCAGGTCGGTCGCCGACAC
>CAIRBF010000027.1 GCA_903876715.1 uncultured beta proteobacterium
GGCCTGTCTCGCCAAGGGCCTGAGCCGCCGCGCCACGCTCCTGTCGCATGCGGTGCGCAATGCGCTGATCCCGGTGGTCACCGTCATCGGCTTGCAGATCGGCTACCTCGTCGCCGGCGCGGTGGTGGTGGAGAAACTGTTCGTCATCCCCGGCATCGGCGCCTACGGCTTGAACGCCGTCTCGGCCCGCGACTATCCCTCGGTGCAAGGCTTCATCCTCGTCGTTGCCGCCATTTTCCTGATCGCCAACCTGATCGTGGATCTCCTGTACCTCTGGCTCGATCCCCGCATCCGGATCGGCGCCCCGAAGGCCGCGCAGTGAACGCGCCCGCTTCAACCCGACGCGCGGGCGCCGCGGTGCGCGCCTGGCGCAGCGCGAAGGTGCGCTACAGCCTGTTTCTCATCGTGGTCCTGGTGCTGCTGACCCTGTGCGCGGACTGGATCGCCCCGCATGCGCACGATGCGATCGATCCCGCGGCCGCTTTCCAGGCGCCCGGCGGGACCTACCTGATCGGCGCGGACGCGCTCGGCCGCGACGTGCTCAGCCGGACGCTGCACGGCGGCCGGATGTCCCTGGTGGTGGGCCTGTTGGCGACGGGGCTCGGCGTGCTGCTCGGCGTGCCCCTGGGCGCGCTGGCCGGCTACGTGGGCGGTCGCGTCGACTGGCTGATCAGCCGCACCATCGACCTGCTGCTGCCCTTCCCGGTCATCCTGCTCGCCATCGTGACCAAGATGCTGCTCGGTGATGGCCTCGTCAGCGTGGTGGTGGCGCTCAGCCTGGTGCTGACGCCGTTCTTCGCGCGCATGGCGCGCGCCAAGGCCTTGAGCGTGGCCCAGCTCCCCTTCATCGAGGCCGCCCAGGGCAGTGGCCTGGGCACCGGGCGCATCCTGACCATGCACGTGTTCCCGCACTGCCTGCAGCCGGTGCTGATCATGGCCACGCTGTCCGTGGCCTTCGCCATCCTGGCCGAGGCCTCGCTGAGCTTCCTCGGCCTGGGCCTGCCGCCGCCGGCGCCGAGCTGGGGCGGTGACCTGCAGACCTCGATGAGCGCTTTCCAGCTCGCGCCCTGGACCGTGCTCGCCCCGGGCTGCGCGATCACGCTGGCCGTGCTCGCCTTCAACTTCCTCGGCGACGGACTGCGTGACGTCTTCGACGTCGGCGACCGCTTCCTGTGAACGACTCGACAAGCCCCGAACGCCCGCAGCCGCTCCAGCCGCGGCCACCCGTGCTCGAGGTGGACGACCTGGCGGTAGACATCGCCGGCGCGCCAGTCCTCGCCGGCGTGTCCCTGGCCGTCGGCGCCGGCGAGGCCCTGGGGCTGGTGGGCGAGTCCGGCTGCGGCAAGTCCATGACGGCTCTGGCGGTGCTGGGTTTGCTGCCGCGCGCGGCGCAGGTCCGCGCCGGCAGCGTGCGCCTGAAGGGCGCGGAGCTGCTGGGGGCGCCCGAGAAGGCGCTGCGCCAGGTGCGTGGCGGCTCCGTCGGGATGATCTTCCAGGAGCCGGGCGCCTGCCTGGATCCGGTGATGCGCGTCGGGCGCCAGATCGGCGAGGTGCTGCGCCTTCACCGTGGCCTTCGGGGGGCGGCCGAGCAGAAGGCCCTGCGCGACCTGCTCCTGGAGGTGGGTTTGAACGACACCGAACGGGTCGCGCGTGCCTACCCGCACGAGCTGTCCGGCGGCATGCAGCAGCGCGCGATGATCGCCATGGCCTTGGCCGGTGAGCCCGTGCTGCTGATCGCCGACGAGCCCACGACCGCTCTCGACGCGCGCATCGCCAGCCAGATCCTCGACCTGCTGGACCGGCTGCGCCGCGAGCGTGGCCTGGCCTTGCTGCTGATCTCGCACGACCTGGCCGTCATCGGCGGCCGGTGCGATCGGGTTCTGGTGATGTACGCGGGGCGCGCGGTCGAGGCGGCCAGCGCGAACGAGATCTTCGACGCGGCACGCCACCCCTACACCTCGGCGCTGATCGCCGCCAGCCCCGGGCTGGCGGGTGTCGCGCGCAAGGCCGCATTGCGCGACATCCCCGGGCAATTGCCGCCCCCCGGCAGTGCGGGGGCGGGCTGCGCCTTCGCGCCGCGCTGCGCGCGGGCCCGCCCGGTCTGCGGCGAGAGGCTGCCGGCGTGGACGGCACTGGGCGCCGCGCACGCGGTGCGCTGCCTGCAGTTCGAGGAGGGATGGTGATGCTGTCCGTCACCGACCTGCGCAAGGTCTACCGGGCCCGGGTTCCGGGCGGGCCTGCGGTGATGGCCGTCGACGGCGTGAGCTTCTCGGTGGACGTGGGCCAGACGTTGGGTCTGGTCGGCGAATCCGGTTGCGGCAAGAGCACGCTGTCGCGTTGCCTGATGCGCCTGGTGGAGCCCAGCGCGGGACGGGTGATGTTCGGCGACACGGACGTGCGCGCGCTCGACGCGCACGCATTGCGCGCCTTCCGCCGCCGCATGCAGATCGTGCACCAGGACCCGTATTCCTCGCTCGACCCGCTGATGCGGATCGACCGCACGCTGGGCGCGCCCCTGCGCCATGTGCTCGGGCTCGATGCCCGCGCTGCCGAGGCGCGCATGCTCGAGCTGCTGGAGGAGGTGGGCCTGGACGCCAGGCACCGCCTGGCCTACCCGCACGAGCTCTCGGGCGGCCAGCGCCAGCGCGTGGCGATCGCCCGGGCCCTGAGCCTGAACCCCGAATTCATCATTGCCGACGAGCCGACCTCGGCCCTCGATGTCTCCGTCCAGGCGCAGGTGCTCAACCTGTTGCTGCGACTGCAGCGCGATCACGGGCTGGCCATGCTCTTCATCTCTCACGACATCACGCTCGTGGCCCACATGAGCGACCGCATCGCGGTGATGCAGTCCGGCCGCTTCGTCGAGGCCGGCCCGACCGATCAGGTGATCGAGCGCGCCGAGAACCCCTACACCCGCAGCCTGCTGGCTGCACGCGCGCACCGCGTGCCTTCAGGCGCCCCCACCGCCCAGGCCGCCGGCGCATCACCACCCCCCAAGGAGGCCCAGCCATGAACAAGGATCCGGTCATTCTCGAGGTCGCCATCAACGGCGGCGTCACGCCCGATCGCAACCCGCACGTGCCGCTGACCGCGCAGGCGATCATCGAGGACAGCCTGCGCTGCTTCGACGCCGGAGCCTCGGTGATCCACGCGCACAACCACGACATCCGGCTCAACGGCCGCGCCGGCGCCGAGGCCTACCTGGCGCCCTGGCGGGTCATCCTCGCCCAGCGGCCGGAGGCTCTGTGGTATCCGACCCTGTCGGTGAACCAGGCCGACGGCGCCCTGCTCGAGCCGATCCAGGACCGGTATTCGCATTACCCGTTCATCGCCGCCGAGGTGCCGATGCCCTTCGGCGTGGTCGACCCGGGCTGCACCAATCTCGGGTACCCGGGGCCGGACGGGCTGCCCATGGGTTTCAGCTACGTGAACAGCTACGAGGACCACGCCTATGCCTTCGGCCTGGCCGAGGAACTGGGATTCGTGCCCTCGCTGGCCATCTTCGAACCGGGCTTTCTCCAGACCACGCTGTCCTGGTACCGGGCCGGCCGCCTGCCCAAGGGCTCGATGGCCAAGTTCTACTTCGGCGGTGAATGGGGTCTTTGGGCGAAGGCCAAGGGTGTGTCCTTCGGGCTGCCGCCCACCGAGAAGGCGCTGGCGGCTTATCTCGAGATGCTCGAGGGCACCGACATCCCGTGGTCGGTCTCGGTCTGGGGGGGCGATCTGCTGCAGACGCCGGTGGCGCGCATGGCCCTGGAACTCGGGGGCCACCTGCACATCGGCATCGAAGAGCATTACGACCCGGACCGCACGCCGACCAATGTCGAGCTCATCGAGGAGACCAAGGAGCTGTGCGCCCGCATGGGGCGCCCCCTGGCCACCTTCGCCCAGACGCGCGAGATCCTGGGGATGCCGCCCTATCGCTGAAGGCTTCCCCGGGTGCAGCCCGGGCGGCCTGGATCAATGCGCCTGACGCTTCCTCGGCGCGAACTCGATGTGCAGTTCCTTGAGGCAGCGCAGGTAGAAGTTCGGCACGTGGCGCAGCCGGTTCTTGCCGGGGACGAGCCGGAAGTCCTCGATCCGGTCGAGGAAGGCGGTGAAACCCCACCACAACTCGCGCCGTGCCAGCGGCGCGCCCAGGCAGTGGTGCACGCCTGAGCCGAACCCCAGGTGGGTGGCGGCGTTGGGGCGCTCGAGGTCCAGCCGGTCCGGATCGGGGAAGTGCGCGGGATCGCGGTTGGCCGCCGCATAGCGCACGTTGATCACCGAGCCCTTGGGGATGGTGACGCCGTGCAGCGTCACGTCGCGGGTGGTGAAGCGCTGCAGGCCCTGGACCGGCCCCTCGAGGCGCAGCACCTCCTCGATGAAGGTGCGCAGGTAGCGCTGCGGGTCGGACTTCAGCAGGGCATAGCAGTCCGGGTTCTGCGCCAGCAGCATGATGCCGGCCGACAGCGCGTTCGTCGTCGTCTCCGAACCGCCGACGAAGGTGTCGGCGGTCATCTCGGCGTGCAGCTCGTTGTCGTTGAGCTTGCGCCCCCACTCCGGGATCTCCCGGTTGACCAGCTCCGACAGCAGCGTGTTGTCGGGCTCCCGCCGCAGCCGCTCGAAGATGGGCTGGAAATAGTGCTGCTGCTCGATCTCCATCTCGGCCGACCAGACCGCTTCCTCTTCCGTTTGCATCAGGCCCAGGCGCTTGACCCAGGCATCGGTCCAGGCCTTGATGCGCCAGATGTCCTTTTCCGGCGCGCCCATCTGCTGGCCGATGATGATCAGCGGCATCGGCACCGCGAACTGGCGCACCCAGTCGCAGTGCCCGTTGTCGATGAAATCATCGATGAGCTGGTAGGAGAGTTGCTCGACATAGGGATCCATCAGCTTGACGCGACTGGCCCGGAACGTGTGGTCGAACAGGGCACGCATCTGCTTGTGTTCCGGGTCGTCGCGCCCCGACAGCGTGGGGGCCGGCAACCAGCCCTTGTCGCGGAACAGCTGCGCGATGCGCTGCACGCGTTCGGGCGGGATGTGGTCCGGCCCGCGCGGCCGCAGGTTGGAGAAGGTGGCGGGGTCCTTGAGCACCTCCCGCAGATCGTCGTAGCGGGTCAGCACATAGAAGCCGGTCAGCTTGTCGCGGTAGACGGGGGCCTCTTCGCGCAGCGTCTTGTACGCGTGGTAGGGGCACTCCTGCTGCTCGGGGTCCATGAGGTCCACGTCGGCCGCGCCGCGCGGGATGACCGGACACTCCATTCGATTGACTTCGTCCACCTGCATGCCTCCTGTCGTTCGTGTGGCCATTGTTTCCCATGACCCGGCGGCATTCCACTGTCCCCGCCGCCGCGCCGGCCGGGCGCGGTCAGGCTATTCTTCGTGGTCCGAGGCCCAGCCCTCAGCATGATCGACGAGTTGCCCATGACCGAAGAACTGTTCCGCGAGGACGCCACGCTGCTGGAGTGCGAAGCCACCGTCCTGGCCGTCGACGAGGCCGGTGTCGTGCTCGATCGCACGGTCTTCTACCCACTGGGTGGGGGGCAGGCCGGCGACGCGGGCGGTCTCGAACTGCCCGACGGTCGTCGACTCGCCGTCGTCGACACACGCAAGCACAAGGAGCGGCCTGGGGTCATCGTGCATGTCATGGCGCCCGGCTTCGACGCGTCGTCGCTGGCGCCGGGCACGCGCTTGAAGGCCTGTATCGACGCCGACCGGCGCCGCGCCCATATGCGCTTCCATACAGCCACGCACCTGCTGTGCGCGCTCGTGCCGCACCCGGTGGACGGCTGCTCGATCACCGCCGGCTACGCGCGCTTGGACTTCCACATGACCGAGCCGCTGGACAAGGACACGCTCAGCGCCGGCATCGCCAGCCTGGTGGCTGGCGCGCACCCGGTGCGCCACCGCTGGATCAGCGAGGAGGAACTGGACGCGAACCCGGGCCTGGTGCGCAGCATGAGCGTGCAGCCGCCACGCGGGCTGGGCCGCGTGCGCGTGCTCGAGATCGAGGGCGTGGACCTGCAGCCCTGCGGCGGCACGCACGTGGCCAACACCGCCCACGTCGGCGCCGTGGTCGTGACCAAGATCGAGAAGAAGTCTGCCCAGACCCGCCGGGTTGTGCTCGGTTTCGCCGAGTAGGCTGCAGTCCAGGGCTGGCAGCCTGTCAGGCTGGCCGCCCGGCTCCGTTGCGGGAAGCGACGGCGCCGCCTCCCATCGCGCAGCTATGCGAGGGCGGCGCGGTGCTTCAGTTCGCGCTGTAGCGGTCGGCGCGGAAGTCGTCGTGGCAGGCCTTGCACGAGGCACCGACGGCACCGAAGGCGGACTTCATGCCGTCGAGGTTGCCGGCCTTGGCGGCGGCCTCGAGTTTCGCGACCTCGCCGATCATCTTCTCGGCCGCCGCCTTGAACTTGGCGTTGTCCTTCCAGACCTCGGCCTTGGCGCGGTGGGGCATGCCCTTGTCCGTGCCCTCGCCGAAGGCCCCGAACGGCAGCCGGGACACCGTCAGCACGATGGCGGCGTTGTCGGCAGCGACCTTGGCGTCGAAGGGCACGCGGCCCTGCGCCATGGCGCCGATGCGCGCCATGTGGTTGCCCATGATCGTGAACGCGCCCTGACGGTACTTGATGGCGTCTTCCGACTTCTGGAATTGCGCCGCCGCAGGCAGCGCGACGAGGGCGGCCACGGAGGCCAGCAGAGCGAGGGATTTCTTCATCACGGGTCTCCGGTTCAGAGCAAAGAGGCGGTCGTCAGGGATCCAGTTGCATGCACTGAGCGTGCGATGCCGAACGAGTGTAGCGACGGCTCGCTCCACGTGCAGGCGCTCGTCCTTGACACTGCGTCACGTTGATTGCGTTGCGTCGTCGCCGGCGCGCGCCGGCGAGGCGGTCGGCTTCGGGTATGGTTGCGGCATGGCGGGCGCGGGCAGGGCCGCTGCCGCGCGCCCGTGCAGCCAGGAGGAACCGCCCCGATGAACACCCGCCCCACGTCCGTCCGCGTCTGGGACCTGCCCACGCGCGTCTTCCACTGGGCGCTCGCAGCCAGCCTGGTCGGCTCGGTCGTCACGGCGCAGGTCGGCGGCAACGCGATGGTCTGGCATTTCAGGCTCGGGTATCTGGCGCTCGGGCTGCTGGCCTTTCGCCTCGTCTGGGGTCTGGCGGGTGGACGCTGGTCGCGTTTCTCGAGCTTCCTCTACAGCCCGGCGGCGCTGCTGCGTTACCTGCGCGGGCAGCCGCGGCCCGACGACCGCTTCGAGGTCGGCCACAGCCCGCTGGGCGCCTTGTCGGTCTTCGCCTTGCTGGGCGTGCTGGCGCTGCAGGTGGGCACCGGGCTGTTCGCCGACGACGAGATCGCCAACGTGGGCCCGCTGAACCGCTACATCAGCGGCGAGACGGCCGGCCTGCTGACCGGCTGGCACAAGGACTATGGCGCGCCGCTGCTGCTCGGGCTCGTGGCCTTGCACATCGCGGCCATCATCTTCTACCGCGTTGCGCGCCGCCGCGACCTGATCCGCCCCATGCTCAGCGGCGACAAGACCTTGCCGGTGGGCACGCCGGCGTCCGCAGACGAGCCCCGGTCTCGGCTGCGGGCCCTGGCGGTGGCGCTCGTGATCGCCGGGCTGCTGGGCTGGGCGCTCGAACGCCTGGGGGGTTGAACCGCCATGGACAAGGAGGGCTTGGCGTCGACGCCTTCCGGGGCGCCGCCGGTTGCCATCGTCGAGGCCTCGACCCCGGCGCAGGTGGAGCAGGCGCGCGCGCTGTTCCGGGAGTACGCCGACCAGCTCGGCGTGGACCTGTGCTTCCAGGGTTTCGATGCCGAACTCGCCGGCCTGCCCGGGGACTATGCGCCGCATGGCGGCGTGCTGCTCCTGGCCTGGGTCGATGGTGCGCTGGCCGGCTGCGGCGCCTTGCGTCCGCTGGCCGAGGTCGACTATCCCAACGCCTGCGAGATGAAGCGGCTGTACGTGCGCCGGTCGTTCCGCCGCTTCGGCCTGGGACGGCTGTTGGCGCGCCACTTGATGGACCGGGCGCTCGAGGCCGGCTACTCGACGATGCTGCTCGACACGCTCGACGACATGGAGGCCGCACGCCACCTGTATGTCACGCTCGGCTTCGAGGAGATCCCGCCGTACTACTTCAACCCGGTACCCGGCGCCCATTACCTCAAGGTCGAGCTCGGCCGCGCCAGGGCGCTCTTCTAGCGCCGAACACTGCGCCAGAGGGCACTGGTCGGCGCCGCCCGCGTCGACTACGATCAAGGCATGGAAACCACCTGTCCTGACCTGCGCGCCGGGCCCTTGCGGCTGGCCTTGCGACCCGACATCGGCGGCTGCATCGCCGGCCTCTGGCGTGACGGCCTGCCCGTGCTGCGCAGCCTGGAGCCTGCGGACGTCGTCGAGCCAAGGGATGCGGGCAGCTTTCCGCTCGTGCCCTACTCGAACCGCCTGGGCTTTCGGCGTTTCCGCTGGCAGGGTGTGGACCACACCACGCAGCCGAACTTTCCCGACAACCCGCACTCGCTGCACGGCGTGGGTTGGCATCGCCCGTGGGCATGGGCCTCGGACGGGCCGGACCGGGCGCAGTTGAGCCTGGAGCATGCCCCGGATGGTGACTGGCCCTTTGCCTTCGAGGCCCGGCAGAGCTTCGTGCTCGACGCCGCGGGCCTGCTGTCGACACTGGCGATCACCAACCGTGCCGACCGGCCGGCACCCGCGGGATTGGGTTTCCACCCCTACTTCCCGAAACGCGCGCGAAGCCGGCTGCATATCGAGCTCAGCGACCGCTGGGAGTCCGATGCCGGCACGCAGCTGCCGACGCGGCGCGTGCCGCAACCGGGCATCGACGCCGATGTCGCCCACCTGGACTTCGATCACTGCTTCGAGGGCTGGCAGGGCGCGGCGCGGCTGCGCGACGAGCGCCTGCGGGTGACGATCACCTCGTCGCTGCCCTATCTGGTCGTCTACACCCCGCCGCTGAAGGACATCTACTGCGTCGAGCCCGTCAGCCACGTCAGCAACGCCATCCACATGGCCGAGCCGGCCCTGCACGGGCTGCGCACCTTGCAGCCCGGCGAGACCTTCGAAGCCTGGATGCGCATCGACGTCGCGCCGGTCTGAACGGCGCGCAGACGCAGTGGGTCGCGGGCCCGGCAGGCGCCCGGGCTGTGTCCACGGCATCGTCGTTCCGGCACACCTTCACCGACACCTTCGATCAAGGGACGGTGCCCCTACACTGACGTTCGCGACTGCGCTGCGCCGCTGGCGCCTGACCCGAGCTGCCCCTGCCCGCGATGTCCGACCCTGCTGTCCACGTCCTGCCCGCGCCGCCTTCGAGGCTGGGCGAATCCCCGTTCTGGCACCCTGACGAGCACGCCCTGTGGTGGTGCGACATCCCGGGTCGCGGTCTGCACCGCCATCACCCGGCGTCCGGTGCCCACCAATCCTGGCCCCAGGACAGCGAGCCCGGCTGCATCGCGCCCTTGCCCGGCGGCGGGCTGCTGGTCGCGCGGCGAGACGGCTTGTGGCGCTTCGATCCCGCCACCGGGACCAGCGTGGCGCTCGCCCCGCCGCCCTATGACCCGGCCTTGCAGCGCTTCAACGACGGCAAGGCCGACGCCCAGGGCCGGCTCTGGGTCGGCACCGTGCACGAGCCGCGCGATGCCCCCCGCGCTGCGCTGCACTGCTGGGTGGGCGGCCGCTGGCTGCAGCGCGCCGACGGCGTGACCACGGCCAACGGCCTGGCCTTCAGCCCCGACGGGCGCACGCTGCTGTGGAGCGACACGCCCGCGCACACCGTCTACGCCTTCGACGTCGATCCAGTCGAGGGCACGCTGTCGCGGCGCCGCGTGTTCGCGCGCTTCGAGCCCCGCGCGCCGGGCGCCTCGCTCCAGGGCTACGGCGGCCGCCCCGATGGCGCGGCGGTGGACGTCGAGGGCTGCTGCTGGATCGCGATGTTCGAAGGCGCGCGCCTCGTGCGCCTGTCGCCCGAGGGCGAGGTCGTCGGCGAGTTGCCGCTGCCGGTGCAATGCCCGACCATGCCCTGCTTCGGCGGCCCCGACCTGCGCACGCTCTACATCACGACCGCGCGCGAGAAGCGGCCGGACGAGGAACTCGCGCGCCAGCCAGCGGCAGGCTGCGTGCTGCACTGCCGTGTGGACGTGCCCGGGCTGCCGGTGAACTTCGCGCGGGTGCCGCTGTGAGCGCCAACGGCGCGCCCGGCGGCCTGGCCGTGGCGCGCCGTGCGGCGGCGCTGCAGCGCCTGCGCGCGGACACGGCCTGGGACCTGGTGGTCGTCGGCGGCGGCGCCACCGGCTTGTCGGTGGCGCTCGAGGCGGCCACGCGCGGCTGGTCGGTCGCGCTTCTAGAGGCCGACGACTACGCCAAGGGCACGAGCTCGCGCGCGACCAAGCTGCTGCACGGCGGGGTACGCTACCTCGCCCAGGGCGACGTCGGCCTGGTGCGCGAGGCCTTGCGCGAGCGCGCGCACTGGCTCGAGGTGGCGCCGCACCTGGCGCAGCCGCTGGCCTTCGTCGTGCCGGCTCGGCGCGGCCTGGACCTCCCCTTCTACGGCGCCGGCCTGAAGGCCTACGAGCTGCTGGCCGGCACGCGCAGCCTCGGTCGCACCCAGTGGCTGTCGTCCGCGGCGACGCGGCGCGCGCTGCCCACGGTGCGCGCGGCCGGGCTCAGTGGCGGGGTGCGCTACTGGGACGCGCAGTTCGACGACGCGCGCCTAGCCGTGGCGCTGGCGCGCACGGCCGCGGCGCGCGGGGCCGTGGTGCTCAACCAGGTGCGCGTCACCGGGCTCGAGCGCGGCGCCGCGGCGTGCGGGCCCGGCCGCCTTGTCGCCGTTCGCGCGCGCGACGCCGAGACCGGTGAGGACTGGCTCCTGCGCACCGGTTGTGTCGTCAACGCCACCGGCGTCTGGGTCGACGCGCTGCGGGCGCTCGACTGCACCGCGGGCGAGGCGGCCCCGGCGCCGATGGTCGCGCCCAGCCAGGGAGTGCACCTCGTCGTCGACCGCGCCTTCCTGCCCGGGCACGAGGCGCTGCTGGTGCCCAAGACGGCCGATGGGCGGGTGCTCTTCGCCGTACCCTGGCTCGGCAAGACGGTGCTGGGCACGACCGACACGCCGCGCGCCGATGCGCCCGCCGAGCCGCTGCCGCTGGCCGAGGAGGTGGACTTCATCCTGCGTGAGGCCGCGCGCCACCTCGAGCGTGTGCCGACGCGCGCCGACGTGCGATCGGCCTGGGTCGGCCTGCGCCCGCTCGTGCGTCCCGCGGCCGCGGGCTCGGGGCAGACGAAGTCGATCTCGCGCGAGCACACGGTGGCGGTGTCTGCCTCCGGGCTGGTCACCGTCACCGGCGGCAAGTGGACGACGGCGCGCTCGATGGCCGAGGACGTGCTCGCGCAGTGCCAGCGCCACGGCCTGCTGGCGCCCCGCCCGGCGCGCCTGGGCGGTGCGGTGGCGCCGCTGCTCGGCGCGTGGTGGGGGCCGGGGTCCGGATCTGAGGTGGGGGCGGCGCGGGCGCTGGCCGAGCCCCCGGGCGAGGCGCTCTACGGCAGCGAGGTTGCCGCGCTGCAGGCGCTGCCCGGCGCCCAGCGCTGGCTCGCGCGGGACGCCGAGACGGGGCAGGGCGTGCTCAGCGAGGCCATGGTGCGCTTTGCCGCGCGCGAGGAGATGGCGCGCAGCGTCGAGGACGTGCTCGCGCGGCGCAGCCGCCTGCTCTTCCTGGACGCGGCGCAGGCCGGGGCGGTGGCTGACGCCGTCGCGCAGGTGTTGGCCGACGAGCTGGGCCCGGCCTTCGACGCCGCGGCGTCGGCGCAGGCACTGCGCGCGCTGGCCCGGCAATACGGCACGGTGTGAACGCCGGGCGCTGTCGCTCCAATTTGCAGAACACCCGCAGCGTCCAGGACGCGATCGCTTGCAGCAGGTCAAGTGCCCGACATGCGCACGGCGTTACCGTGCCGGTCCTGCACAGCGTTCATCCGCAGAGGTGTCCCATGAGCTACAAGCGCCTGCTCGTGCCGGTCGACGGCAGCGATCTGTCCCAGAAGGCCATCGAGGCCAGCATCGGCCTCGCGCAGCAACTGGGCGCGGCCATCACCGGCTTCGTCGCCGAGCCCCTGCCGCCGGTGCGTCCCGGCCCGATCAGCGCGCAGGCGCTGGAGCGGGAGATCGCCGAGCACGAGGCGATGAGCGCGGCCCACGCCCGGCCGGTGCTGGAGCGCTTCGAGGCCGCGGCCAAGGCGGCGGGTGTGCCCTTCCACGGCTTCTACGACCAGGTGCCGCGCATCGACCGCGCCATCATCGACACCGCCGAGTCGCAGGACTGCGACATGATCGTGATGGTGACGCACGGGCGCGGCGCGTTCGGCGAATTCCTGTTCGGCTCGCACACCAAGGCCGTGCTCGCGGGCAGCAAGCTGCCGCTGCTGGTGCTGCACTGATCCCGGGTCAGCCGCCCAGCGCGGCCCCCGCCGCGCCGCAGCCCAGCACCACCGCCCACGGCGGGAGCTTCCAGGCGTTGAGCGCCAGCAGCGCTGCCAGGGCCAGCGCGAAGTCGCGCGGGCCGTGGATGGCAGCGGTCCACACCGGGTCGTACAGCGCCGCCAGCAGCAGGCCGACGACGGCGGCATTCACCCCGGCCAGCGCCGCCTGCGCGCGCGCGCGGCGGCGCAGCGCGGCCCAGAAGGGCAAGGCGCCGGCCACCAGCAGCAGCCCCGGCAGGAAGACGGCCACCAAGCACAGCAGCCCGCCGGCCCAGCCGCTCGCGCCGGTGGACATCGACGCCCCAAGGAAGGCGGCGAAGGTGAACAGCGGCCCCGGCACGGCCTGCGCCGCGCCGTAGCCGGCGAGGAACAGGTCCTCGCGCACCCAGCCGGTGGGCACGACCTCGGCCTGCAGCAGCGGCAGCACCACGTGCCCGCCGCCGAACACCAGCGCGCCGGCGCGGTAGAACGCGTCGGCCTGGATCAGTGCCGGTTGTGCGAGCGCCGCCGCGGCCAGCGGCAGGGCCGCCAGCAGCAGCACGAACAGGCCGAGCCAGACCAGGCCCTCGCGGCGTGACAGCGGCGAGGCGATCTCGCCGGGCGCCGGCCCCGAGGCGCCTGCCGCCGCCGCGGTGGGCGCGCCGCCCGGTGCCGGTGTGCCGGGGCCGGGCGGCAGCCACCAGGCCCCGA
>CAIRBF010000028.1 GCA_903876715.1 uncultured beta proteobacterium
CGGCCAGCAGGGCCAGCGGCCAGCGCAGCCGCGGCGCCGCCGTCGCCGGGCCGCCCAGGCCCTTGAGCGCAAGCGCCGGCTGCAGCCGCTCGGCCCGCCGGGCCGGCACCCAGCCGCCGGCCAGCGCCGAAGCCAGCCCCAGCAGCGCAAAGCCGGCCAGTGCCAGCGGCTGCACCTGCAGCACCGGCGCGATGCCCGGGAAGTAGCCACCGCCCAGGTCTCCGGCCAGCCAGCGCAGCGCCGCGGCGGCAAGTGCCGTGCCCAGCGCGAGCCCGAGCGCGCTGCCGGCCAGACCGATTGCGGCGCACTCGGCCAGGACGAGGGCACGCCGGCCCGCCGCCGGGAGTCCGAGCACACCCAGCAGCGCCAGCGTCGGTGTGCGCTGCGCCACCGACAGCGCGACAACCGAAAACACCAGGAAGCCGCCGACGAACAGCGCCACCAGGGCCAGCACTGTCAGGTTCACCCGGTAGGCGCGTGACATCTGCGAGACGCGCTGCTCGGTCTCGTCAGCGGGTGCCAGGCGCAGGCCCGCGGGCAGGGCGGTGGCCAGCGCATCGGCGCGGACGCCAGGCTCGAGCCGCAGGTCGATCCGCGACAGCCGGCCTTCGAAGCCGAACAGGGCTTGCGCGGCGGCGATGTCCACCACCAGCAGCGGTGTGCCCCCGGCGGCCACGCTGCCACCCACGCGCAGGGACTGCCAGCGCGGCCCGGCTTGCAGCGCGAGCGTGTCGCCGTCGCGAAGGCGCAGGCGCTCTCGCGCAGCGCCATTGACGAAGACCAGCCCGGGGTCCAGCAGGGCCAGCCGGTCACTGCCAGCCGCAGGCCGCGGCAGCGCGCCGGGCGTGAGCGGTGCGGCGGCCAGCGCGTCCAGGCCCACCAAGCGCACGATCAGGCGCGGGTTCGCCTCTGCTGCCGAGGCTGGCGCCGCGATCGCGCTCGTGACCTGGGCTGGGGCCGTGACCGCGCCCGGCGTCGCCGATGCGCGCCGCGCGTAGGTTTCGAGCTCGACCACCGGGCTGGCGCGCGTCACCCCCGGCAGCGCGGCGACACGGTCGAACAGCGTGTCGTCGAACCCACCCGGCGGCCCGCGCACGACGGCATCGGGCTCGCCGTTGGCCGAGCGCACCGCGGCCGAGAATTCCGACAGCGCCGAGTTGTTGATCAGGTGCACCGACCATGCGAGCGCCACCCCGAGCGCGACCGCGAGCACGGCCACCGCCAGGCGCCAGGGATGGTGGCGCCACTCGCGCAGCACCAGCGGCCACAGCCCGAGCCAGGCGTGCAGGAGGGCGGCGGGTCGGTCGGCGTTCAAGGGCAGGGGCGTGCCCGAGGCTCGGCGCTGGCGAGGCCGGCGTCGGCCCCGGTGCCGTCCACCACGCCGTCGGCCGTCAGGCGCAGGACGCGGTCGGCGCGGGCGGCGGCCGCCGCCGAGTGCGTGACGAGCAGGCAGGCGGCGCCGCTGACGTGGGCCTGGGCGACGAGCGCCTCCATCACGCGTGCCGCGGTGGCGGGATCGAGGTTGCCGGTGGGCTCGTCGGCCAGGATCAGTGCCGGCCGGTGCACGAGCGCGCGCGCGATGGCCACGCGCTGCAACTGTCCACCCGAGAGCTGGGCTGGCAGGCGCCCGCCCAGACCGCCCAGGCCGACCGCCCCGAGCAGTTCCTGCACGCGCGCGTCGGCGCCGTCGCGCCGGCCGGCGCGCCACGCGGTGCCCAGCAGACGCAGCGGCAACTCGACGTTCTCGGCCACGCTCAGGTGCGGCAGGACGTGGAAGGCCTGGAAGACGAAGCCGAGCTTCTCACGCCGCAGGCGGGCACGGGCGTCCGCCGACAGCGGGCCCACCTCGACACCGTCCAGTTCGATGCGCCCGGTGTCTGCCTCGTCCAGCCCGGCGATGCAGTTCAGCAGCGTGCTCTTGCCCACCCCCGATTCGCCCAGCAGCGCGACGAACTCGCCCGCGCGCACCTGAAGCGAGACCCCCCGGAAGACCGGGGCCTCGGCATGGGCCTTGGCGAGCGCGTCGATGTTCAGCACGATGGCCCGATCATGCCGGCGGCGGCGCGGTCCTGCCCGGGCCAGGGATTGCGTGAGCTCAAGGGCGCGAGAGCACTTCAGCGGGCGGGCGGCCCGGTGCGTGGCGCGGGAAGACCCTGTCCAGGACAAGATCGGTGCTGGGCTAATATGACATGACGATGACAGCCCGTCCACGCCGGGCTCTTTTTCACTGGAGACCTCGCATGACCCCGACCTCCCGCCGCCTGATGCTGGCGCTGGCCGCCCTGGGCTTCACCGGCGCCGCCGCGGCGCAAGCCGACTGCTCGAACCGCGGCCAACTCGACACGGTGTACTGCGACGCCGACCGCGACCTCGTCGCCGATGCCCCGAAGGATCCGTCCAAGTGGCGCGATCCGTCCACGCTCGTCTGGGCCTACACCCCGGTGGAAGACCCGGCGGTCTACGCCAACGTCTTCAAGCCCTTCACCGACCACCTCGAGAAGTGCGTCGGCAAGCGCACGGTCTACTTCCCGGTGCAATCCAATGCGGCGGAGATCGAGGCCATGCGTTCGGGGCGCCTGCACTTCGCGGGCTTCTCCACCGGCCCGACGGGCTTTGCCGTCAACATGGCCGGCGCGGTCCCCTTCGCCGCCAAGGGACTGGGCAGCGAGGTTCGCGGCTACAACCTGCTGGCCATCGTCAAGGCGTCCAGCCCCTTCCAGTCGCTGGCCGACCTGAAGGGCAGGAAGGTCGCCCACACCTCGCCCTCGTCGAACTCGGGCAACCTGGCGCCGCGCGTGCTGTTCCCGGAGCGCGGTCTCACGCCCGAGACCGACTACAAGCCGCTGATGTCCGGCGGGCACGACAAGTCCGTGCTCGGCGTCGCTTCGGGCGACTACGACATGGCGGCGGTGGCCTCGGACGTCTTCGACCGGATGGCCACCCGCGGCAACATCAAGGCCTCGGACTTCCGCATCCTCTACCGCAGCTCGGTGTTCCCGACCTCCTCGTTCGCGCATGCGCACGACCTGAAGCCCGAGTTGGCGGCCAAGCTCAAGGAGTGCTTCTTCTCGTTCCGCTTCCCGGCGGCAATGCAGAAGGAGTTCAACGGCGACGACCGCTTCCTGCCCATCACCTACCAGAAGGACTGGGCCGTCGTGCGCGACGTGGCCGAGAAGTCGGGCACGCCCTACAACAAGGCCGCCTACGAGGCCGAGAACAAGCGCGAGGAGGAC
>CAIRBF010000029.1 GCA_903876715.1 uncultured beta proteobacterium
AATACCACATCAAGACCAGCGGCCGCAGACTGCACGCGCAGGAGATCGCCATCAACGACATCCGCACGACGCTGCAGGCGCGGATCGCGATCTCCGACATCTGCAACAGCCTGCACACCAACGCCGACGACGAGGCCATCACCACCCCCACCGAGGAGAGCGTGCGCCGCGCGATGGCCATCCAGCTCATCATCAACCGCGAGTGGGGGCTGGCCAAGAACGAGAACCCCAACCAGGGCGCCTTCATCGTGGACGAGCTCACCGAGCTCGTCGAGGAGGCGGTGCTGGCCGAGTTCGAGCGCATCGCCGAGCGCGGCGGCGTGCTCGGCGCCATGGAGACGGGCTACCAGCGCGGGCGCATCCAGGAGGAGAGCATGCACTACGAGATGCTCAAGCACACCGGCGAGCATCCGATCATCGGCGTGAACACCTTCCGCAACCCGGCTGGCGACCCGGTGCCCGAGCACATCGAGCTCGCGCGTTCGACCGAGGACGAGAAGGGGTCTCAGTTGCAGCGCCTGCACGACTTCCATGCGCGCCACGCCGATGTGGCGCCGGCGATGCTGCGGCGGTTGCAGCAGGCCGTGATCGTCAACGCCAACGTCTTCGAGGTGCTGATGGAGGCGGTACGCTGCTGCAGCCTGGGTCAGATCACCAGCGCCCTGTTCGAGGTGGGCGGGCAGTACCGGCGCAGCATGTGAGCGGGTGCCTGCCGACCGCCGCGGGCCTGGCGCCCACGCGGGTGCTGTCCCTGTCCGGCAGGGCGGGTGATGTGGCTGCGCCGCTACACTCGGGCGCAGGGGGCGCGTCGCTTGCGTGCCTTCCCGCACGATGAGCACCCGTCCTCCTGTCATCGCCGTCTATCCCGGCACCTTCGACCCGATCACGCTCGGCCACATGGACCTGATGGCCCGCGGCGCGCGCTTGTTCGACCGCCTCGTGCTCGCGGTGGCCGTGGGCCATCACAAGCGTACGATGTTCACGCTCGACGAGCGCCTGGAAATGGCGCGTGAAGTCGCGGCCACGCACCCCAACGTCGAGATCGAGCCCTTCGACGGCTTGCTGACCCACTTCGTGGCGCGTGTCGGCGCCCAGGTGGTGCTGCGCGGCGTGCGCACGACGAGCGACTGCGACTACGAGTTCCAGATGGCCGGCATGAACCGCCGGCTGATGCCGTCCATGGACACCGTCTTCCTCACCCCGGGGGCGGCGTTGCAGCACATCAGCGCCACCTTCGTGCGCGAGATTGCCACCCTGGGCGGCGATGTCTCGGGCCTCGTGGCACCCGTCGTGTTCCAGCGCGTGATGGCGCGGGTCGGCCGGACCGCCAGCGCGTAGACAGCCGGCGCTGCTCCGCCCGGTCGTCCGAACGACAACCCCTCTCCCCCTCTCCCACGCGAGCGCGAACGTCATGGCCCTGTGGATCACCGACGAGTGCATCAACTGCGACGTCTGCGAGCCCGAGTGCCCCAACGAAGCGATCTCGATGGGCGAGGAGATCTATGAGATCGACCCCCACCGCTGCACCGAATGCGTAGGCCACTTCTCCGAGCCGCAGTGCGTGCAGGTGTGTCCGGTTTCCTGCATCCCGGTCAATCCGCACCACGTCGAGACGCGGGAGCAACTGGTGCTGAAGTACGAGCGCCTGACGGGGCGTCCGGCGCAGGTGCCGACGGGGGCGGCTTGAGTGCCGGCCCGGCCGCCGGCAGCCGGGGATGCAGCTTCATCATCGCCTGCTCCATGCGTCCCGCGACGAGCAAGTCGAGCTGGGCCACCGACTGCTCCACGGCGTGCTCGATGGCTTCACGTTCGTCGGCCGGCGGCTTGCGCAGCACGTAGTTCGCGACCTCGGCCTTGACGCCGGGGTGGCCGATGCCCAGACGCAGCCGCCAGTAGTCGGGGCTGCCGAGCTGGGCATGAATGTCGCGCAAGCCGTTGTGACCGGCATGGCCGCCGCCGAACTTGAGTCGCATCTGGCCAGGAGGCAGGTCGAGCTCGTCGTGCACGACCAGCACCTCCTGCGGGGTGATCTTGTAGAAGCGCGCCAGCGCGGCGACCGCCTTGCCCGACAGGTTCATGTAGGTCTGCGGCTCGAGCAGCCATACCGGTCCCTCGGCATGTCCTGCCCGGCCGGCCAGCCCGAAGAAGGCACGTTCCGCGGCCAGTCGCGCGCCCAGCCGTCGGGCGGCCGCGTCCACCCACCAGAAGCCGGCGTTGTGTCGCGTGTGTTCGTACTCCGGGCCCGGGTTGCCCAGGCCGACCAGCAGCTTGATCATGCGTCGCCCTCAAGGAAAAAGGGCCCCACCGATGAGGTGGAGCCCTGGCAGGAAGGCCGGGATCCTCGGGCCGCGCTCACGGGCTGCCCGGGGAAGCGGCTCACTTCTTGTTCTGCTTCTCGTCCTTCTTCTTGGCCGGGGTCTTGGCCGCGGGCGCCACGGTGGTCGCCGGGGCGACCTCTTCCTCTTCCTTCGGCACGGTCACCGCCGCGATCACCGGGTTGAGCGTGCCGTGCCGCACCGCCTTGATGCCCTCGGGCAACTTCAGGTCGTTCACGTGCAGCGACTGGCCCTTGACCATGGCGGACAGGTCGATCGTGACGAACTCGGGCAGCTGCGAGGCCAGGCACTCGATCTCGAGCTCGGTCTGGACGTGGTTGACGAGGCACTTGTCGGTCTTGACCGCGGGCGAGTTCTCCTCGCCGGTGAAGTGCAGCGGCACCTTCTTGCGCAGGCGCGTCGACTCGTCCACGCGCTGGAAGTCGATGTGCAGGACCTGCTGCTTCCAGGCGTGCATCTGGAAGTCGCGCAGCAGCACCTTCTGCACCTGGGAGCCGAGCTCCATCTCGAGGATGGAGGAGTGGAAGGCTTCCTTCTTCAGGGCGAAGTACAGAGCGTTGTGATCGAGCTCGATCATCGTGGGCGTGCCGGCACCGTAGACGATGCCGGGCACCTTGCCAGCGTTGCGCAGGCGGCGGCTCGCTCCGGTCCCCTGCAGCGCACGCTCGAAAGCGGTGAATTTCATCTTGAACTCCAGTTGGAAGCGCCCGCGACCAGGCGCTCAGGGTGCATGGGCCCGATGACCCACGCGGCTTGCTGCCTGCCGCCGCTCACGCGCCGGCAGGCGGACACTCAGAAATTGTTGTTCTGTTCTGCGAAAAGCGAGGTCACCGACTCCCCGTCGGAGATGCGGCGGATCGTCTCGGCGAACAGGAAGGCCACCGACAGCTGGCGGATCTTGCCGCACGCGCGGGCGGCCTCGCCGAGCGGTATGGTGTTGGTGATCACGACCTCGTCGAGCTGCGAGCCGGCGATGCGCTCGATCGCCGGGCCGGAGAACACCGGGTGGGTGCAGTAGGCGAAGACCTTGCCCGCTCCGCGCTCCTTCAGCACCTCGGCCGCTTTCACCAGGGTGCCGGCGGTGTCGATCATGTCGTCCATGATCACGCAGTTGCGGCCCTCGATCTCCCCGATCACGTGCATGACCTCGGAGACATTGGCTTTCGGGCGGCGCTTGTCGATGATGGCGAGGTCGCACCCCAGTTGCTTGGCCAGGGCGCGGGCTCTCACCACGCCGCCGACGTCGGGCGACACGACGACGAGTTCGGGGTAGTCGCGGCTCTTCAGGTCGCTCAGCAGCACCGGCGACGCGTAGATGTTGTCGACCGGGATGTCGAAGAAGCCCTGGATCTGGTCGGCGTGCAGGTCCATGGTCAGCACGCGCTCGACGCCCACGGTCTCGAGCAGGTTGGCCACGACCTTGGCGCTGATCGGCACCCGGGTGGAGCGCGGGCGGCGGTCTTGGCGCGCATAACCGAAGTAGGGCATCACGGCGGTGATGCGACGCGCGCTCGCGCGCTTGAGCGCGTCCACCAGGATCAGCAACTCCATCAGGTTCTCGTTCGTCGGGCTGCAGGTCGACTGCACGACGAAGATGTCCCGGGCGCGGACGTTCTGTTGGATCTCGACCGTCACTTCACCGTCGGAGAAGCGACCGATGTGAGCCTTGCCGAGCTCTACGCCCAGGCTGGCAGCGATCTCACGGCCCAACGCCGGATTGGCGTTGCCGGAGAAGAGCACGGTGTTGAAGAGCACGGTGGGCCTCGGCGCTGCGGACTGCGCAGTGACGCGCTGGGCGTCAGCGAACGCAGCTTGGTGTCATTTGGCAGGGGAGGAAGGACTCGAACCCTCGCATGTCGGAATCAAAATCCGATGCCTTAACCAACTTGGCGACTCCCCTACACAGGACCCCGCTCGCGCGACGCCCTCGAATCGTTCACTCCACCCAGTCAGCCAGAGGGTGGCGGACCAGGCCTCGACACAGACGGCCTACCCAGCCTTCAGGCAATGAACCCTCCAGCTGTGTCGCCTCGGGCAGGGCGCCCGCGTCGAGCTTGGAAAACACCGCGCTGCCAGATCCGGTCATCCGGCTGTTGCCAAACCGCACCCTCAACCACTCGGCAACTTGGCCTACCTCGTGGCACCGGGCTTCGGCCGGACTCTGCAGGTCATTCCTGCCGAAGAGCCCGGTCGGGCTGGCAAGCGCAGACAGCGCGCTGCTCTCCAAAGAGCCCGCAACTATAACCGAAGGCGAGTCGCGTCGCAGAAGCGGGCTGCCGAAGATGTCGGCCGTGGCGATCGACACAGGTGGCTTGACGACGGCGTAGGCGCGCGGACCGGGCAAGGCCACGGCGCGAAGCTGCTCGCCCACACCCTGGGCCAGGGCATCGTGACCGTGGACGAAGAAGGGCACGTCCGCGCCCAACGTGGCCGCGATCTCGAGCAGCCGGGCGCGCGGCCAGCGCAGTCCCCACAAGCGGTTAAGCGCCAGCAGCACGGTCGCAGCATCGGAGCTGCCGCCGCCCATGCCCGCGCCGGCGGGTACGCGCTTGTCGATCCAGATGTCCGCGCCCCACGTCACGCCCCCGGCAGCCCGCAGCGCGCGTGCGGCGCGCAGGCACAGGTCTTCGGCCGGCAGAGGCTGTCCAAGGTCGTGTCGGCACAGCAGCCCGTCGTCCCGGCGCTCGAAGTGCAAGGTGTCGCACCAGTCGATCAGCACGAAGACCGACTCCAGCAGGTGATAGCCGTCCGCACGCCGCCCCGTCACGTGCAGGAACAAGTTCAGCTTCGCCGGTGCGGGCAGGTCGTGCAGCGCACGAAGGCTCACGGAGGGCTCCTCGGGATCATTCAGCGGAGGTGCGCCCAGGCGGCATCACCGAGCGCGGTTCCGGACATCACGGGTCGGGCGTCATGCGCAGACGCAGCGTCACCGCGGGCCGGCTGTCGCGGCGCGCGACGATGCTGCCGCGCGTGAGCGCGGAGACGTCCACATCCCAGCCCTCCTGCGCGAATCCCTGGGGGCGGGGCGTGTGGGGTACGCCAGGCCAAGGTCGTCCCTGCAGCCAGTCGAATAGCGCCTCGACCGGCAGCCGTTCGCCGAGCGCGCGCAGCGTGAGCTCGCCCAGGTCGGCAAACCGCGCCGAACCCTGCCCCGCCTCGAGCTGGGCAAGACCCGGTTGCCAGATTGCGCGCGCGACCACGGTGCCCGTGGGCGCGAACAGATCGAGCCGGCCGGCATCGGGATCGCCGCGCAATTCGAAGCCGGCGCTGAAGGCGCGCGCGGGCTCGGTGTCGGTGGCCGCAACCAGCACGGAAAGGCGCCCGACCACCGTGTCGCCGGCCGAGCGCGGCGGCTGGACCGCGCAGCCACCGAGGGCACAAGCGACGACGACCGCGGCGAGTCGGCGCAGCTGCCATGGGCCCGGCGCAACGCGTTTCGGGACGGGGGCGATGGCGGCGGCTGTGGGCATGGGGGCCTTGGCCTCGCCGATCCTCAGGGCTCAGCCCGCAGCCGCTGCAGCGTCTCGCGCAGCACTTCGTTGCCGGCGTCGCGTTGCCGGCCTTCACGCCAGACGCGCAGTGCCTCCTCGCGCTGGCCCTTGACCCACAGCACTTCGCCCAGGTGGGCGGCGATCTCGGCGTCGGCGCGGGCCGTGTAGGCCTGTTGCAGCAGACGCAGCGCCTCTGCGTGATTGCCGAGCCGGAACTCGACCCAGCCCAGGCTGTCGGTGATGAAGGGGTCGCCGGGCAGCAACTCCAGCGCCCTGACGATCAGCGCGCGCGCCTCCGGCAGCCTCGTGCCGCGGTCCGCCAGCGAGTAGCCGAGCGCGTTGTGGGCGTGCGCGTGGTCGGGCTTGAGCTCCATGACCCGGCGAAGCAGCCGCTCCATGTCCTGCAGCCGGTTCACCTTCTCGGCCACCATCGCCTGCTCATAGAGCAGGTCCAGGTCGCGCGGCCAGCGCTCGAGCGCGCGACCGTAGACCTCGTAGGCCTCGCCATGGCGCTTGAGTTCGCGCAGCATCTGCGCCTCGGCGACCAGCTTCGCGCGCTCCTCGTCATCGTCGCGCTCGGGCACCTTGCGGATCAATTCGCGGGCCTCGTCGACCCGCCCCTGGCGGGCCAGGATCGTCGCGCGCCGCGTCTGCACCTCGAGCAGGCGCTGGGGGTTGTCGATGCGCTGAAGGTAGGCTTCAGCGGCCACGTAGTCCTGCCGGAGCTCCGCGGTCTGGGCGAGCATGAGCCAGGCCTGAGCGGTTGCGCCGTCCATCGTGGCGGCCGGGTCGTCGTCTTCGTCGTCGGCGGCGGGGGGCGTGGCCGGCTGGGGTGCCGAGGCCGCCGCTGCGGGGGCCAGCTCGAGGTAGCGCCGGATGGCCCGCTCGGCGGGGTCGGCCTGCCTGAGTTCCAGGTGGAGCGCGCCCTGCATGAGCCAGGCGGGGGCGTTGTCAGGCTGCTGGGCGATGGCGCCCTGGACCTGCGCCAACGCCTCCTCCTGGCGTTGCATCTGGCCGAGCACGCGGGCGTAGGCCAGCCGCAACTGCGGCTGCGGCGAGGTAGCTCCGAGATGCCCCTTGACGACGGCCTCGGCCGCGGGCACGCGCGGCATCAGCTCCAGCGCCAGAAGTGCCGGGCCTGGGGTGTCCGGCGCCGAGGCATGGGCGCGGCGGGCCAGGTCCAGCGCCCGGACGAGGTCGCCGGCTTGCAGCCACACCCGGCCGAGCGCCGTCCACGACGCGGCCCGGGTCGGGGCATCGACGCCCGGCGGGGGCAGCACCGTCTCGAGCATCGTCGCCACGGCGCGGATTTCCGTGCTGCGTTGGAAGAAGCGTGGCAGCGAAGCGATCAGCCCCGCTCTCTCGGCCGCCGGCGTGCGGGTGATCAGGAAGCGCAGCGGCTCGGCGGCTTCGGCCGGCCGGTTCAAGGCCGAGAGGATCTGCAACTGCAGCCGAGCCGGTTCCAGCGCGTCGGGATGAGCGCCTCGCCAGGCGCGCGCGGCCGTGAGCGCCCGGTCACCGGTGCGCGCCTGGAGCGCCATATCAGCCGCACGCTGGAACAGCTCCGGGTGCTTCGTGCGCCGCGCGGCGTCCAGCACGACCTCGAAGGCGACCACGGCGCGTCCCTGCCGCCATTCGATCTCGGCGGCCAGCAACTGGTAGAACAGCTGGGCGTCGAGCACCGAGTTGCGAATCGCCTGCGCCGGCCCGTCGCCGGTCACGGCCTCAGGGCGTGCTTGTGCTTGTGCCTGTGCTTGCGCTTGCGCTTGCGGCGCCGTGGCCGACAGGCAGAACGCGCTCAGCGCCGCGCTGCAGGCCCAATGCCAACGGTGTGCCCGAGGCCCGGGCGTCGGCACCGACCGGTGGCGATTGACGAGGGATTTCACGGTTGATGTCATCGGTGCGAGCATACGCCGCCCGAGGCGATCTTTCCTGTCCACGGCTGTCGTGCTCCGCGTGTGGTGAGTGCGTCCGGCTCACGGTCGCGAGCTTCTCGCAGCGCAGGCGCCGCCGGTTTTCGATAATGCGTCATGCCCGAACTGCCCGAGGTCGAAGTCACACGTCTGAGCATCTCCCGGCCGCTGGAGCGCGCTCGCGTGCTCGGCGTGCGGGTCGGCAAACCTTTGCGCTGGCCGCTGGGCTGCGATCCACACAGCCTGGTGGGTCGCGCCATCGGGCCGGTGGCGCGGCGGGGCAAGTATCTTTGGCTGCCCCTCGGTCCACGGCCCGGCCAGGGCGACAGCGACGCCGGCGGCTTGTTGCTGCACCTGGGGATGTCGGGCTCGCTCGCCTTCCGTCCCGAGCACACCGCGCCGGCCGGGCCGCTCGGCTTGCATGATCATTTCGAGCTGTTCGTCGAAGGTGGCACCGGGAGCGGTCGACTGTGCTTGCACGACCCGCGGCGGTTCGGCGCCGTGGTCTTCGCGCCGGCCTTGGACCAGCCGCCGGCAGCGGCCCTGCTGGCGCGTCTGGGTCACGAGCCCTTCGATGCCGCCCTCACGCCGCAGTCCTTCCACGCCGCCTTGAGCGGCCGGCGTGCCGCGATCAAGAGCGTGCTCCTGTCGGGTGACCCGGTGGTCGGTGCCGGCAACATCTATGCCTGCGAGGCCCTGTTCCATGCGGGGATCGATCCCCGCGTGCGCGCCGACCGCATCAGCCGTCCGCGCGCGGCGCGCCTGCTTCAGGCGGTGCGCGACACCCTCGCTCGCGCGCTGGCGCTCGGCGGCTCGACGCTGCGCGACTTCAGCGACGCGCACGGGATGGACGGCGCCTTTCAAGACCACGCGGCGGTCTACGGGCGCGAGGCGCAACCCTGCCTGCAATGCGCGGACCCGGTACGGCGCATCGTCCAGGGCCAGCGCGCGACCTATTTCTGCCCGCGATGCCAGCGGCGCTGAAAGGCCAGGCGCGCCAGCTCAAGGGCGCGGACACGCATCCCCGCAGCCTGGCCTTGCCGCAGGGTCTGGGCGAGCGCGTCGTGCATTGGCAGGCATCGCACGGCCGCCACGGCCTGCCGTGGCAGGGAACCCGCGACCCCTACCGCGTCTGGTTGTCGGAGATCATGCTCCAGCAGACCCAGGTGGCCACGGTGCTGGGCTACTACGGGCGCTTCCTCGAACGCTTTCCGGACGTGCAGGCGCTCGCTGCGGCGCCACTGGACGATGTGCTCGCGCTGTGGAGCGGCCTGGGCTACTACAGCCGCGCGCGCCATCTGCACCGCTGTGCGCAGCAGGTTGTCGCCGCCCATGCGGGGCAGTTCCCGCGCGACAGCGCAACGCTCGCGACCTTGCCGGGGATAGGCCGATCGACCGCGGCGGCGATCGCCGCCTTCTGCTTCGGGGAGCGCGTGGCCATCCTGGACGGCAACGTCAAGCGCGTGCTCACGCGTGTGCTGGGTTTCGACGGCGACCTGGCCGAAGCAGCCCAGGAGCGAGCGTTGTGGGATCGCGCCCAGGCCCTGCTGCCCGCGCAGGGGATCGAGTCCTACACGCAGGGCGTGATGGACCTGGGCTCGCAGGTGTGCACCCTGCGCCGGCCGACCTGTCTGGTGTGTCCGCTCGCGCCAGACTGCGTGGCGCGGGCCCAGGCCAGGCCCGAGTCCTATCCCGTCAAGACCCGGCGCCTCAAGCGTGGGCGGCGAGAGCACACCCTGCTCTGGCTGGTCCAGGGCGGGCGCGTATGGCTGCACCAGCGTCCGCCCAGAGGTGTCTGGGCCGGCCTGTGGAGCCTGCCGGACTGGTCCGACCTGGCGGCGCTGCGGGCGCTGGTCGGCCCTTGGCCAGGGCAGGGCCAGGAACTGCCTGCTGTCGAGCATGCGCTCACGCATTTCGACTGGACGCTGCGTCCCTTGCACTGGGAGTTGCCGCCGGCGCTGCCGCCCGCGGACCAGGCCGCCATCGAGGCACAGCTGCCCGCGGGCGGACGCTGGCACACCACGGCGCAGGCGCTCGCTGCCGGTCTGCCGGCGCCGGTGCGCAAGCTGCTGCTTGCGTTGCCGGGACCCGGCCGATGACAGCTCGCGCGGGCGCGCCCTGCTGCCGGATCGTTGCTCAGTCCTTGAGGACTTGACGGCTGCGCAGGAACTCGTCGACCAGGCGCAAGCGCGTCACGGGGTCCTCGAGCTCCATCAGGCGCTGCTTGGCCGACATCGCGACCGGCAGCAGTTCGCACCAGCGGTTGGCGACCCAGCCCGCGTCGTCCCACCGCAGCGGCGGCATGAAGGGTGTCGTGCCTTGCGACTGCAGCTGCGCAGCCGCGTCCTTCAGGCCCTCGACCGCGGGATGGAACTGCGCTTGCACGGCTGCGGGCTCGTCGTCCGCGATGAGCTCGACGCTGGCGGCCACCCACAGCCCGTCATGCCGCTGGACTGGGGGCTGGGTGAGGCGAAAGCGTGACGTTCCGGTGCAGCGCAGCTTGAGGATGCCCATCTGTTCGGCGTCGACTTCGTCGATCCGCGCGAGCACGCCGACGGCCTCGATGCGCATGCCGTCGGCGTTGGATCCGGCTTCCGCGCCACGCGTGATGCAGACCACGCCGAAGGGCTCACCGCGCCGCAGGCAGTGACTGACGAGGTCCAGGTAGCGCGCCTCGAAGATCTTCAGCGGCAGCAGGCCGTCGGGGAACAGCACCATCTGCAGTGGAAACAGCGGCAGCGGGTCGGGCAGGAGGACGGAGGTGGTCATTCGGTGCTGTCGAGTTCGCGGTGCCGCACGAGGGTCGGCCTGGTGCCGGCAAAGCGCGCGCCGAGTTGCTCGGCGGCGTAGACGGAGCGGTGCTGCCCGCCGGTGCAGCCCAGCGCCACCGTGAGGTAGCTGCGCTGGTCGACTTCGAACCCTGGGATCCAGCGCGTCAGGAAGCCCTCGATCTCGCTCAGCAGCGCCCCCACCTCAGGCTGTGCCTCGAGGTAGCGGCGGACCGGCTCGTCACGGCCGCTGAGCGGGCGCAGCTCGCGCTCGTAGAAGGGATTGGGCAGCACCCGCAGGTCGAAGACGAAGTCGGCGTCCAGCGGCACCCCGCGCTTGTACGCGAAGGACTCGAAGACCAGCGTCAGCGTTCCCGGACTGACGCCGACGAGGTCTCGCACCCAGGCCCGCAGCTGAGCCGGACGCAGCAGGCTGGTGTCGAGCACGGTGGAGACGTCTCGCAGGCCGGACAGGAGCTCGCGCTCCTGCGCGATCGCCTCGTTCAAGGCCTGTGCCGCATCGTTGGACGCGCCACCGCGCGCCAGCGGGTGGGGGCGCCGCGACTCGGAGTAGCGACGCACCAGCGCTTCGGTCACCGAGTCCAGGAATATCGACCGGATGAGCACGCCATGGGCTTCGAGTGCCTGCATCAGTGGCAGCAGCACCGGCAGCGAGCGGCCGGTGCGCACATCCACGGCCACGGCGATGCGCTGTGTGCGGCGCTCACCCTCCAGACGGACAAAGTCGGGCAGCAGTTCCGGAGGCAGGTTGTCGACACAGAAGAAGCCCGCGTCCTCGAGGGCGTGCAGCGCCACCGACTTGCCGGAGCCCGACATCCCGGTGATCAGGACCACCTTGGCCGTCTTCATCGTGCCGCGCCCTCCAGCATGGCCTGGGCGTGGGCGAGGCTCGTGCCCGCCAGACGTCCACCGCCGAGCATGCGCGCGATCTCGGCCACGCGTGCCTCGCCCGCCACCGACACGATCCGGCTCACCGTCTGTCCGTCGGCAGCGGCCTTGCTGACGACGAAGTGCGTGTCGGCACAGGCGGCCACCTGCGCCAGGTGCGTCACTGCCAGCACCTGCGTGTCGGCACCGAGCTGCCTGAGCAGGCGGCCCACGGTGTCGCCCACGGCGCCGCCGACGCCGGCGTCGATCTCGTCGAAGATCAGCGTGGGTGCCGCGCCGGCCGCGGCGCGGCTGCGCGCGGTGGTGACCGCGATGGCCAGGGCCAGGCGAGACAGCTCGCCGCCCGAGGCTACCTTGGCCAGCGGCCGCGGGCTCGAGCCGGCGTGGCCGGCGACCAGGAACTCCACCTGCTCGAGCCCATGGGCCTGGGGCGTCTGCAGCGTTTGCAGCGCGATCTCGAAGCGGCCGCCGGCCATGCCGAGCTGCTGCATCGCCTGAGTGATTGCGGTGGCGAGCTTCGGCGCGGCGGCGCGACGGGCGACCGAGACGTCCCGGGCCCGCGCCCGGAAGGCGCGCTCGCCTTCGTCGGCCATGCGTTGCAGCGCTTCCAGGTCGCTCGAGGCATCGAGCGTGCGCAGCTCCTCGCGCCAGGCCTGGAGGAGCGCGGGCAACTCGCCAGGCTGGCGCCGGTAGCGCCGCGCGAGCTGCATCCACGCCGACAGACGCGCGTCGAGCTCGGCCATGCGACCGGGGTCGGGTTCGCGGTGGCCCAGGTAGGCGTGCAGCGTGCGCGCCCCGTCCTCCAGCTGCGCCTGGGCCGACTGCAGCACCTCCGCCACCGCGGCGAGCTCGGCGTCGTAGTGCCCGACGGCGGCCAGGGCGTCGGCCGCACGTCCGGCCAGGCGATCGGCCGAGGGCTCGGCCTCGGACAACGCGTCGAGCGCGACGCGCGCAGCCTCCAGCAAGGCTTGCGCATGGGCCATGCGCGTGTGCTCGGCGTTGATCTCCTCCCATTCCCCCGCCGCCGGCTCGAGCCGGGCGAGCTCGCCGATCTGCCACTGCAGGCGCTCCCGCTCGCGTTCCAGCCCGTCACGGGCCTGCCGGGCGCGCTCGAGGGCGTCCAGCGCCTGGCGCCAGGCCGACCACGCGGCCGACAGCGGCGCGCCGTCCACGCCGGCCTGGGCATCGAGCAGCGCGCGCACGGCGGCGGGTCGCGTCAGGCTCTGCCAGGCGTGCTGGCCGTGGATTTCGACCAACTGGTCGGCCGCCTCGCGCAGCTGCGTCACCGTGGCTGCACTGCCGTTGATCCAGGCGCGGCTGCGACCCTCGGTGTCGAGGGTGCGCCGCAGCAGCAGCGTGGGGCCCTCGTCGAAGCCTGCCTCGGCAAGCCACGGCGCCAGCGTGCCCGGCGCGTCGAACTCGGCCACGATCTCGGCGCGGGCGGCGCCTTCGCGCACGACGCCGGCGTCACCGCGCGCCCCGAGCGCCAGTTGCAGCGCATCCACCAGGATGGATTTGCCTGCCCCCGTCTCGCCGGTGAGCACCGACAAGCCTGGGCCGGCGTCGAGTTCGAGCTCGCGCACGATGACGAAGTCGCGCAAGGCGATGCGCCGCATCATGGCCGTTGCCTCCTCCAGTGCGGCGGTTCGCGCCGTGCGGCACTTGATGAAACCGATGGATTTGACGGCCTGGCCAGGTGCAAACCACAGCGACGCCCAGCGGCATCGCGAGGATCTGCAACGACGCCAGGGCGGCAAGGGCACGGTTTCATGTGCTGCATGGCGTGAACCGCTGCACTAGACGACGCCCTCGTACCAGCGCAGCTTGCGCCGCAGCGTGGCGTAGTAGTTCCACCCCGGCGGGTGCAGGAAGCGTACCTTGTGCTGCGAACGCCGCACGCGGACCTCGTCGCCGTGCAGCAGGCTGGTCAGCGATTGCATGTCGAAGTTGGCCGAGGCGTCGCGCCCGGCGACGATCTCGATGCGGATCTCGCCGTGGTCGGGCAGCACGATGGGACGGTTGGACAGGGTATGCGAGGCGATGGGCACCAGCACCCAGCCGGCGATCCCCGGGTGAAGGATGGGGCCGCCAGCCGACAGCGCGTAGGCGGTCGACCCCGTCGGGGAGCCCACGATCAGGCCATCGGCGCGCAGGTTGGCGACGAAGTCCTCGCCGATCGTCACGCGCAGCTCGACCATGCTGGCCGTGGCGCCGCGGCTGACGACGACGTCGTTCATCGACAGTCCCTCGAAGATGCGCTCGCCGTCGCGCCAGACGCTGGCGTCCAGCATGGTGCGGCGCTCCTCCTCGTACTGCCCGGCAAGCATCGGCGCCAGAGCCTCGCGGAAGCGGTCCTGCGGGATGTCGGTGATGAAGCCGAGCCTGCCCTGGTTGATGCCCACCAGCGGGATGTCGTGGCGCGCCAACTCGCGCGCGATCCCGAGCATCGTCCCATCGCCGCCTACCACCACCGCGAGATCGCAGCGCGTGCCGAGCTGCGCCCTCGGCTGGATATCGTATTGCGTCATGCCGGCGCCGGAAGCGGTCTCGCTGTCGAAGGAGACGTCCAGCCCCTGCTCGCTCAGGAAATGCGCGACATCCTCGAGCACCGGGTGGATGCCGCGGGCCTGGTACTTGCCGATGATGGCGGCGTGGCGGAAGCGGGCGGCCATGCGTGCTGAAAGGTTGCAAGTCATTACACCATAGGGCCTCTGGAAATCCCGAATGAGTGGGGTTGCCCCGCTCTGCATCCCTAGAATCAGCCGCATGCTGGATCAGCGTGCAAGAACCCTGCTGAAGACCCTCGTCGAGCGCTACATCGCCGAGGGACAGCCCGTGGGCTCGCGCACCTTGTCGCGCGCCTCGGGGCTGGACCTGTCGCCGGCGACGATCCGCAACGTCATGAGCGACCTGGAGGAGCTGGGTCTGATCGCCAGCCCCCACACCAGCGCCGGGCGCGTGCCCACGGCGCGCGGCTACCGCCTGTTCGTCGACACCATGCTGACGGCGCGCCCGGTGGACCTGGACCAGCCCTCGCCGGACCTGGCCATGGCGCGCGAGCACCTGCACCCCGACCAGCCGCAGCGCGTGATTGCCCAGGCCGCGCAACTGCTGTCGAGCCTGTCGCACTTCGTCGGGGTGGTCACGGCGCCGCGCAAGGCGAACGTGTTCCACCACATCGAGTTCCTGCGCCTGGGTGAGCGGCGCGTGCTGGTGATTCTGGTCGCGCCCGACGGCGACGTCCAGAACCGCGTCATCTTCACGCAGCGCGACCATACCCAGGCCGAGCTCGTCGAGGCCGCCAATTTCCTCAACAGCCACTACGCGAATCTCTCGATCGAGGAGGTGCGCGAGCGCCTGAAGTCCGAGGTCGAGGCCCTGCGCACCGAGATCGCGGCGCTGATGCAGGCGGCGGTGCAGGTGGGCAGCCAGGCCATGGCCGAGTCCATCGACCAGGTCGTGGTCAGCGGCGAGCGCAACCTGCTGGACGTGCAGGACTTCGGCCAGGACATGAACTCGCTGCGCCGCCTGTTCGGTGTGTTCGAGCAGAAGACCGAGCTCATGCGCCTGCTCGACGTCTCGAGCCGCGCCGAAGGGGTGCGCATCTTCATCGGCGGTGAGAGCCGCGTCGTGCCCTTCGAGGAGCTGTCGGTCGTCACCGCGCCCTACGAAGTCGACGGCCGCATCGTCGGCACGCTGGGTGTCATCGGCCCTACGCGCATGGCCTACGACCGGATGATCCAGATCGTCGACATCACGTCGCGCCTGGTCAGCCACGCACTGTCGTCGCGCTGAGCGGCCACCGCGGGAGCGCCACGGTACAGGCGGCTTGCTAGGATCACGCGTTTTCCTGGTTGCGCCCGCGGAATTTCGGCTGGGCCGACACTCCATGCGCCGTCCTTTGACGGTCTCAACCCACCACCGCCGCCATGATCCGTACTGCCTTCGCCGCCTGCGCTGTGCTGGCTGCTGCCCTGGTCCTGCCAGGCAGCGCCTGGGCCCAGAGTTCCAAGGAACTCAACATCCTGAACTGGGCTGACTACATCGCCCCGGACACGATCGCCAACTTCGAGAAGGAGACCGGCATCAAGGTTCGCTACGACACCTTCGATGCGAACGAGACGCTGCACGCCCGGCTGGTGGCGGGCAAGACCGGCTACGACATCGTCGTGCCCGGCGCGCATTTCGCGAAGATGCAGATCGACGGCAAGCTGCTGCTGGAGCTGGACCGATCCAAGCTGACGAATTGGAAGAACCTCGATCCGGCGCTGCTCGAGAAGCTCGCCGTTGCGGACCCCGGCAACAAGCACCTCGTGAACTGGCTGTGGGGCTTCGTCACTGTGGGCATCAACCCCGACAAGGTGAAGAAGGCCCTGGGCGACCTGCCGATGCCGGCCAACGCGCTGGACCTGTTGTTCGACCCGAAGTACGTCTCCAGGCTCAAGAGCTGCGGCACGCACGTGCTGGATTCGGCGTCCGAAGTGGTGCCGGTGGCGATGCTCTACGCCGGCAAGCCGGGTTGGAGCAAGGCTGCCAAGGATTACGACGCTGCGCGCGACGTCCTGGCGAAGGCGCGTCCGCACATCACCCGCATCTCCTCGCCGGGACCCATCAACGAGCTGGCCAACGGTACGCTGTGCGTCTCGCTGGGCTACTCGGGTGACTTCCTGATCGCCAACAACCGTGCGCTCGAGAACAAGACCGGGCAGCGGATCGAGGCGTTCATCCCGCCGCGCGGTGCCACCCTGTTCATGGACTCGATGGCGATCCCCAAGGATGCCAAGAACGTCGAGAACGCGCACAAGTTCATCGACTACATCATGCGCCCTCAGGTCCATGCCGCGCTGACCAACACCGTCTTCTACGGCAACCCGAACGCGGCGTCCAAGGCCTTCGTCAAGCCGGAGATCGCGGCCAACCCGGTGGTCTTCCCGAGCAGCGCCGACATCGGCAAGCTCGCCGTGCCCGAGGCCCTGCCGCAGGACGCGCGCCGCGTGCAGACGCGCGTCTTCCAGACCTTCAAGGGCGGCACCGCGACCAAGAAGTGAGGGCCGGCGAGGCCCTGCGGTCGCGGTCCCGTCCGGGGCGCGGCCGCTGCCGTGTCCGACCGCTTCGGCACCGCTACACTGTGGATGGGGGCCGTTAGCTCAGTCGGTCAGAGCAGAGGACTCATAATCCTTTGGTCGTTGGTTCGAGCCCAACACGGCCTACCACGCCTGCCCCGGCCCTGGCCCGCCAGGGCGTCGCCACGGGGCGCGTCGGGCGTCACGCCCGCGCCGGGATCACCGGCAACTCGATGTGCGAGGGATGCGCGGCGTCGCCCCAGACGGCCTGGTCGGCCACGAGCTGACGGGTGTGGCGGCCGATCGGCTCGCCGGTGTTCGGGTTGACGTCCAGCCGTGGCCAGTTCGACGACGAGATGTCGAGCCGGATGCGGTGTCCGCGCCCGAACCGGTTGCTCGTGGGCGGCAGGGTGATCGTCACCGGCACGATCTCGCCCGGCACCATGAACCGCTCGCGGTCGAAGCCCTCGCGGTAGCGGCAGCGGATGACCGAGTCGTTCAGCAGCATGTCGAAGCCCTCGGGGTAGTCCTCGTTGGGCGGGTGCACGTCGATCAGCTTGGCGGTGAAGTCGGTGTCCACGGCGCTCGAGGAGACCCACAGGCGTACCTGCGTCGGGCCGGTCACCTCCACGGGGTCGGCCAGGGGCGGGGTCTCGAACACGAGCACGTCCGGCCGGTCGCGCAGACGCGGCCAGGGCTCGCGCGCGCCGAAGAACGCGGGCGACTCCTTCTGGTCGACCGGGCCGGGGGTCAGCAGATCGCGCAGCCGCAGCACGGGGCTGAGCAGCCGCGCCCAGGCGGGTTCGACGCCAGCGCTGCCCTCGGGCAGCTCGCCGATGGCGCAGTACAGGCCCCCGAGCGTCGGCACCGGGTGGGAAGGATCGAAGCGGAAGCGCCGCGGGGCCTCGCCCGGCTCCGGGGGCTCGGCCGTCAGTCGACCATCGGCGCGCAGATGCAACCGGGTCGGCACGGAACGCGCCAGGGGCCACTCGTTCTCGTCCCGCCACCGTCCGCCGTGGTCAAGCTTGCCGGCAGGCGTGCGCCGGCCAGTGCCGCCACCCATCACGAACAGGCGCACCGGTGCCTCACCCGCCGGCGCTGCCGCCGCGTCGACCCCGGCTTCGGGCGGATCCCGCAGCCAGCGCGAGAAGAAGGCGAGCTGTTCGTCGAAGTAGCGCCGGACGCCCCAGACGCTGTCCGGCCCGAAGTCGACCTCATGGCACCAGCTCGCTTCGCCGCGCATGCCGACATGGCTCCACGGGCCGACGACCAGCCGCATCGGCGACTGCTTCAGCCGGGTGAGGCTGGCGAAGTACTCGGTGTCGGCGCCCACGTAGGGGTCGTACCAGCCCGAGGATAGCGTCACCGGCACATCCGCGTGCTGGGGCCAGAAGCGCGTGAAGTTGTGCTCGACGCGGTCCCAGTAGTCGTCCAGGGTGCCGCGTGTCGTGTAGTCGATCAGCGTGTCCTCGAGCTGCGGCGCATGCCGCAGCGCGGTCTGCCCGCGCCCCCATCGCGCGGCGGCGAAGAGCTGGCGCAGGCGGCGCAGGTCGTCCCAGACCTTGGCCACCTTGGCGGGGTCCTGGCGCACCTGCTGGTCATCCTGGGCATGGATGAACAGGGCCCAGACCATGTGCTGCTGCAGCGCGCCGCCCTCGCGGCATTGGTTGTGGTAACTGTGGGTCGGCACCACGTCGGGCCACATCGCGCGCAGGCTCGGCGGGGCCTCGAGCGCGGTACGCACCTGGGCCACCGCGGCATACGAACTGCCCACTGTGCCGATGCGGCCGTTGCTCCAAGGCTGGGCGGCGACCCAGTCGCAGATGTCCGCGCCGTCGCGGCCGGTGTGGGGTGTGGCCACGTGGTAATAGACCCCCGAGGCCTCGGAGCGGTAGCGGTCGCGCAGGTCCACCAGCACCACGTTGTAGCCGTGCGGGACGAAGAAGTCGGCGATCTCGCTGTAGCGCCGGTCGGTCTTGTCGTACGGCGTGTGCAGCATGATGGTCGGGAAGCGGCCCTCGACGAAGCCGCCCGCGCGTGCCGGGCGGTAGATGTCGAAGGCCAGGCGCACACCGTCGCGCATCGGGACCATCACGTCCTTGGACAGGTTGATCCCCCAGGGCTCGTTCGAGCTCATCGTCCGCTCCTGTCGGTGGAAGGGGGTTGTACGCGCGGGAGCCGGCGCCGGGTCAGATCGCGATCGTCATGCCGCCGTCCACCGTCACCACCTGTCCCGTCATGAAGGCGCTCGCCGGGCTGGACAGGAACAGCACCGCGCCCATCAGGTCCTCCTCCGTGCCCCAGCGCTTCATCGGCGTGCGCTGGCGTATCCATTCGTAGCGGCCGGGCTCGGCCCGGAAGGTGGTGTTGATGTCGGTGGCCATGTAGCCCGGGGCGATGCAGTTGACCGTCACGCCGTGCGGGGCGAGTTCGGCGGCCATGCCGCGGGTCAGACCTTCCAGGCCGGCCTTGGCCGTGATGTAGGGCGTGTTGGTGGCGCGGCCGATGCGCGCGTTCACCGACGAGATCATGACGATGCGCCCCCAGCGGCGCGCAACCATCCCGGCTGCGGCCTTGCGCGAGAGGCGGAAGCACGCATCCAGGGCGACGTCCATCGACACCCGCCAGTCCTCGTCGCTGATGTCGAAGAAGTCCCGCGGCACGCCGAAGGCGGCGTTGTTGACGAGGATGTCCAGGTGCCCGTGGCGGGCGAGGATCGCGTCCACGGCGGCGTCGGCCTGGGCGCGGTCCCGCACGTCGAAGGCGGCGATCTCCGCGCGCCCGCCGGCGGCCACGAGCTGCGCCTGACGCGCCGCGAGCGTGCCCGCATCCCGGCCGTTCAGCACCACGAGCGCGCCCGCGTCGGCCAGCGCCCGCGCCATGCCCCAGCCCAGGCCGCGCGAGGCGCCGGTGACGAGGGCGACACGGCCCTGCAGCGAGAACAGTTCGAGCATCGCGGTCTCCCGGTTGCGCGGCGCGATGGCCGTGGGCCTGGGCGTGGGTCGCGCCTCAGGCGGCGAAGAGCGGGCGGGCGTCCGGCGTGTAGCGCGCGACGCCCTCGGGGTCGAGCTCGACCCCGAGGCCCGGGCGGTCGGGGATGTCGAGCAGGCCGTCGGCATCGAGCGCGAAGGGCTCGCGCAGGATGCCGTCCACGTAGGGGCTGCCGCCGATGAACTCCACCAGGTCCACGTTGGGGAAGGCGGTCGCCATCTGCAGGTCTGCGGCGACGCCGAGCGCTGTGTTCCACCCGTGGCCGACATAGCGCACGCCGAAGTCCTGCGCCATCCAGACGATGCGGCGCTGCTCGCTGATGCCGCCGACCTTGGTGACGTCGGGCTGGACGATGTCGAAGGCGCCGCGCGCGAGCCAGGGCTGGAAGGCCTGGCGCCGGGTCAGCACCTCGCCGCCGGCGATCGGCACCGGGCTGGCGCGGCGCAGGGTGCAGAAGTCGTCGATCGCGTCGGGCTTGAGTGCTTCCTCGAACCAGCCGACCTGGTAGTCCGCCAGCATCTCGGCGGTGCGCAGCGCCCACTTCAGGCCTTGCGGCCAGTGCGCATCGCTGGCGCCCGGGTCGACGAAGAGCTGGACGTCCTTGCCCAGCGCTTCGCGCGTGGCGGCGATGATGGCGCGGTCCAGGCCTGGGTCGTTCGTGCGGCCGAACGGACCCCAGCCGATCTTGAAGGCCTTGAAGCCGCGCGCCTTGTAGGGCGCAACGACGTCGTGCATGCGCTCGGGCATCTCCATCAGCAGCGAGCAGTACGGGCGCACCTTGTCGATGTAGCGCCCGCCCAGCAGCGTGCCCACGGACAGGCCGGTAGCCTTGCCCAGGATGTCCCACAGCGCGATGTCGATGCCGCTGATCGTGTGCGTCAGGGTGCCGCCGCGGCCCATCCAGAAGGTGTTCTGGTGCAGCTTCTCGGTCACGCGCTCGGGCTGCAGCGCGTTCTCGCCGCGGAACAGGGGTTCCAGCACCTGCAGGCCCGCCTGGACCAAGCGGCCGTCGGTGAAGACGCTGCCATAGCCGGTGATGCCGGCGTCGGTGTGCACCGCGATCAGCGCGTGGATGGAATCCTCGGGCCGGATCTCGGCGGACCAGCCGCCTTTGGGGCTTTCGCCGAACAGGGGCGCAGCGACGATGGATCGGATCCGCACCGGCGGCAGGGTGCTTCGGGCTTCGGGGTGCTGGGGCATGGGCTTGTCCTGCGGGTTGCGTGAGAAATGGGAATTCACCGGGGGCCGGAGGCCTCGTTGCGGCGGCGGGCGATGATGTTCTCGAGGTCGACCTTGTGGATCTCGACGTCGATGTGGTCGTGGACCGTGCGCGACACCTCGTCGAGGTCGCCGCCCTCGAAGACGCGCAGCAGCACCCGGTGCTCCTCGACGATGTCGACCATCGGCTTGCCCAGGGCCGACAGGCCGAAGATGATCGTCAACTGCCGCGCCAGCATCTCCCACATGTCGGCCAGCACGGCGTTGCCCGACAGCACGCACAGCGTGCGATGGAACTGGGTGTCGGCATTGGCGAAGCCCGCCACGTCGTTGACCCGCGAGCGCGCCGCCATGTCATCGACGATGGCCTGCAGACGGGTCAGGGCCTCGCCGCGGTTGCGTCCCAGGCGGATCGCCCCACGCATGGCGGTGGTCTCGAGGGCCACCCGGACCTCGATCAACTGGTCGATGCGCTCGGTGGTCACCGGGGTCAGGCGGATGCCCTTGTAGGGCTCGTTGACCACGACCCCCTGGCTTTCCAGCACCCGCAGGGCTTCGCGCACCGGCACGCGGCTGACGCCCAGGCGCTGGGCGATATCGACCTCGACGATACGGTCGCCCGGCAGGATCAGCCCCTCGGCGGCGGCGGCGACCAGCGCGTCGATGACCTGGTGCACCAGGGTGCGGGGTTGCAGCTTGCCGAGCGCGAAGCCGGCCGCTTCTGGCGGCGCGGCCTCGGCGCTGGGCTCCTGAAGCCGTTCAGGCAGTTCGATGTCGTTGCTCATGGGGGGTCATGGGTAGTCACCAGCCTAGTCGGGGCACTCGGGTATGCCACCGGCGGTCCCAGAAGGGCTGTCCGTCGACGGTGATGCGGGTATGCACCTCGTGGTCCATGCCGCCGGCGTCGCTGCGCGTCACACAGCGCGCGTGCACGCTGCAGCGCCAGCCGTCCCGGTCGATGTCGTAGGTGAAGTCGCTGTCGACTTCGGCCTGCGCCGGCCGCTGCAGATCGACCTGGTAGCGCGAGCGGTTCACGCCCGCGCCCGATGGGGTGCGGTAGCTGCAGGTGAGTATGCCGCGTATGAGGTCACGCCGGACTTCGTAGTCAGGCGTGGGCAGCTCGGCCGTGGGCAGGGGCTCGAAGTCGCTGGGCAGGTAGGCGGGCTCCGGGAGGTCCGAAGGGCCCACCACCGGGAGTTCCAGCCGCGACGCGTACGCGCCGCCGCGCAGGATCGCCGCGGCATGGAGCTCGGGGGTCGGCCAGGCGTTGAGGACGTCGGCGGCGGCGAGCATCAGGCGTACCCGGTGGCCGGCTTCGAAACGGTAGGCGGTGGCCTGCAACGCCGGTTCGACGGCGTAGACACACCCGGGCACCAGCGGCTCGGGACGTTCGTGGGAGCGCAGGTGCGTCAGATTCAGGACCGCCCGACTGACAAGCACGCTGGTGCCGTCGGGCGCCACGTCGCACAGCTTGATCGACAGGAAGGCGGTCGGGACGCCGGCCCGGTAGTGCAGCAGGGCCTTCGGCACCCCGACCACCTCGATCGCCTGAGCCAGCGCCGGCGTCGTGTATACAAGCGACAGGCCCTCGTCGATGCGCTGGTCGTCGGGCATGCCCCAGCCGGGCAGGAACTGCCCGATCGCGTACCGGCCTGCGGCCACGCCAGCGTCGGGTCGGTAGGCCAGCACGTCGTGACCGGCTTCCTCGTCTGGCGTGCGTTGCTCGTCAGGCCGCGACAGCACGCCGTGTGCCCCCAGGACCCACTGCCGCGGTTCGCACGCCGGGGGCCACTGGTGCTCCTGGCGGAAGCGGCCCGGCTCCTCGCGACGCAGGGGTGCCGGCGGCGCGTAGCCGCGCACGAACACGCTCACCGGCGGCTCGCGATCCAGCGGACGCTGCGGGTCGGTGTCGATGCCCTTGAGGTGGCGGTCGAACCAGCGCAGGCACTCGTGGCGGTCGCTCATGCGCGGCAGCGGCCATGCGTTCTCGGGGTAGTTGTGCGTCCAGGGCCCGACGATGACCCGCTTCGGGCCGCGCAGCCGCGCATAGGTACGCAGCATGTCGTCGCCGTACCAGTCGCACCAACCACCGATCAGCATGACCGCGGCGCGCACGTCGTCGTGCCTGTCGCGCAGCAGGCGCTCCTGCCAGTAGTGGCCGTCCAGCAGGTGCTCGACGTAGGCCAGGCTCCATGGCGTGGACCGCTCCAGGCGCTGGGCCCAGATCTCGCGCCAGCGTTCGCCCACCCGATGCGCTGCCGGCGGTGCGAAGTTGTAGGCCGCCATCAGCGGTGCGAAGTTTTCCAGGCCGAACAGCCGCGGCGTGCCGCCCGGACAGGCCATGCCGTCGTACCAGTCGGAGCACATCTGGCACAGCACGACCGCCTTGAGCTCCTCGGGGGCCTGGCGCGCAGCGTCGTAGCACACGCCAGCGGTGTAGCTGATGCCGATCATGCCGACCTGGCCATCGCACCAGGGCTGTCGGGCGCACCAGCGGATCACCTCGACGAGGTCGCGCCGTTCGGCGTCGCTGCTGGGGCCGTCGTTGAAGCCCTCGGAATCGCCCGTGCCGCGGATGTCGACATTGACGAAGACATAACCGTGCGAGGCGAAGTAGGGATAGCGGGTCGCGCGCGGGCCGTAGACCTCGTTGTTGATCTTGTGATACGGCGTGTACTCGATGATCACCGGGCCGCGGAAATCTGCTCCTCCAGGGCGATCGGCGCGATCCGCCGGATCAGGCAGGTGCAGGTCGGCCGCCAGCGTCACCCCGTCCGGCATCGGGATGCGGACGTCGCGCAGGACCTTGACGGGGTGGATCATGAGGTGCGATGCATTGCACGCGTATCGTGCCTGATTGTATACGTTCAGAAGGTATGCTATCGTTGTTTCGTTGCGGCCCTGTCATCGTCATTTCCCGGCGCGCATCACACTGGAGAGGAGACATCCATGCTCAAGAGGACCTTGTTGACCCTGGCGGTGTCGGCCGCCTTCGCCGTCGGCGCGAGCGGCGTCGCCCACGCCCAGAAGAAGGGCGGTGACGTGGTCGTCGGGATGACGTCGGCTCCCCCGTCGCTCGACCCGCACGCCACCTCCGCGCAGGTGGCCCGCAATGTCAACCTGCATGTCTTCGAGACCCTATATGCGCGCGATGAGAACGCGCGCCCGGTGCCGGATCTCGCCGAGGGCGTGACCATCTCGGCCGACGGGCTGACCTATGTGTTCACACTGCGCAGTGGCGTGCGCTTCCACAACGGCAAGGAGATGAGCTCGGCCGACGTCGTTGCCTCGCTGGAGCGTTACCGCAAGGCCGGTGCATCGGCCAGCCTGATCGCCTCGATCGAGTCCGTCGCCGCCAGCGGTCCGCGCCAGGTGACCATCAAGCTCAAGAGCGTGCAGTCCACCTTCCTGGGCAATCTGTCGAGCCCGCGCGCGCCGATCGCCATCATGCCCGCCGAGGAAGCCGCCAAGGAGATGGGCAAGGCCTCCCCGATCGGCACCGGCCCGTTCCGCTTCGTCGAGTACAAGCCCGACAGCCACGTCAAGCTCGGCCGCTTCGACGGCTACCGGCCCAACCCCGCCTACAAGGACCGGGACGGATTCGCCGGCCACAAGGTGGTGCACATCGATTCGGTGACCTTCCGCTTCATGCCCGAGGCCGGCGCGCGCGACGCAGCCATGCAAAGCGGCCAGATCCACCTCAACGAGACCACCGACGGGCCGACAGCCAAGCGCCTGCGCGCCGATGCGAACTTCCAGGTGATCCCGGTGCTGCCGTTCGCCGCGATGATCCTGAAGTTCAACATGGCCCAGGGCGCGGGTGCCGACCTGAACTTCCGTCGCGCCCTGGCCCAGTCGCTGGACTTCGAGGAGATCATGTCGGTCGCCTATCCCGACATCAACCGCATCGACACGAGCTGGGTCTACGCCGGCTCGGCCTATCACACCGGCCGCAAGGCGTCCAAGCAGGATCTGGCAGCGGCCAAGGCCACCCTGGCAAAGTCTTCCTACAAGGGCGAGAAGCTCACCTTCATCGTCCACAACGAACGGCCCACCGTGGACACCGCCACGGTCATCCAGCAGCAGGCCTCCCAGGTCGGCATCAACATCGAGATCAAGGTTGCCGACTGGCCCACGACCTCCAAGATCGGGCTCGGCAGCGACCAGGGCTGGAACCTCTGGACCCACGGTTTCGGGATCGAGCCCTACGAAGGGCCGGCGTCGGCGATGTCGCACTGGGTCAAGGGCCAGGGGCAGCGCAAGGCCGACCCGGTGATCGACGGTCTGTTCGAGAAGTTCAACGGCGAGATGAACCTCGAGGCTCAGCGCAAGCTCTTCGCCGATTTCGAGCAGCGCATGGCCGACCAGGCGATCGCCGTCAACATGGGCAACTACGGCCTGTTCCAGGTCGCGACGGCGCGGCTGAAGAACTTCAAGCCCTATCGCATCCCGCGCATGTGGGGCGTTTGGCTGGATTGACCGGCCCGACCGTGCGGCCGGTTTCCTGCCGGTCGCATTCGTGTGCTCCGTCGTCCCGCCGCCACGGTGTGCGGTCCGGCGGAGCATGTCTCGCCTGACCCCACGTCGCCCTGCTCCGCCTTCCCATGGGACGCTACGCCCTGCGCCGACTGCTTGCCACCCTGCCCGTGCTGCTGCTGGTGTCCTTGCTCACCTTCGCGCTGCTCTGGCTGGTGCCGGGCGATCCGGCGTCGATATTCCTGGATACGAGCGCCACGCAGGAGGCGCTGGACCGGGTGCGGCGCGAGATGGGCCTGGACAAACCCTTCCTGATGCGCATGGCCGAGTGGTACGGGCGGCTGCTGCAGGGGGACTTGGGCAATTCCCTGCTGCTCAACCGCGGCGTCACCGAAGCCATCCTCGAGCGCCTGCCGGTGACCCTGTCGCTCACCACGGTGGCTTTCGTCTTCGCCGTGCTGCTGGGGGTGGGCGCCGGCGTGCTGGCCGCGGTGCGCCACGGGCGCGCGGCCGACCAGGGCCTGATGACTCTGGCGCTCCTGGGCCTGTCGATCCCGGAGTTCTGGCTCGGGCTGGTCCTGATCTGGCTGCTGGCGGCGATGCTGCAGATCTTTCCCGCCGGTGACTACGTGGCGCTGACCAAGGACCCGCTGCTGTGGGCCTGGCACCTGGCGCTGCCGGCGTTCACGCTGGCCTGCGTGCAGATGGGCTTCGTCGCGCGGATGACGCGTTCGAGCATGCTCGAGGTGCTGGGTCAGGATTTCGTGCGCACCGCCCGTGCCAAGGGGCTGCCCGAGCCCTATGTGATCCTGCGTCACGGCCTGGGCAATGCGATGGTGCCCATCGTCACGGTCATGGGCATCATGGTCGGCGCCTTGCTGGGCGGCGCGGTCGTGACGGAGCAGGTCTTCTCGCTGCCGGGCCTCGGGCGCCTGGTCATCGGCGCCGTGCTGTCGCGCGACTTCCCGGTGATCCAGGGCGGCCTGCTGTTCCTGGCGGGGATCTACCTCACGGTCAACCTCGTCGTCGACCTGCTGTACGCCGCGCTCGATCCGCGCGTGCGGCTGGAGTAGGGCCGTGGTCGCCTCTGCCGCTCCCTCTGCCGCTCCCTCTGCCGCAGCCTCGGTCGCGCCCGCGGCGTACGCGCGGCGCGAGTCCTTCGCCCGGCGCCTGCTGCGCAATCGCTCGTTCGTGATCGGTGCGGTGCTGGTCGGGATGATCGTGCTGGCCGCCTTGCTGGCCGGCGTGCTCGCCCCCTTCGATCCCTTGAAAGGCAACTTCCGCGCCCGCATGGCCGCGCCGTCGACCACCCACTGGATGGGCACCGACCACTTCGGGCGCGACATCCTGTCGCGGACCCTGCACGGGGCGCGCATCTCGCTGCAGATCGGCTTCGCCGTGGCACTCGTGACGGGCCTGCTGGGGGTGGTCATCGGTGCCGCTTCGGGCTATTTCCGGCGCCTGGACGGACCCATCATGCGCCTGATGGACGCCTTCATGGCCTTTCCCTCCATCATCCTGGCCATCGCCATCAGCTCGGTCCTGGGGGCGTCGGTCACGAATGTGATCATCGCGCTGTCGATCGCCGCCACGCCCCACACCGCGCGCATCGTGCGCGCCTCGGTCATCGTGGTTCGGGAGATGGAGTACGTCGAGGCCGCCCGAGCCCTGGGGGCCAGTCACATGCGCATCCTGCTGCGTCACATCCTGGCCAACTCGCTCGCGCCGCTGGTGGTGCGCATGACCTACGTCTTCGCCGTGGCGATCCTGAATGAGGCCGTGCTGTCCTACATCGGCGTCGGGCCGCCGCCGCCCACCCCCACTTTCGGGGCCATCATCGCCAACGGCCGTGACTTCATCGTTGCCGCACCCTGGATCACGATGGCCCCCGGTCTGACGGTGCTCGTCAGCGTGCTCGGCCTGAACCTGCTGGGCGACGGCTTGCGCGACGTCCTCGACCCGCGCATGCGGGTGGCGGCGCGATGAGCGCTTCCGGCGACGGCATGGACGCGCTGCTGCGCATCCGCGGGCTCGAGACCGGCATCGGCCGCACCGGCCCGTGGATCCTGCAGGGAGTCGACCTCGAACTCGCCCCGGGCGAGGTGCTGGGGATCGTCGGCGAATCGGGCTCGGGCAAGAGCATGCTTGCGTTGTCGCTGATGGGCTTGCTGCCGCAGCCACTGGCGGTGCGCGCCGGCCAGGCCTGGTGGGGCACGAAGGAGTTGTTCAGCCTGCTGCCGGCGCAGCGCCGGGCCCTGCGCGGCGGCGAGATGGCGATGATCTTCCAGGAGCCGATGAGCTCGCTGAACCCGGTGATGCGGGTGAGCCAGCAACTCGGCGAGGTGCTGCGCTGGCACCGCGGCCTGGAGGGCGCTGCCGCGCGCGAGGAGGCCCTGCAGCTGCTGCGCCGTGTGGAGATGCCCGACCCGCCGCGCCAGCTCGACAGCTACCCGCACGAGCTCTCCGGCGGCATGCGCCAGCGCGTGATGATCGCCATGGCCCTGGCCGGCCGGCCGCGACTGTTGATCGCCGACGAGCCGACGACCGCGCTCGACGTGACGATCCAGGCCCAGATCCTGGAGCTGCTGCGCCGCATCCAGCGCGACGACGGGATGGCGGTGCTGCTGATCACGCACGACCTCGGGGTCATCGCGCAGATGTGCGACCGGGTCGCGGTGATGTACGCAGGGCGCATCGTCGAGCACGGCGCGGTGCTGGACATCTTCGACCGGCCTGGCCATCCCTACACCCAAGGGCTGCTCGCGTCGCGGCCGCGCATCTCCGCCGGCTCGCAGTGGCTGACGACGATCGAGGGCACGGTGCCTCCCGTGGGCCAGTTGCCCGTCGGGTGTGCCTTCGCCCCGCGCTGCGGGCTGGCGGGGCCGGACTGCGCCCGCGTGCCGGCGCTGGCCCCGCGCGGCCCGGGCCATGCGGTGGCCTGCGTTGCAGCGGCGCGCGCCGTGGCGCCTCCCACCACCATGGACCGTCCATGAACGCCCCGCCGCTGATCGAGGCCCGCGGCCTGAGCAAGCACTTCGAGCGCCCGCGGCGCCTGTTGGCGCCAGCGTCCCCGCCGCTGCGCGCCGTGGACGGCGTGGATCTGCGCATCGACACCGGCGAGACGCTCGGGCTGGTGGGCGAGTCCGGCTGCGGCAAGTCCACCACCGGCCGCCTGTTGCTGCGCCTGATCGAGCCCACGGCGGGCGCGATCCTGCACCACGGCGAGGACATCACACGCCTGAACGCGGCGGCGATGCGGCGCAAGCGCCGGGCGATGCAGATCGTCTTCCAGGACCCCTACGGCTCGTTGAATCCGCGCATGCGGGTCGACGAACTGGTCAGCGAGCCGCTGGTGATCCACGGCGTGGGCGACGCCGCGCAGCGCGCGGCCCGGGTGCGCCGCCTGCTCGACCTGGTGCGCCTGCCTTCGAACGCGGTCGACCGCTACCCGCACGAGTTCTCCGGCGGCCAGCGTCAGCGCATCGGCATCGCGCGCGCGCTCGCGCTCGAGCCCGAGTTCGTCGTCGCCGACGAGGCCGTTTCGGCGCTGGATGTGTCGGTCCAGGCTCAGGTCATCAACCTGATGCGCGAGTTGCAGCGCGAGCTCAAGCTGACCTATCTCTTCATCTCGCACAACTTGGCGGTGGTGCGCAACATCAGCGACCGCGTGGCGGTGATGTATCTCGGCCGCATCGTCGAGGTCGCGCCCGCGGACGTCCTCTTCGCGTCCCCGCGCCACCCCTACACGCAGGCGCTGCTGGACGCGCTACCAGGCGATCACCCTTCTCAGCGCCGCATGCACGTGGCCGTGCGCGGCGACCTGGCACAGCCGGGCGGCGCCGGCGCGGGATGCCGTTTTGCCAGCCGCTGTCCGCATGCGCAGGCGCGTTGCGCCGTGGAACCGCCCGGTCTCGCGCCCGTCGCGCACAGGCACGAGGTGGCTTGCCTGCGCGTGGCCGACGGCAGCCTTCCTCCACCCACCCAACCGCCCGCAACACCATGACACGCAGCCCCCGCATCCTCGTCGCCGAATGCATGCAGGAGATCTCCTCCTTCAATCCGCTCGTGTCCGGCTACGAGAACTTTCACATCGAACACGGCGAGCAGATGCGCGCCCAGGATCACCTCAACACGGGTCTGGGTGGCGCCTTCGAGGTGTTTCGCGAGACCGGGATCCAGCCGGTGCTGTCCATGGCTGCGCGCGCCGGCTCGGCGGGCATCCTGTCGGCCGCCGGCTGGAAGCGCCTGTCGGCCGAGTTGATGGAATCGATCGCTGCCCAGGCTGCCACGGGTGTGGACGGCATGTACTTCTCGCTCCATGGCGCCATGGCCGCGCAGGGCGAGCTTGACCCCGAGGGCTGGCTGCTCACCGAGGTGCGGCGCCTGCTCGGGCCGGACAAGCCGATCGTGATCTCGCTCGACCTGCACGGCATCCTCACCGACCGCATGCTGTGCCAGATCGACGGCCTGGCGATTTACCACACCTATCCGCACGTGGATTTCGCGTCCACCGGCCGGCGCGCCGCGCAGGTGCTGCACCGGCTGCTGCAGGGCGCGCGCCGGCCGACGATCGCCCGGGTCGTCATGCCTGCGCTGGTGCGCGGCGACGAGCTGATCACCAAGACCGGGTGCTACGGCGAACTGATCCGCGAGGCGCGCCGCCTCGAGCTCGAAGGCTCTGCGATGTCGGCCGGCATCATGATCGGCAACCCGTTCACCGACGTCCCGGAGTTGTGCTGCCAGGTCGTCGTCGCCACCGAGGACGACGAAGCCCGCGCGCGGGCCGAGGCGCTGCGCCTGGCGCGCGAGTTCTGGCCCCTGCGCCATCGCATGCAGGGCAAACTCGTGCCGCTGGATCGCGCCATCGCGCAGGCGGCGACCATCCCCGGCCCGGTGATCTTCACCGATGCCGCGGATGCGACCTCCTCGGGTGCCACGGGCGACTCGAACCTGATCCTGCGCGGTTTGCGCGAGGCGGGCTACCCGCGCCGCGTCCTGGCGCAGATCGTCGATGCGGCCGCTGCGCAGGCCGCGCATCGGGCCGGCGTCGGCGCCATGGTGGACGTGACGCTCGGCGGCTCGATCGACACCGGCCGCTTCGCGCCCATGCCGGTGCGCGCGCGGGTGAAGCTGCTGTCCGACGGGCAGGCCCGGCTCGAGACGATGAAGATCGGGCTCGACGGCGGGCCGACAGCGGTGCTGGAGTTCGACAACTACACCGTTGTCGTCTTCAGCAAGACCTTGAGCCTGTTCGACCGTGCCATGTACTTCGCCAACGGGCTGGACCCGAAGGACTTCGACCTCACGCTGGTGAAGTCGCCGCACACCGAGCACCACATGTACGATGCCTGGGTCGATGCCAATTTCAACGTCGACGTACCAGGCGCGACCTCGGCCAACCTGCCCACGCTCGGGCACACGGTCTGTGCGCGCCCCATGTACCCGCTCGATCCGGACGCGACGTTCGAGCCGACGGTCACCCTCTACCGCCGCTGAAGTTCTCGAGGAGATTCGCGCATGAAGATCGATTCGGTCGACTTCTTCTACCTGTCGATGCCGCAGGTCACCACCGAGGCCGACGGCAGCCAGGATGCACTGCTGGTGCGCGTCAGCGGCGGCGGCCTCAGCGGCTTCGGGGAGTGCGAGGCGGCGCCGCTGCCCTCGATCGCCGCCTTTTCCTGCCCGATGTCGCACGGCGCCTGCCGTCCGGTGGCGGCCTCGGTGCTCGGACGGCGCGTCGACAGCCCGGCCGACATCGCTGCCATCGCTGCCGACGTGGCCTACTACAGCATGGATCTGCTGCAGGCGCCGCACACCTGGTCAGGGATCGAGATGGCCTTGTGGGACCTGCTCGGCCGTGCCCGCGGCGAGCCGGTATGGAAGCTGCTGGGCCACGCACAGGCGCATCCGAAGACGCCCTATGCCTCGCTGCTCTTCGGCGACACGCCGCAGCAGACGCTGGAGCGCGGGCGCGACGCACTGCGGCGGGGCTTCCGCGCGGCCAAGTTCGGCTGGGGCCCGATCGGCCAGGGCACGGCCTCCCAGGACGCCGAGCACTTCTTCGCCGCGCGCGAGGCCTTGGGGCCGGACGGCATCCTGCTCGTGGACGTGGGGCAGGTCTTCGACGAGGACGTCGCGCGCGCGGCCGAGCGTCTGGGCGCGCTGGAGGAGGCCGGCGCCGTCTGGCTCGAGGAACCCTTCCACGCCCACGCCCTGCAGGCCTACGGGGAGCTCTCGCGCCAGTGTCGCAACCTGCGCCTGGCCGGTGGCGAGGGCGCGCACAACGCGGCGATGGCCATGCACCTGCTGGATTACGGCGGCGTCGGGTTCCTCCAGATCGACTGCGGGCGTGTGGGCGGCATCGGCCCGGCAAGGCGCTTGGCCGAGCTTGCCGCCGCGCGCGGCGTCACCTACGTCAATCACACCTTCACCTCGCATCTGGCGCTGAGCGCCTCGATCCAGCCCTACGCCGGGCTGGCCGACCACACGATCTGCGAGTATCCGGCCGCGCCCAAGGCGCTCGCGGTGGAGTTGACGCGCAACCACCTGACGCCCGGCGCCGACGGGCTGGTGCGTCTGCCCGACAGCCCCGGACTCGGCATGGAGATCGACCCGCAGGCGGTGCGCCGCTATCAGGTCGACGTCGAGATCCGCGTCGGCGGCCGCTTGGTCCATGCCACACCGGCCTGGTAGCCCCTTGGGCTGCGTCCAGGCAAGGTCGCTGGCCACGCGCTGCCGGCTTTGGGAACGGCATCCGACGGAGGTGTCGGGCCGCGCTCGATGATCGGTCGCTGGCGCCGCGTGCTCGCTGCCTGGGTGGGGTTGCGCGGGGGCGGCGTTGCTGAGCCACCCGAGGTGGCGCAGGCGCGTGCGCTCGTTGCCGCGATCGATGCGGGCGGCCTGCCGCTGAACCCTGCGCGTGTGAACGCGGTGGCGCGCGCCCTCGGACTCGAGGTCTCGTCGCGGGCACCGGTCGCGCAGACGGTGGAGCGCATCCGGGCTGCGCTGCTGCGCCTGGACTCCTAGGGCTGTCGGTCTTTCCTGCCGGGCGCCGCGGCTGGGGGCGCCATGCCCCGCCGTTCGGCGCGGGAAAGCTCGCCCCACCCATACTCCTCGGGACCGCAGACCCTGCCTTTGCCGCCCTCATGCACGCCTCCATGCCGCTCATCGTCACGCTGGCCGCCGCGCTCGGCCTGGCGCTGGTGTTCGGCTTCCTGGCCGTGCGGCTGCGCCTGCCGGCGCTCGTGGGCTACCTGCTCGCGGGCGTCGTGATCGGGCCGCACACGCCGGGCTTCGTCGCCGACGTCGCCCTGGCCATGCAGCTGGCCGAGGTTGGTGTGATGTTGCTGATGTTCGGCGTCGGCCTGCACTTTTCGGTCGACGACCTGATGTCGGTGCGCGGCATCGCCATCCCCGGGGCGGTCGTGCAGATGGCGGTGGCCACCGCGCTGGGCGCCGGCCTGGCCACGGCCTGGGGTTGGTCGCTGCCCGG
>CAIRBF010000030.1 GCA_903876715.1 uncultured beta proteobacterium
CCTTGTCCAGCGGGATGCTGTCGAACAGCACCTTCATATCTTCGACGCTGTCGATGGCCACGCCGGCTTTACCGACATCGCCGGTCACGCGCGGATGGTCGCTGTCGTAGCCGCGGTGGGTGGCCAGGTCGAACGCCACGCTGACCCCCTGCCCGCCCGCGGCCAGGGCCTTGCGGTAGAAGGCGTTGGACTCCTCGGCGGTGGAGAAGCCGGCGTACTGGCGGATGGTCCACGGCCGCACCGCGTACATCGTGGCCTGCGGGCCGCGGATGAAGGGTTCGAAGCCAGGCAGCGTGTCGGTGTGCGGCAGGCCGGCGGTGTCGGCCGCGGTGTACAGCGGCTTGACGCTCAGCCCTTCAGGCGTGCGCCACTCCAACGCCGTCAGGTCACCGCCAGGAGCGGACTTCGCCGCGGAGCGGGTCCATTGCTCCAAGGTGACCTGCGGGAACTCGGGGGAGGGCGGGGTGTGGCTCATGGGGCGACAGATCGGCAGACGGTATGGCGAGCCCCTGGATCGACGATCCGCAAGACAGCTCGGCAAGCAGGCGTGAATTATGCATAATTATGAATTCAAATCCAACAGCAAACTGACCGCCCTGCCGTGGAAAGGCCCGCCCTGGAAGCCCCCGACGCCGCGCCGGCCGCCGCCTCGAACCGCGGCCCAGCCCTGGGTCCGACGGATGCGGACGCCTCGAGCACATCGCTGGCGCCGCGCGCGCTGTACGAGGCGGTGGCCGAGCGCCTGCGCCAGCAGATCTTCGCGCGCGAGCTCGAGCCCGGCAGTTGGATCGACGAAATGAAGCTGTGCGCGCAGTGGGGCATCAGCCGCACGCCGCTGCGCGAGGCGCTGAAGGTGTTGGCAGCCGAAGGTCTGGTGACGATGAAGGTGCGCCGTGGTGCCTACGTCACCGAGGTCTCGCGCGACGACGTGGCGCAGGTCTACCACCTGCTCGCGCTGCTGGAGAGCGACGCAGCGGCGCAGGTGGCCACGCAGTCCTGCACCGCGGCACGGGCGACCTTGCGCGCACTGCACGACCGGCTCGAGGCCGAGGCCGGACAGCGCGACGCCTTCTTCGCCGCCAACGAACGCTTTCACCTCGCGCTGCTCGAAGCCGCGGGCAACCGCTGGGCGATGCAGATCGTCATCGACCTGCGCAAGGTGATGAAGCTCAACCGGCACCACTCCTTGTTCAGGCAGGGCCGGCTCGTCGAATCACTGGCCGAGCACCGTGCCTTGATGGTTGCCATCGAGCGCGGCGAGCCCGAGGCAGCTCGGGCGTTGATGCAGCAGCACTTCTCGCGCGGCCTGGACGCCGCGGCGGGCTGAACAAGCCGCGCCGCACCAGTGGGCGAGGCGAGGACGCCGCCAGCGTGTGCGCTCAGCCCAATTGCACGAGACCGCGTGGCAGCGACCAGCAGGCCTGGGCGCCGGTATCGGTGATCACGAACTGGTCCTCGATGATGAAGCCGCCCTCGCCGTCAACGTAGAAAGGGGTCTCGAAGGCCAGCACCATGCCAGCTTCGATCGGCATGTGCGCCTGCGCTGCGACGAAGGGCGGCACCTCGCAGAAGGTGTCGCGTCCGAGGCTGTGGCCGAAGTGCCCGCGGGAAAAGCGCATGAAGCCGGCGCGCCGCATCGCCGAGGATGCGCGGGCGTACACATCGCTCAGCAGGTGCCCAGGCCGCAGCACCTCCAACCCGGCCTCGAAAGCCTCCTGCAGCGCGGCCATGATCTCGCGCGCCCGCGGCGCGGCGCGGCCCCAGGCGAAGGTGCGGCCGCAGTCGGAGCTGTAGCCATCGACCAGGCAGCCGACGTCGAACTTGATCACGCTACCCTCGCGCACGGCGGCGTTGCCGCCCCAGGGCAGCGGGCCGACGCTGACGTACTCCCACTGGCCCGTCAGCCGCAAGCCGCGCTGGCGCGCGTCGGCGGTGGCACCGGCCGTCCAGTGGTCGGCGATATCGTCGCGACTGACGCCGTCGCCCACGGCAGCCAGCGCCGCGTGCATGCCCGCCTCGGCGATGGCTGCGGCCAGGCGCAGGCGCTCGAGCTCGCCCGGCGACTTCACGGCCCGGATCGCGCCCGTGGTCGCGCTCGCGTCGACCCAGCGCACCTCAGACAAGGTCTCGGTCAGGAGTTGGAAGTCGAGCACCGGCCAGTAGTCCAAGTCCAGCCCGATGCGCGCCCGCGCCAGGCCGTGGCGCGCCAGCAGCTCACCCAGGGCGGCGAAGGCGGCGCGCGCGTCGAAGGCGGCTGGGCGGGAAAGCCCCTGCGAAGGCCGACCGGCCGCGTCCCAGGCGCGCTCGGCGAGCACGGCTGCAGATTCGTCGCCCGCCTGCCAGGGGCGGATGTCGGCGGTCTCGATCCAGTCGGCATGGCTGCGGACCTGCTCGTCACCGAGCGCGCGCCGCAACCCGGGCGCGAACAGCTCGGTCACCACGGCCGAGATGGGCAGGCCGGCATCGGCCGGCACCAGCGCCAGCGCCGCGCCGGCGCGGCGCCAGAAGGCGGCCACACCGGGCGCACAGCCCGTCGCCCAGGCGAAGTTCTCGGGCTTGCCCAGCACCAGGGCGTCCAGCCCGCGCTCGGACATCAGGCGCTGCGCGCGCTGGCGATCGACATGGCTCATCCAGCTATCCCCTGGAAAACGCAAGCTCCGGCAGCCAGGTGGCAATGCCCGGCGCCAGGGTCAGCAGCGCCACACCCAGCAGCAGCAGCAGCCAGAAGGGCAGCGCCCCGCGCGCTGCGCCGCCCAGGTCCACCTCGCCCCGGGTCAGGCCGACAAGCACGAACAGGTTCATGCCCACCGGCGGCGTGAGCATGCCGATCTCGATCATCATCGTGACGACCACCCCCAGCCAGACCGCGTCGTACCCCACACCGGTGAGCAGCGGGAAGACCACCGGCAGCGTCATCACCATCATCGACAAGCCGTCGAAGACCATGCCCAGCAGCAGGTAGATCAGCACGATCACGGCCAGCAGAGCCAGCGGCGAGAGCCCGGTGGCGGAGATGGCCTCGAGAAGCTTCTGCGGCAACTGCATCAGACTGATCGACTGCGCAAGCACGACCGCCCCGAGGAAGACAAAGGCGATCACGGCGAAGGCCCGGGCCGAGTTCAGGAAGGTGCGCGACAGCCCGGCCCAGGTAAGGTGCCCCTTCGTGAAGCCCAGCACGACCGCCGCAGCGACCCCCACCGCGGCCGACTCGGTGGGCGTGGCGATGCCGGCGAACAGGCTGCCGAGCACGGCGACGATCAGCGCCAGGATGGGCCAGACCGGCACGAGCGCGCGCAGCGTGGGCCCCCAGGGCTGCGTCGTCTCGCGCTGCACCAGTTCGGGCCGGCGGCGCGCGACCCACTCGATCCACAGCATGAACAGCAGCGACATCATCAGGCCTGGCACCACGCCAGCCAGGAAGAGCTTGCCGATCGAGGTGTCGGTGAGCGCGCCATAGATCAGCAGCGACAGGCTGGGCGGGATGAGCAGGCCCAGCGTACCGCCGCCGGCCAGTGTGCCGACGACCAGGCGGCGGTCATAGCCGCGGCGCGAGAGCTCCGGGTAAGCGACGGCGCCCACAGCGGCCGAAACCGACATCGACGAGCCGCTGACCGCACCGAACACCGTGCACACGGCGATGTTGGTGTGCAGCAGCCCGCCGCGCAGGCGCGCGAACAACGGTGTCATGGCCTTGTAGACGCCACCGGCGAGGCCACTGGCCACAAGTACGTCGCCGAGCAGGATGAACAAGGGGATCGCGGTCAGCGTGAACTCGCCCAGCACGTTGAAGACCGCCTGCACGCCCAGGCGGCTCGCGCCGCCACCGAAGAAGTGCAGGATGGCAAAGCCGGTCAGGCCCAGCGCCGCGCCCAGCACAGCACCGGTCAGCACGTTCAGGGCCAGCAGGCCACCGAGAACCGTCCAGATCAAGGCGGTGGCTCCTTGTCGGCCCCCGCCGGGGGCAGCGGGCGCAGCGCCCGCCAGGCACCAGCCACCCCGGCCAGCGCGACCGCTGCGGTCGACAGGAACATGAACGGCGCCAGCGGCAGCCGGGACTGCTCCGACATCAAGTTCAACTGCGCCGTGAACCGGGCGATGCCCCAGGCCTCGTGCAGGAACACCGCGCAGAAGGACACGAACACCCCCTGCGCGACGATGAAGAGCAGCCGGGCCCGCAGACCGCCCAGGCGCTCGGCCAGCAGCGTCACCCGAATGTGGGACTCGCGCAGCACCGTGGCCGGCAACAGCGTGAACACAGCCACCGTCATCAGCAGGCCAGACAGTTCCTCCGTGAACGAGAAGGGCCGTCCCCAGCCGTAACGCATCACCACGGCAGCCAGCACGAGCGCGAAGATCCCGGCCAGCGCGGCCGCGCCCACGGCTGCGAGGGCGCCCGCCAGAAGGCCCAGCGCCGATTCCAGCCGGTCGAGCGCCGCCGCGCCGCGTACCTGCCGGCCCGGCCCAGGTCGGTGCGAAGCGGCCAAGAAAGCCTCCTCCTCAGACCAGACGCCGGGCCGGCCCCGGCCCTGACGACAGCGCCGGACTCACTTCGGCAGCGCGTCCAGGATGCGCTGGCGGTAGGCCACGGCGTCGCCGCCGGTCTCCTTGGCCAGCGTGTCCCAGGTCGCCAGCGCCGAGGTCCGCAACGCGGCGCGGTCGGCCGCGGGCAGCGCCGGGTGCCAGGTCACGCCCTGGCCGACGAGCTTTTCACGCGCAGCCTTCTCGGTGGCGACATCGCCGTCGAAGTTGAAGCTCACGCGCTCGAGCTCCGTCACCGCCTCGAGGAAGCCCTTCTTCAGGTCGGACGGCAGCGCGGCCCACTTGCCGCGGTGCGCCATCAGCGCATACGGCACCGGCGGGAAGGGGAAGCCCGTGGGCGTCACGTGCTTGGCCACCTCCTGCAGCGAGATCGAATTCGCGAAACGCGGCGCATAGAGCGCGCAGTCGACGACCCCGGTCTGAAGCGCCGCGTACAGCTCGTTCTGCGGCACGATCTGCGCCGCGACGCCCAGGCGCTTGAAGGTCTCGACCTGCTCGCGGCTGCCCACGCGCAGCTTCTTGCGCTTGAGCTCGTCGAGCGTGCGCACCGGCTCGCGGCAGAACAGCGTGGCGTCGACGATGGAGAAGCCGAGGTAGCCCGGCACCTCGACGTTGACCTTGTTCAGGGCCTCCTTCATCACCGACTTCAGCGCCGGCAGCGCCTTCAGGTGCTCCTCGGCCGTGGAGACCAGGCCGTAGACGTAGAGGTTGGCCAACGCGGGCGAGTCGCGGCCCAGGAAGGGCGGCCAGATGAACCCGAGCTCGGGCGTGCCCACCTGCATGAAGCGCAGCGCATCCGCGTCCTTCAGGCCAAGCGCCCCGCCCTCGGAGACCGAGATCTTCATCTTCCCGCCCGTGCGCTTCTCGACGTCGGCAGCGAAGGCGCGGATCTGCACCGACTCGGGCCGGCTCGGCGCATAGCTGTTGTTGAACTTCCACTCGACCTGAGCCTGCGCGCCGGCTTGGGCGCCCAACAAGATCAGGCCGGCAGCCACCGACCGCAGCACGACATGCAAAGACTTCATGGGGTAAGGTCCTTTCTCCGAGGAGTCCAACGGGCGCGAAGTATGACACCCGCCCTGTTCCCTGATGCTCAGGATGTCGGTTGATTTCGCATACTGATATTCAGTATGCTTATGGTTTCCGTCGCTGATGGGGTCTGGCCACGGATCGCGTCGAGCCGGCTCGTCCGACATTGAAAAGGTAGCCTCCATGAACACCCACTCCCCTGCCCTGCCCGTCATCGTGGCGGGCGGCGGCATCGGCGGGCTGGCCGCTGCGCTGGCGCTGGTGCGCCAGGACTTCGACGTCCTGGTGCTGGAACAGGCAGCCGAGCTCGGCGAGATCGGCGCCGGCATCCAGCTCGGCCCGAACGCCTTTCACGCCTTCGATGCGCTGGGCGTGGGTGAGCGCACGCGCCGGCATGCCGTCTTCACCGACTTCATGGTGATGCACGACGCGATCGACGAATACCAGGTCGGCCACATCCCGACCGACGAGCGCTTCCGGGCGCGCTTCGGCAATCCCTACGCGGTGATTCACCGCGCCGACGTCCACCTGTCGCTGCTCGAGGGTGCGCAGGCCACAGGCCGCGTCCAGTGCCTGACCAGCACGCGCATCGTGCGGGTCGAGCAGGCCGGTGACACCGTGACCGCGATCGACCAGCACGGCCGCCGCCACCGCGGCGTCGCGCTGATCGGGGCCGACGGCGTGAAGTCGGCCGTGCGCGAGCAGTTCGTCGGCGACCCAGCGCGGGTGACCGGCCATGTGGTCTACCGCGCGGTGGTCGAACGCGAGCACTTCCCGCAAGACCTGCGCTGGAACGCCGCCAGCATCTGGGTCGGCCCGAACTGCCACCTCGTGCACTACCCGCTGCGCGGGGGTGAGCAGTACAACGTGGTCGTCACCTTCCACAGCCGCCAGCAGGAGGAGTGGGGCGTCACCGACGGCAGCAAGGAGGAGGTGCAGAGCTACTTCCAGGACATCTGCCCGCGCGCGCGCCGCCTGATCGACCTGCCGCGCAGTTGGCGCCGCTGGGCCACCGCCGACCGCGAGCCCATCGGACGCTGGACCTTCGGCCGCGTCACATTGCTGGGCGACGCCGCCCACCCGACCACGCAGTACATGGCGCAGGGCGCCTGCATGGCGCTGGAGGACGCGGTCACGCTCGGCCAGGCGCTGCAGGCGCAGGCTCGCGACTGGCCGCGCGCGCTCGACATGTACCAGCGCGCCCGCGTCGCGCGCACCGCCCGCATCGTGCTGTCCGGGCGCGAGATGGGCCGCATTTACCACGCCAAGGGCGTGGAGCGCCTGGTGCGCAACGACCTCTGGCGCGGCCGCAGCCCCGAGCGCTTCTACGATGCGGTGGAATGGCTGTACGGCTGGAACGTCGGCAACTGCCTCGATGCCGCGCTGCGCTGACCTTGGAGCCCCCCCATGAACGACCTCGGAAGACTTGAAGACCTGCCCCAGGACTACCGCGACGCGCTGGCACGGCAGAACCTGGTGCCGCTGTGGCCCGGGTTGCGCGCGGTGATGCCGCCGCAGGTGCCCACGCGCCACACCCGGCCCACCCACTGGGCCTACCAGGCGCTGCGCCCGCTGCTGCTGCAGGCAGGCGAGCTGACGCCGATCGAGAAGGCCGAACGGCGCGTGCTCGTGCTCGCCAACCCCGGGCACGGGCTGGAGAAGATGCAGGCCAGCGCGGCGATCTACCTCGGCATGCAGTTGCTGATGCCGGGCGAGTGGGCGCCATCGCACCGCCACACGCCCAACGCGGTACGCATGGTGGTCGAGGGCGAGGGCTCATGGACCACGGTCGACGGCGAGAAGTGCCCGATGTCGCGCGGCGACCTGATCCTCACCCCCACCGGCCTGTGGCACGAGCACGGGCACGACGGCGACCAGCCCGTGATCTGGCTCGACGTGCTCGACCTGCCGTTGGCCTACTACCTCGAAACCAGCTACCACATCAACGGCAGCCGCCAGGCCCAGCGCGAAGGCCACGGTGACCGAGCCTACGCCCGCGGCGGCGTCGTGCCCTCCCCCTTGTTCGAGCGCAGCGGCAAGCGCTACCCGATGCTGCGCTACCCCTGGGCCGACACACGCGCCGCGCTCGAAACGCTGGCGCAGGACCGGCCTGCGCTGGAGGCCGTGCAGGTGACCTACGTCAACCCCGAGACGGGGGAAGACGCGGAGAACATCCTCGGCTTCCACGCCCTGATGCTGCGCCCGGGCCAGACGCTGCGCCTGCCCGCGCGCTCGCCGGCTTCGGTGTATCACCTCATCGAGGGCGCGGTCGAGGCCAGCATCGCGGACACCGGCTTCACGCTGGCTCCCGGTGACACCTGCTGCGCCCCCGGGTACACGGGCGTGACGCTGCGCAACCGCCAGCCGGACACGCCCTCCTTCGTCTTCGTGGCCGACGAGTCGCCGCTGCACCGCAAGCTCGGCCTGTACGAGGACCGGGGCTGACCGCGGCGGCTGCACTCAACCCAGCCCGACCACGCGCTGCGCCTTGCCGCTGCGCCCGCGCGGCACCGGTTGACCGTACTCGTCGAGCAAGCGCAGCCGCCTCACGCCCTGGGCGCGGGCGTAGGCCTGCAGCACCGCATGGCAGCGCGGTGCCTGCTCGCGCGCCCGCGCCTCGGGCCCGCCCAGGCGCAGGACCAGCGTCTGCCTGTCCTTCTGGCGAAGCTGGAAGTCGTGGACCCCAGCCTGCTCCTCCAGCACCGTGCTCAGCGCCAGGGGCAGCAGGCACACGCGCCGGCCGTCACCGCCGTCCAGCACCAGGGGCGGCTCGTCGCGGCCCTCGACCTCCACCACCGGCAGGCGCGAGCCACAGCCGCAGCGCCCGGGAAACAGGCGGATGCGGTCGCCCAGTTCGTAGCGGATCAGCGGCTGCACGTGGTTGGCCAGGTTGGTCAGCAGGCAGCGGTCGGACAACACCCCGGGCGGCAGCGGCCGCAGCCGCTCGTCGACCGGCTCGAGGATGAGCCAGTCGGCATTCAGGTGCAGGCGCCCGAGTGCGCACTCCCAGGCCATGGGCAGGAACTCCGAGGCGCCGTAGTGGTCCCTCACCGGGCAGCGAAGTTGCTGCGCGATGCGCCGGCGCGCGGCCAGGCCCAAGGTCTCTCCACCGGTGCGCAATTCCAGCAGCGGCAGGCTCAAGTCGCCTTGCTGTGCCGCCTCGCCGAGCAGCGCGGCCACGGTCGGGTAGGTCGCCAGCACCTGCGGTGCCCAGTCCTGCAACTGCCCGAGCAGGTCGGCCCAGGGCTGCAGGATCGAGAAACTGCGCAGCCGCCCAGCCGCCCAGGCATTGAGCGCGCGCAGGCGCTGCACCGAGACCTGGCTCGCAAAGTGGCCCTCGAGCACGCCAACGAAGGCGTGACGCAGCGTGAGGCCCCAGGGGTCAAGCCACCGGGTGGACGCCCGCGGCGTGGACCGAGCGCGCGGCGCCCATGCCGGCCCCGGGCGCAGCAACTCCAGCGCATCGTAGACGGCCATCGCGGCCGCGTCCTGCACGAAGACCGCCGGCTCCCCGCTCGTGCCTGAGCTCTCCCACACCAGGTAGCGGCCCATGAAGGGCTGGGCGATGCGCGCGGGGTCGGCGGTGAAGGCACGCAGCGCCGGCAGCGAAAGCCGGGGGTCGGTGACGGCCTCTTCGAAGCGGCTCATCAGCTCGGCCTTGCCCACTGGAGGCACCGTATCGATGGGCGCGTCGTCGCTCAGGCCGTGCAGCCGCTCGCCGTACAGCCGTGTGCCGGTGCGGGCGACATGCAGCAGGCGGCGCCAGCGCACCTGGCGCAGGCGCTCCAGGGACGTGCCGGCCGCCGCCGAGGCGGCGAGCACCTCGAAGCTGGCGCTCGTGGCCAGCCAGGGATCGAAGACGGTCAAGGCGCGTTCCTCCTTCGACGAGGCGGCAGGGTGGACCGCCGGACCCGCGCAGCCCTGCGGCCCTCGCTGCGCGAGCAGTCCATCCTCGGGCTGGTCACCGGGCCTGCGGGTGCGCAGACGCAAGCCAGCCGGGAGGGGTGCCGGACCCGCTACCATCCCGGGTCCCCGGCGGGCCGCAGCCCGCCTCCCGTCCGCGCTCTGCGCCCCCCACCCCCATGGACACCGAAGACGCCTACGCCGAGCTGGGGCTGCCCGCCGGCGCGAGCGACGCCGAGCTCAAGACCGCTTGGCGGCGGCTCGTCGCTCGCTGGCACCCCGACCGCAACCGTCGTCCCGACGCTTCGGCGCGGATGCAGCGCATCAATCTCGCCTACCTCGCGATCCGGCAGGCGCGCGAAGCGCTGCCGGTCGACGAGGACGCGCCGGCACCCCGCGCGACGCGGGCCGCGACGGCGACGGGCAAGCGCCGCCGCGCCGGCCCAGGCCCAGGCCCAGGCCCAGGCCCAGGCCCAGGCCCAGGCCCAG
>CAIRBF010000031.1 GCA_903876715.1 uncultured beta proteobacterium
GCCGCCGGCAGCGGCCTCGGCCAGGGTACGCGCGCCGGCACAGGCGCCGGCCGAGCGCTCGGACTGCGCCGGCGCTCCAGGCAGGAAGGTGGCGAGCGCGTCGCTCCACACCGCCTTGCTGCCCGCCTGCGAGTGCAGGTGGATCACGGCGCTGTGCCCGCCGCTGGTGGCCAGCAGGTCGCACGGCAGCGTGCGCGCGGCGCCGGTGAGCTGGCCATCCGCGCCCAGGGTCTGGACCACGGCGCCGCTGACGGCGCGCCCGCCCTGGGCCTCGGTGACCACGTGGCCGGCCAGCACCTCGATGCCGGCGGCGCGCGCGCGCTCGACGCCGCTGCCGTCGGGCTGCCCCCGCGCGTCGACGACCTGCACCGCCGCCCCGGCGCCGTGCAGCGCGAGCGCAGCGTCGTAGGCCCCGTCATGGTTGGTGAAGACCAGCGCCCGCTGCCCGGGCAGCACGGCGTAGCGGCGGATGTAGGTGGAGACGGCGCCGGCCAGCATCACGCCCGGCAGGTCGTTGCGGGCGAAGACCAGCGGGCGCTCGTGCGCGCCGGTGGCCAGCACGACCTGGCGCGCCCGCACGCGCCACAGGCGCTCGCGGTAGGCGGGTTGCTGGCCGTACGGCAGATGGTCGGCGCGTTTCTCCACCAGGGTGACGAGGTCGTGGTCCTGGTAGCCGAAGGCGGTGGTGCGGCCGAGCACGGTCACGTCGGGCAGCGCGGCCAGTTCGCGCGCCGTCAGCTCGGCCCACTTGGCCGCCGGCCAGCCGTCCACGGTCTCGTCGCTCGAGAGCAGCCAGCCGCCAGGCTCGGCCTGCTCGTCGCACAGGATCACGCGCGCGCCGGCACGGGCCGCCGCGCGCGCCGCGGCCAGGCCGGCGACGCCCGCACCCACCACCAGCACGTCGGCGTGCGCGAATTGCTTGTCGTAGCGGTCGGGGTCGGGCACCTCCGGCGAGTGGCCCAGGCCGCTGACGGCGCGGATGCGCTTCTCGAAGAAGTGCCAGGCCGCCTGCGAGGCCATGAAGGTCTTGTAGTAGAAGCCCGCCGGGATCAGGCGCGAGAACCAGTTGTTGACCGCGCCGATGTCGAACTCGACGCTGGGGCTGGCATGGATGCTGCGCGCGGCCAGGCCCTCGACCAGCGTCGCCTCGGTCATGCGCACGTTGGGCACGGTGCGCTCGCCCTCGAAGAGCTGCACCAGCGCGTTGGGCTCCTCCACGCCGGCGGCCAGGATGCCGCGCGGGCGGTGGTACTTCCAGCTGCGCGCCACCAGGCTCTGCCCGGCGGCCAGCAGGGCCGAGGCGAGCGTGTCGCCCTCGTAGCCGGTGTAGGCGCAGCCGTTGAAGCTGAAGTTCAGCGGGCGGCTGCGGTCGATGCGGCCGCCCTGCGGCAGGCGGCGGGATGCGGGTGCGGCGCTCATCGTGCGGCTCCGGCGGCGGTGGTGGTGGCAGCCGATGGAGCCGGTGTGGCGGCGGAGCCGGCCGGGCCGACCGGGCCGGCCTCTGGGGCGCCCAGCCGGGCGAACGCCGCCGGCGGCTCGGCGCCGATCTTCCAGGTGCCGTGGAAGCGGTAGCTCACGGTGTCGCGCAGCGCGTTGAACCACTTGCCGCAGCCGCTGGCGTGGCGCCACTGCTCGAGGTGCAGGCCCTTGGGGTTCTTGCGCATGAAGACGTAGTCGCCCCACTGCTCGTCGCTCATGGACTCGGTGGCCAGGGGCCGGGCGATGCCGCCCTCCCCGCCGTAGGCGAACTCGCTCTCGGCCCGCGGGCCGCACCAGGGACATTCGATGATCAGCATGTCGTCCTGCCTTTCCCCGTTCAGTGCGCCACGGCGGCGGCGCCGTGCTCGTCGATCAGGTGGCCGTTGTAGAAGCGGTCGAGGCTGAAGGCCTCGTTCAGCGCGTGCGGGCGGTCCTGCGCCACGGTGTGCGCCATCACCCAGCCCGAGCCCGGCGTGGCCTTGAAGCCGCCGGTGCCCCAACCGCAGTTGATGTACAGGCCCTTGACCGGCGTCAGGCCGATGATCGGGCAGGCGTCGGGCGAGACATCGACGATGCCGCCCCACTGCCGATTCATGCGCACGCGCGAGAACAGCGGGAAGAGCTCGACGATGGCCTGCAGCGTGCCCTCGATGATCGGGAAGCTGCCGCGCTGCCCGTAACCGGTGTAATGGTCGATGCCGGCGCCGATGACGAGGTCGCCCTTGTCGCTCTGGCTGATGTAGGCGTGGATGGCGTTGCTCATCACCACGGTCGGGAAGATGGGCTTCATGGGCTCGCTCACCAGCGCCTGGAGCGGGTGGCTCTCCAGCGGCAGGCGCAAGCCCGCAAGCGAGGCGAGCACGCTGGAGTGCCCGGCCGCGACGATGGCCACCTTCCTCGTCCTGATGGGGCCCCGTGCCGTGTCGAGCCCGACCACCGCCCCGCCCTCGCGCCGGATGCCGGTGACCTCGCAGTTCTGCAGGATGTCCACGCCCAGGGCGTCGGCCGCGCGCGCGAAGCCCCAGGCCACGGCGTCGTGCCGCGCCACGCCGGCGCGGCGCTGGAACGAGGCGCCGAGCACCGGGTAGCGGGTGTTCAGGTTGATGAAGGGCAGCATGGCCTGGATCTGCTGCGGGCTCAGCACCTCGGCGTCCACGCCGTTCAGGCGGTTGGCGGTGACGCGGCGCTCGATGTCGCGCATGTCCTGCAGCGTGTGCCCGAGGTTCATCACCCCGCGCTGGCTGAACATGACGTTGTAGTTGAGGTCCTGGCTCAGGCCCTCCCACAGCTTCATCGATTTCTCGTACAGGTGCGTGGCCTCGTCCCAGAGGTAGTTGCTGCGCACGATGGTGGTGTTGCGCGCGGTGTTGCCGCCGCCCAGCCAGCCGCGCTCGACCACGGCGATGTTGCGCAGGCCGTGTTCCTTGGCCAGGTAGTAGGCTGTGGCCAGGCCGTGGCCGCCGCCGCCGACGACGACCGCGTCGTACTCGCGCTTGGGCTCGGGCGCGCGCCACTGGCGCTGCCAGCCTTCGTGGTAGCCGCCGGCGTTGCGCAGCAGCGACCAGATCGAGAACTTCTGCATCCGTGCCTCCTTCAGCACTCGACGATGTTGACGGCCAGCCCGCCGCGGGCCGTCTCCTTGTACTTGGTCAGCATGTCCGCGCCGGTCTCGCGCATGGTCTTGATGACCTTGTCGAGGCTGACGTGGTGGGTGCCGTCGCCGCGCAGCGCCATGCGCGCGGCATTGATCGCCTTGACCGCGGCGATGGCATTGCGCTCGATGCACGGGATCTGCACCAGCCCGCCCACGGGGTCGCAGGTCAGGCCGAGGTGGTGCTCCATGCCGATCTCGGCGGCGTTCTCCACCTGTTCGGGCGTGCCGCCCATCACGGCGCACAGCGCGCCGGCGGCCATCGAGCAGGCCACGCCCACCTCGCCCTGGCAGCCGACCTCGGCGCCGCTGATGCTGGCGTTCTCCTTGTAGAGAATGCCGATCGCGGCAGCGGTGAGCAGGAAGTCGACCACCCCGCGGTCGTGTGCGCCCGGCACGAAACGCGCGTAGTAGTGCAGGACCGCCGGCACGATGCCGGCCGCGCCGTTGGTCGGCGCCGTCACCACGCGGCCGCCGGCGGCGTTCTCCTCGTTGACGGCCAGCGCGTAGAGGTTGACCCAGTCGATGACCTGGAGAGGATCCTTCAGCGCCGCCTCCGGGTTGGAGGTGAGGTCGCGATACAGCGCAGCGGCTCGCCGCCTCACCTTGAAGCCGCCGGGCAGCACGCCCTCGGTGCGGCAGCCCCGCGCCACGCAGGCCTGCATCACGGCCCAGATCTTCAGCAGCCCGGCGTCGATCTCGGCGTCGCTGCGCCAGTGGCGCTCGTTGCGGCGCATCACCTCGGCGATCGAGCAGCCCTGCGACTGCGTCACCGCCAGCAGCTCGGCCCCGGAGCAGAAGGGCAGCGGCAGCACGGTGGCGTCGGGCGCCACCACCTTCTGCCGCGCGCCGTCGGCCGCGACCTCGTCGCTGACGACGAAGCCGCCACCCACTGAATAGTAGGCGCGCGCCGCCAGCTCGGCGCCAGCGGCGTCGAAGGCGCTCAGCCGCATGCCGTTGGCGTGGAAGGGCAGGCTCTGGCGGCGGTGGAAGACGAGGTCACGCGCCTCGTCGAAGGCGATGGCCGCGCCCGCCGCGCCGCCGCCCAGCACCAGCTGCCGCGCGGCGCGGATGGCCTCCAGCAGCGCCGGCACCGCCTCCACGTCCACCGTGTCGGGCTCGTGCCCGGCCAGCCCGAGCAACACGGCCTTGTCGCTGCCGTGGCCCTTGCCGGTGGCGCCGAGCGAGCCGAAGAGCTCGCACTTCACCCGCGCGGTACGCTCCAGCACCGCGTCGGCAGCCAGCCGCAGCGTGAACATCCGGGCGGCCCGCATCGGGCCCACGGTGTGCGAACTGCTCGGCCCGATGCCGATCTTGAAGAGGTCGAAGACGGAGACGGCCATGACGTTCAGATCATCGGTGTGAAAAGACGCCAGAACTTGCCATCGTGCGTCAACCAAAAAGATAAAGGCGTCGTCATCCGCGCCACTCTGCCCAGTGCCCCCCCCCCCGCACGCCGCTTTCGGCCGTGTGCGTGGGCCGGTGTCAGCGGTACACCGAGAAGCGCGCCGTCAGCGCCCCCACCCTCGCCTTGACGTCGGCCAGGCGCGCCGCGTCCGCCGGCGCGTCCAGCAGGTCAGCGATCAGGTGGCCCACCTGGCGTGACTCGGCCTCGCCGAAGCCACGCGTGGTCATCGCCGGGCTGCCCAGGCGGATGCCGCTGGTGACCATGGGCTTCTCCGGGTCGTTCGGGATCGCGTTCTTGTTCACCGTGATGTGGGCGCTGCCCAGCAGCGCCTCGGCCGCCTTGCCGGTGAGGCCCTTGGGGCGCAGGTCCACCAGCATCACGTGGCTCTCGGTGCGGCCCGAGACGATGCGCAGCCCGCGCTCGACCAGCGTTTCGGCCAGCACGCGCGCGTTCACCAGCACCTGCTGCTGGTAGGTCTTGAACGAGGGCAGCAGCGCCTCGCCGAAGGCTGCCGCCTTGGCCGCGATCACGTGCATCAGCGGCCCGCCCTGGGTGCCCGGGAAGATGGCGCTGTTGATCGCCTTCTCGTGCTCCGGGCGCATCAGGATGATGCCGCCGCGCGGGCCGCGCAGGCTCTTGTGCGTGGTGCTCGTGACGATGTCGGCGTGCGGGATCGGGCTCGGGTAGACCCCCGCGGCGATCAGCCCGGCATAGTGCGCCATGTCCACCATCAGCAGCGCGCCGACCTCGCGCGCGATGCAGCCGAAGCGCTCGAAGTCGATGCGCAGGCTGTAGGCCGAGGCGCCGGCGATGATGAGCTTGGGTCGGGTCTCGCGCGCGGTGCGCTCCATGGCGGCGTAGTCGATCTCCTCGCGCGCGTCCAGGCCGTAGCTGACGGGCTTGAACCACTTGCCGCTCATGTTGAGCGCCATGCCGTGCGACAGGTGCCCGCCCTCGGCCAGGTTCATGCCCATGAAGGTGTCGCCCGGCTTCAGGAAGGCCAGGAAGACCGCCGCGTTGGCCTGCGCCCCCGAGTGCGCCTGCACGTTGGCGGCCCAGCCGTGGGCGTCGGCTCCGAACAGGCGCCGCACACGGTCCAGCGCGAGCTGCTCGACGCGGTCCACGTGCTCGCAGCCGCCGTAGTAGCGCCGGCCCGGGTAGCCCTCGGCGTACTTGTTGGTGAGCTGGCTGCCCTGTGCCGCCATCACGGCGCGCGAGGCGTAGTTCTCGCTCGCGATGAGCTCGATGTGGTCCTCCTGGCGCCGGTTCTCGTCGGCGATGGCGGACCAGAGCTCGGGGTCGGCGGCGGTCAGGGCCGGGGGGTCTTGCAGATTCATGGTGGACGAGCCGTGGCGAGGCAGAAGTTTCGACGGACCGGCGGCGCAGAGCACCTCGGTGAGTGCGCGCATCATCCGGGTCACGGGGCGGATACGCTTGCACTTTTCCGACATTTCTCATGCGCTTTGCGCCAAGAGCATGGGTCTGGCGCTCGCTCCGGCGCTGCCTCAGCCCCCGCAGAAAGCGCTCCTGCAGCGCCAAGACACGCCGCGGCAACGCAGGAAAAGCGCCGGTGCCCTCCCTCACCTCGGCCCCATCGAATCGCCCGCGAGCCCTCAAGATGTTCCGATCTCCGCACGGCATCAACGAAGACGATGATGAACGGAACAGCGATCGGTTCGGCAGCCACAGCCCAGGGCCCCAAGGGAACGGAGGAAGCGCGTCGGAGCCCCACCGACGCCCGGCAGGCCACCGATGAGGTCCGCAGCGTGTTCTCCGCCCTGCTGGCACAGGCGGGTCACGAGGGCTGGATGTCGGCCCGCCAACCCGCAGGGCCGGTCGATGCGCAACGCGCCGTGGCGAGTTGGGAGTCCTGGCTCCAGGCGCACCCGGGCTCCTACAGCTTCGAACTGCGCGGCAACCCCAGCATGCGGCCCGGCAAGGGCCTCGCCGACCTGCGCGCGGACTATGGCCGCATCCTGCAGCAGGCCGTGCAGTCCGACGCCTACGCCGTCCCCGAGGCCTACGTGCGCACGCTCCCGCGCGAAGACCTGGCCACCTTGCAGCAGGTGGCGAACCTGGCCGATCCCATCGACCCAGCCTCGCTCTCGCGCGAAGCCGCGATGAACCTCTTGATACCGCCCGGTGCGGCCATCGATCACGACGGCAACGGCGTGACGGAGGTCGGGCGCGCCCGGGGCGGCTCCTTCCCCGACAGCCGCACGCCGCCCGTGGTCTGCGCCGCCTGGGACGCCGCCACGAAAGGGCTGTCCGAACAGGACAAGCTTTACCGGATGCTCAGCATGATCCTCGAGCCCGACCTGCGCTACGGCTCCCGTGGCGAGTTGGTCCGCGTGGTCCTCCCCGGGGAAGCGGACTACGTGAGCCCTAGGGCGTCTTCCGGGTTCGACTACGCGCAGCACGCGGCCGCGCGACTGGAAACGCTGGAACGCTTCAGGGGCCAGATCGACGCCGAGCAGTACCGACAGGACCGCGCGTTCTGGCAGGTGTTCCGGGACGCGCTGGCCCCTGCGTCCCGCTGAGGCAGTTCTCGCGTTCCGCGCTCGTCGCGGGGGTGGACCCGCTGGGGCCGGCCCGTGCGGTGCTCGGGCGACAGGCCCGCGTGTGGGTGCGAACCTTGCCGAACGTCGTGCCCGACCGCGCCGCCGCTCAGGCGGCCCGGCCCTCGGCCCGCAACTGCCGCGGGCTGTGCCCGAAAGCCAGCCGCACCGCGCGCGCAAAGTGCGCGGCGTCCTGGAAGCCGCACTCCAGGCTGACCGTGGCCACCTCGAGGTCGCTGTTGACGAGCAGCCAGCGCGCGCGCTCCAAACGCAGGCGCAGGCGGTAGCCCGCCGGGCTCAGGCCGACGTCACGCTGGAAGCGGCGCTCGAGCTGGCGGCGGCCCAGGCCGAGCTGAACGCACAGGTTCTCCACCGGCAGCGGTTCGTGCAAGCGCTGCTCGAGCATCAGCATCGCCTTGCGCACCAGCGGATCGGTCGAGCGCTCGGTCAACACCTCCTCGGGCTGCAGCGCGGTGGCAGGCAGCGGCTGGTCCTCGATCATGATGCGCAGCGCCTTCGTCGCGCTGGCGCGGTCCAGCGCCTGCTCGATCAGGTGCGCGGCCAGGTGCACGACGCTGGTGCCGCCGGCGCAGGTCAGGCGCTCGCGGTCGACGACGAACATGCGATTCGAGACCACGTGGTGGCCGGGAAACTCGGCCTCGAAGTCCTCGCGATGGAACCAGCTCACACAGGCAAGGTGGCCCTGCAGCAGCCCGGCACGGGCAAGCACGAAGGATCCGGTGCACAGGCCCACCAGACGCCGACCCAGCGCGGCGGCCTCTTTCAGGAAGGCACCGACCGCCGGTGGCACACGCTGGCCACCGTGCAGAAGGCCGCCAACGACGACCACACAATCCCAGGCCTGCGGCTGGGCCAGCGGCGCGGTGGGCACGACGGCCACACCACAACTCGACAGTACCGGTTCAGCGCCGAGGACGTCCCAACGGATGAGGCGCTGGCGGCTGCGGTCACCGTCATCAGCCGCCAGGCGCAAAGCGTCGACGAAGCCCGCAAATGCCGTCAGCGTGAAGCGCGGCACGAGCAAGAAGGCTAAGCGCAGACGGGGGACGGCGGCGACGGCGGATACCATCCGGATATTGTGCGGCGTCGGCATGCCAGCGACCCCATCGCAACCCCTGCCCAGACCATGACCCACCTGCAAGCCGTCGCCCTGATGATCTTCTGCACGATGCTGTGGAGCATCGGCGGCGTCGTGAGCCGGCACTTCGAGACGGCCGAGGGCCTGGAGACGACCTTCTGGCGCAGCCTGTTCGCGGCACTGACCGTGGCCGTCTGGATGCTGTTGGAGGGACGCGGCCGCGCCTTGCGCACGCTGGTCACCGCCGGCGCGACGGTGTGGATCAGCGGTGCGATGTGGGCCGTCATGTTCACCTGCTTCACGATCGCGCTGTCGCTCACCCTGGTGGCCAATGTGCTCATCACCCAGAGCCTGGCGCCCATCTTCACGGCACTGCTGGCCGGGGCGGTGCTGCGCGTACCGGTGGACGCGCGCACCTGGGCGGCGATCGTCGTCGCCGCGCTGGGCATCTGCGCGATGTACGTCTTCGACGTGTCAGGGCTCGACGGGCGTCACGCGCTGGGCGTGCTGGTCGCACTGGGCATCCCGCTGGCCGCGGCGGTGAACTGGGTCGTGGTGCAGCGCGCGGGCCGCGGCCCGGATCTTTCGATGGCTGTCATGATCGGTGGCACGATCTCGGCCCTGTGCGTGCTGCCACTGGCCTGGCCGCTGGGCATCAGCACGCATGACCTGGGTCTGCTCGCCCTGCTGGGCGTGGTCCAACTCGGCATCCCCTGCGTTCTCGCGATGCGTGCGGCGCGCCACCTCAGCGCCACACAAACCTCGCTGCTGATCCTCCTCGAAATCGTCTTCGGCATCCTCCTGACCTGGGGCTTCGGCGGTGAACGTCCCGGCGCGGCGACCCTGCTCGGGGGCTGCGCCGTGCTGGGCGCGCTCGTCTTTCACGAGCTGTCCAAGTCCGCCCCCAGGGGTCAGCCGGTCTGAGAGGCTGAGACCTGAGGCGCGCCTGCGGCGTGGGGTCAGGCCGGCATCGGGCCGGGCGTGCCGCCTGCGCCGACGACTTGGTGCGCGATCGCCCAGACCTCGCGCGCAGGCAGCGCCGCGTGCCTGTGGTCGCTCCAGACCTGGCGCCAGCGGCGCGCGCCTGGCATGCCGTTCCACAGGCCGAGCATGTGGCGCGCGATCTGGCGCCAGGGCGTGCCGCGGGCCTTTTGCTCGCGTTCCATGTAGGCCACCATGGCCTCTTCGACTTGCGCGCGCGTGCGCAAAGCCACCTCCGCGACGTTCAGGAAGTCGGCATCCCACTGCGCCATCGACCACGGGTTGTGGTAAGCCTCGCGACCGACCATGACCCCATCGACGTGCGCCAGCTGCTCGGCCACCTGCTGAGGCTGCGCAATGCCGCCGTTGACGACGAAGACCAGGTCCGGGAAGTCGAGCGCCAGCCGGTGCACGAACCCGTGGCGAAGCGGCGGGATCTCGCGGTTTTCCTTCGGACTCAGCCCCTGGAGCCAGGCATTGCGGGCGTGAACGACGAAGACCTGACAGCCGCCGCGTTCGGCCACGGTGCCGACGAAATCGCGCACGAAGTCGTAGCTCTCCACACGATCCACGCCGATGCGGTGCTTGACCGTCACCGGTAGATCCACCACATCGCGCATCGCCGCTACGCAGTCGGCCACGAGGGCGGGCTCGACCATCAGGCACGCGCCGAAGGCCCCGCGCTGCACACGTTCGCTGGGACAGCCGCAATTCAGGTTGATCTCGTCGTAGCCCCAGCGCGCCGCGAGCCGGGCGCAGCGCGCCAGATCATCGGGCTCGCTGCCGCCGAGTTGCAAGGCCAGCGGATGCTCTGCCGGGTCGAAGTCCAGGTGGCGCGGCACATCGCCATGCAACAGGGCGCCCGTGGTCACCATCTCGGTGTACAGGCGCGCTCGCTGTGTGATCAAGCGGTGGAAGAAGCGGCAGTGACGATCGGTCCAATCCATCATCGGCGCCACGCACAGGCGCCAGGCGTGTCGAGCCGTCGGCGGACCAGGCCGCGCATTCCGGGATTCGGTGCTCTGGATCATCGTGGGAAATGGTGCCTGGCTCGATGAAGCGCAGGGTGTTCAGGGGCCGCTTTTCCCGGCATGGGCCGGGCGCCAGAATGCTACCCTGACCACATGCGCCGTTCTGGAAGGACCCGCGAACCTGCACCCGTGCCCGCCGGACGCGGCAAGGCGCATGCGCTGTGGCGGGCGGCCCGGCGCGCCGGCATCACGCCTGCGCTGTCCGTGTTCGTGCTGGCGCTGCTGGCAGGCCCCGCGGTCATGTACGCGGCGCTGCTGCGACACGCCGAAACCGAGGCCTTGAAGGATGCCCGGGCCTTCAGCGCGGTGATCTCGATCGCGCGCTCGTACTACGCCGCCAATGTCACCAGCCGCTTGCTGCAAGGCGCCGGCCATGTTGCGGTCACCGAACGCTACCGCGACACTCCAGGCGGCGTGCCGATCCCTGCCACCTTGTCGATCGAGCTCGGCGAGAAGATGCGGCTGGAGTCGGTGGACAAGAGCCTGCAGTTCTCCTTCGTCTCCGACACCCCCTTCCGCAACCGTGCGCGGCCGCCGCTCAGCGACTTCCAGGCGCAGGCGCTGCGCGAGTTCCGCCAAGGAGCGGCGTCCCGGGAATACTCGCGGGTCGAGCAGGACCAAGGTGTGCGCCGCTTGCGGCTGGCCGTCCCGGTCACGATGGAAGCCGACTGCGTGACCTGCCACAACGCCCACCCAGACTCACCAGTGCGCAGTTGGAAGGTGGGTGACGTGCGGGGCATACAGGACGTCAGCGTCGATCTGGCGATCGTGGACCAGGCCGGCCAGAGCAGCCTGCTGGCGCTGTACATGGTGCTCTTTCTCGGCTCCGGGCTGCTCGCGGTGCTGGAATCCCGCTCCAACAACGCGCGGCTGCGCCGCATCAACGACGAGCTCGAGATCTCGCGCGCCGAGCTGGAGCACCGTGGGCAGACCCTGTCACAGACGATCGCCGAGCTGCGCACCAAGACCACGGTCCTGGACAGGGCCCCGTTCGGCATCCTGATCGCGGAACCAGGCGCGCCCGGCCTGCGCTTCACCTACGTGAACCAGGCCCTTTGCAGCCAGACGGGCTATCTCGCCGACGAGCTCATCGGCTGCGGCCTGCGCCTGCTGCAGGGACCGCGGACCCGCGACGAGGCCATTGCCCAGGTCGACTCGGCCATCGCCGAGGGACGCACCTGCGAACTCGAGCTGGTGATCCACCGCCGCGACGGCACGCCCCTGTGGACGCGCATCGTGATGTTCCCGAGTCTGGGCGCCGAGGGCCGGCTGCAGCACTACGTCGCCTGCATCTCCGACATCTCCGACATCCGCCGTGCCGACGAGGAGCGCCAGCGCCTGGCGGGTGAACTGCACGAGTCCCTGAAGCTCGAGAGCCTGGGCTTGACCATCGCAGGGATCGCGCACGACCTGAACACCCCGATCGGCGTGGCGATCACCGCGTCCTCACTGCTGGAAGACAGTGCCCGGCGCATGGCCGCGGAGGCCGCCACGGCGCCGCCGGCCCAGGACAAACTGGAGCGCTTCTTCAGCCAAGCGGAGCGCTCGCTGGCACTGGTGCGCAACAACCTGAACAAGGCCGCCGTGCTGGTGCGCAGCTTCAAGCAGACCACGGGCGACGCCACGCGCGAAGAATGGCGCGCGGTGGACTTGAAGTCATTCCTTGACACGCTGCTGGTTTCGGTTTCGCCGCTGATGAAGCGCGCGCGCTGCGAGGTGCAGGTGAACTGCCCGGCGCCGCTGGTGCTGCGAACCGAGCCAGGGTCCCTCGGACGGGCGCTGACCAACCTGCTGGTCAATGCCTCGATCCACGCCTTCGAGGGCCGCGAGGAGCGCCGCGTGCGCATCGACGTCGTCCGCACGCCGGCCGGGGTGCGTATCAGCTGCGTCGACAATGGAGTGGGCATGAGCGAAGAAGCCGTCACCAAAGCCTTCACCCCCTTCTTCACGACCCGCCGGGGGACGGGCGGCTCGGGACTGGGGCTGTTCTCCAGCCGACGCGCTGTCGAACAGGTGCTCGGTGGCCGGATCACCATGGAGTCCCGCCTAGGTATGGGGACCGTGTTCCATATCGACCTGCCCGGCACGCCGGACGCCTGAGCGCGCGAACACGATGACCGACGCCCTTCCCTGGAAAGTCCTGCTCGTCGATGACGAGGAAGACGTGCTCGAAGTCTCCCGCATGGTGCTGGAGGACCTGACCTTCGAGGACCGCCCGCTGAACATCCTGACGGCGCGATCCGCGCGTGAGGCGCGCGCGTTGTTCGAGCAGCACAGCGACATCGCCCTGGCCTTCGTCGACGTCGTGATGGAGACCGAGCACGCAGGCCTGGACCTGGTGAAGTACGTGCGCGAGGAACTGCGCAACGACAGGACACGCTTGATCCTGCGCACTGGCAACCCCGGCGCCGCCCCGGAGCGCGACGTCGTGCGCTACCTCGAGATCGACGACTACAAGGAAAAGACCGAGCTCACCGCCGACCGCCTGGCCACGGCGGTGCTGACCTCTCTGCGAAGCTATCGCAACCTGCTGGCAAGACTGCACTTCCAGGAGGGCTTGCAGCAGATCATCGAGGCGCCGGCCCTCGCCGCAGGCGCCGGTGGATGGGCCGATCATCTCGACGCGCTCGTGGCTCAGGCGGGCCGCATCATGAGCTTCGCACTCGGCCAGGACAGGGCGCACGGGCTGGTGCTGCAGCACGGGACCGCCGGGCTGCGGGCCGTCGGTGGGTTCGGGCGGTTCGCGGACGGCCACGCCGCAGAGCCCGCACGGCGCCTCGCTCAGACCATCTGCGGCGAATGCTTCGCGCCGGGTACAGCGGTGCAGGCGACGCGGCCCACCGCGGGCGGGTTGCTCCTGAGCCACGAAGCGCATCCGCGCGAGTCCTTTCACTTCTGGATCGCTGACCTGGGCAACGTGCCTGCCGACGCGCTGAAGATCCTGCGGCTGTTCCTGGGCCAGCGCAGCGGCCTCCTCAGCAGCATCCTGCTGCAGCAGGAGGTGATCGACGCCCAGACCGAGGTGCTCCACCGCTTGTGCGGCGCGGTCGAGAGCCGCAGCAAGGAAACGGGCGCGCACATCCGGCGGATCGCGAAGTACGCCGCCGAGCTCGGCCGGCTCTGCGGCATGGACGAGGCGCAGACCGCGCTCCTGGAGGCTGCGGCGCCGTTGCACGACATCGGCAAGGTGTCGATACCCGACCGCATCCTGAACAAGCCCGGCCGGCTGGACGGCGAGGAGTGGGAGCTGATGAAGCAGCACGCCCAGCTCGGGCACGCGTTGCTGTGGCACCCGAGCCTGGCGGTGCTGCGGGCCGGCGCGGAGATCGCGCGCACCCACCACGAGCGGTGGGACGGCAGCGGCTACCCGCGGGGGCTGGCGGGCGAGCAGATTCCCATGAGCGGACGCATCGTCGCCCTGGTGGACGTCTTCGATGCGCTGCTCGCGCGCCGCTCCTACAAGGAGCCCTGGCCGATGGAGGCGGTAGTCAAGGAATTGCGGTCCCTGCGCGGCAGCCATTTCGATCCACGGCTGACCGACCTGCTGCTGAACCACAGCGCGCGCTTTCATGAAATCTTCATCTCCCACCCGGACTGACCGGCTCGGCGCTCACCGCATGGGCCCGCGCCCGCGCAGTCCCGGTCGCCACCGAGCCCAGCCTTGCTTCGTGTCATGAATCTCGAATCCTGGAAGGACACCCTGGCCCGCCACCCGCTGTGGTGGTTCTCGGCAGCCACGGCGGCGCTGCTGGCGGCCGTGCTGGCCCTGCATTGGCATGTCCTGGTCCGCGACCTGCGCATGGTCGTGCAGCAGTCCACCGAGGAAACGAACAAGACCCTGACCCGAGTGTTCGTGAACGAGAGCTGGGACCGCGTGCGCCCGCTGCTGCCTGCCGCAGGCAGCGGCCCCGAGGCGGCGCGCGCCAATCCCCGCGTGCCGGAAATCGAAGAGATGGTGCGCCGGTTCAGCCGGGCCACGGACGTGCTGAAGGTCAAGATCTACGACCTCGACGGCACCACCGTCTATTCATCGGATCGCGCCCAGATCGGCGAGAACAAGTCGCGCAACCCGGGATTCCTGGCCTCGGCGCGTGGTCAGGTCGCCAGCGAACTCATCCACCGCGGCAGTGTCAGCGCGTTCGACGCGGAACTCCACCAGCGCGACCTGGTGTCGACCTACGTCCCCGTGCACGTCGGTGATCGGATCGACGCCGTGCTCGAGATCTACTCCGACCGCACCGGCTCCATCGCCTTCCTGGACCAGGTCGCCTCCAAGCAGGCGTGGAGCCTGATCATCCCACTGACAGGCGCGGTCGCGCTGATGCTGGCAGGCGGGTTTGCGCTGCAGCGTCTAAGGGAGCGGCAGGCTGCCAGCGCAAGCGGTCTGGCGCCTGTGGCCACCGACGCGGATGCCTCGGCCTCGCCCGTGCACTGGTTGCCGGGGGCCGACGATCCGATCGCGCGCGCCGTCGAGGACCTGAACTGGGAGATCGCGGCGTTGAAATCGGCGTCGGAATCCCGCGACCCCTCACGGCGCGACGCCGATGCGCTGGGACGGGCGCAGGCGCTGGCCGAGGACATCCACACGTGGATCCGCACCGTGGCCGACTTCGCCCACCTGACACAGGCGCGCCACGCCGGCCGAAGCGACACGTTCTCCATCGACGAACTGCTGGATGCGCTGGCCGCCCTGCCGGCCCGCAAGGCCGCGGGGCACAGCGTCCAGTTCAGCCTCTACAAGTACCCGGCCACTCTGGGAATGGCCGAAGGCGACTCGGCCCGCATCGCCAGCCTGCTGGGACATCTGCTGGGGCTTTCCGTGGCGGTCACGCGGCACGGTCGCATCGAGTTGAAGGCCATGAGGACACCGGGCGGCCTGCGCATCGACCTCATCGACTCCAGCGAGGGCTGGCCCCAGCAGAAGCTGGACGATCTGGCAGTGGCCTGGGACACCGGCACCCCGCCGTCGCCCTCCGAAGCCGGACTGGACGGCCTGCGCCTTGTGCTGTGCCGCGGGCTCGCGCAGTCGATGGGCGGGCATGCAGACTTTCGCAGCACCCCAGGGCACGGCAGCCGGCTCAGCATCGACCTGCCGCTGGAAGCGGCTGCCGCCACAGGTCCGTGAACCCCGGCTACAGCGTGCGCCGCAGCGCGGCGAAGAACAGTTCGGACTGCAGGCGTTCGCCTTCGGCCTGCGCCGCCACGCGCGCGGCCACATCAGCCCGCGCAGGCGCCAGCGGCCTGCCGCTGGACAGCGCGAGGCACTGCGCCTGGCAAGCCCGTTCTAGGTAGTACAGGTCGTCGTAGGCGTGGTCGATGCGGGCGCCGCAGACGAGCACGCCGTGGTTGGCGAGAAAGATGATGTCGGCGCCGTGCATCGCGCCGGCAATGCGCTCGCCTTCCTCGGCAGATAGCGCCAAGCCGTTGTAGTGCGTGTCGGCACGGACGCGGCCATGGAAGCGCATCGCGTTCTGGGACAGCGTCGTGTCGAGCATGCGGTCGGCCGTCAGCGCCAGTGCTGTGGCGCAGGGCATGTGCGTGTGCATGACGACCGCCTTGCGCGCCAGGCGGTGCACGGCGGCGTGGATGAACATTGCGGTCGGCTCGACTGCATGCCGGCCAGCCAGGTGCCGGCCCTGGGCATCGACGAGGACGATGTCGTCGGCGCCCACCTCGCTCCACAACAGGCCGCGCGGGTTCAGCAGGAAGCGCGCCGAGCCGTCCGGCAGTTCGGCGCTGAAGTGGTTGCACACGCCCTCGGCCAGCCCGTGATGCGCGGCGGCGCGCAGCGCCAACGCCAGATCACAGCGCAGCCTGCGGACCTCGGGGCGGCGGTAGTCGGCGGCGTCGTCAACCAGCCGCCGGACCGCCCCGATTTCATGGCTGCTCTCGAGAAGACGCCGGGCCGCCCCAGGCTTTCGTGCGCCCCCGCGGGAGGCCGGGACGGGCGATGCCCGGCCCTTGGGAGTGCTCATGAGTGACTCCTGGCAGTGGTAGAAACCGTCACCGGGCGTGCAAACGCAAGCGCCCGCACAGGTGGCACGCATGATCGCACGCGACCGGATGCGAACGATCAAGCTCAGGGATGTGGGTGTCCCGCACGATCGGGGCGTGTCAGAAGTCAACGCCCACCTCGAGCCCGACCTGCGCTACATCCGGCCTTTGCAGAACGTATCGCTGCGCGATCTGCCGCAGGTGGGCGGCAAGGCAGCATCGATCGGTGAACTGCATCAAGCGTGCGCAGCGATGGGCGTGCGTGTTCCACCCGGCTTTGCGTTGACCGCCGAAGCCTACCGCGAGGCCGTCGGCAAGGCACGGATCCAGGGCGAGCTCGACCGGCTGCTCGACCCGCTCGACGTGACCGACCCCGTGGCGCTGGCCCAGGCTGGCGCCCGCGCCCGCGCACTGGTGCGACAGGCCCCGATGCCCGCCGGGGTGGAGAAGGCGCTGCGGGCTGCCTGGCGCGCGCTGGTCCGTTCGCACGGTGAATCGGTATCTGTCGCCGTGCGCAGTTCGGCTACCGCCGAAGATCTGCCTGGGGCCAGCTTCGCGGGCCAGCACGACAGCGTTCTGGACGTGCAGGGCGAGAACGCGCTGGTGGAGGCCGTCCGACACTGCCAAGCCTCGCTGTACAACGACCGCGCAATCGCCTACCGGGCTGCGCGGGGTTACGCCCATGCCGGCGTGGCCCTGGCAATCGCAGTGATGAAGATGGTCCGCAGTGACGTGGCCACCAGCGGCGTGGCTTTCACGCTCGACACCGAGTCCGGACACCCGGACGTCGTGCTGGTGCAGGCCACCTGGGGCTTGGGCGAGGGTTTGGTGCAGGGCGCAGTCGACCCTGACGAGTACCTTGTTCACAAGCGCACCTTCGAGGGCGGGGCGCGTTGCGTGCTTCAGCATCGCGTGGGCGGCAAGCAGACGCGCGTGGTCCGCGCGCCACGGGTGGCTGGGGCCGCGTACGCCGCCACACCCTATAGCGAGCCCGTCCCGGAAGTCGATCGTCGTCGCGCCTGCCTGCCCGACGAAGCCGTCCTGGAACTGGCTGGCGCAGCGATCGAGATCGAGCGGCATTACAGCGACTTGGCGGGCTGCTGGACGCCGATGGACATCGAGTGGGCGCAGGATGGCCCCGGCGGCCCCTTGTACGTCGTACAGGCCCGCCCGGAGACCGTCATCTCGCGCCGGCCGGCGCAAGAGCTCGTGCGCCACGTGATGCTGCCCCGATCTGAGCCGATCCGTGCGCTGCTGAGCGGTCGCGCGGTCGGCGAGGGCGTCGCCTCCGGGCGCGTGTGCATCATCGACAGCCCACTCGCTCTGCCGCATTTCCAGCCCGGGGACGTGCTGGTCGCCCCGATGACGACACCGGACTGGGAACCGGTCATGAAGCGCGCCTGCGCCATCGTCACCGAGCGCGGTGGACGCACCTGCCATGCTGCCATCGTCGCGCGCGAGCTCGGTATTCCCGCCGTCGTCGGTGCCGCGGGTGCGCTGGCCGTGCTGGCAGCAGGGCAGGAAGTCACGGTCAGCTGCTGCGAGGGCGAGACCGCGCACGTCTACGCCGGCGCAGTCCCGCACCGCACCGAGACCATCGCCTTGGGCGCGTTGCCGCGACCGCGGACCCGGCTGATGGTCAACCTGGGTAATCCCGCGCTGGCCTGGAAGACGGCCCTGCTGCCCTGCGACGGGGTCGGGCTGGCGCGCATGGAGTTCGTGATCAGCGAACACGTGGGCGCACACCCGATGGCGCTGCTGTACCCGGAGCGCATCAGCGACGCCGACCAACGCCAGCGCGTGCTGGCGCTGTGGCAGAACGGGCACTGGCCCAGCGGTGCTGCCTACTTCGTCGAGAAGCTCTCCGAAGGCGTCGGCACGATCGCCGCCGCCTTCTGGCCCCGCCCGGTCGTGGCACGGCTGTCGGACTTCAAGTCCAGCGAGTACGCGGGCCTGCTGGGCGGCGCTGACTTCGAGCCCCACGAGGACAACCCCATGATCGGCCTGCGCGGCGCGGCGCGCTACGTTCACCCCACCTACGCCGAGGCCTTCGCGCTCGAGTGCGCAGCCCTCGCGCGCGTGCGTGGCGAGATGGGGCTGCACAACCTGGCCGTGATGGTGCCTTTCTGCCGGCGCCTGCAGGAGGCGCGCGAAGTTCTGGCGGCAATGGCCAAGAACGGTCTCGCGCGCGGATCGGCGCCAAGGGCCGGCGCCGAGGGTCCTGAACTGGAAGTGGTGATGATGTGCGAGATCCCCAACAACGTGATCCTCGCCGACGAATTCGCCGTCTGCTTCGACGCTTTCTCGATCGGCAGCAACGACCTGACCCAGCTCACGCTGGGCGTCGACCGCGACAGCGCCCTGGTGGCCGACAGCTTCGACGAGGGCGATGCCGGGATGCTGCGCATGTACCGTCTGGCTATCGAGGGCGCGCATCGACAGGGGCGACGCGTCGGCATATGCGGTCAGGCGCCGTCAGACCGCCCCGACATCGCGCGCCAGCTGGTCGCGCTGGGCATCGACAGCATGAGCCTCAACCCTGATCGCTGGCTCGCGACCTTGGCCCTGGTGGCCGAGGCGGAGTCGGCGCCGGGCTGACCCACGGGCCGGCGTCGGGCACGGGCGATGCTGCACTGAGGCGACGATCGGTCAGCGCGCGCAGGTCATCCAGCCGGCCCTGGGCCTCGCCCCAGGTGGCAGCGCCGATGCGGCTGCGCAAGTGCAGCGCGTGACCCTGCCATGCAAGAGGGCCCTGAAGGCCGGCCGAGAGCCGGTCCACGGTGCTCTGCAGCGCCACGGAATCCGCGGCTCCGAACAGGACCGCCGCGAATTCGTGCCCCCCCGTGCGCGCAACCAGATCATCGTGGCGCACAGCCCGCCGCAGGCGACGGGCGAACTCCGTCAGCATCGCGTCCCCGGCGTCTCGGCCCAGCAGCGTGTTGACCTGCGCCACACCGTCCAGGTTCAGCATCGCGAGACCGAACTCACGCCCGCCGCGCCCGGCCTCGGCCGCGCATGCAGCCAGGCGGGTCTCGAAGTGGCGCCCGTTGGACAGCGAGGTCAGCAGGTCCTGGGTCGCCAAGGCGCGCACCCGTGCGTGCGCGCGGCCGTAACAGGCCAGCAGCAGCGACGCGGGCCAACCCGCGCAGAACAGCAGCAGCGCCAACAACCACCACGTCGACGCGCCGACCCCCGCGGCACCTCCTGCCCAGGCCCGGCACGCCCAGCCCACGCCGAGCAGCAAGGCGAAGGCGGCGGCCAGTCTCAACCCGACGCGGTCAGCCCCGGAAGCACCGCGAGCGCCGACCACCGCCAATGCGAGCGCCGTGGACGCGTGCGCGGCGTCGAGCACCCGCAAGGGCCAGCCCCCGCCCGCCGCGCCACGCCAGGCCAGCACACCCGCCAGTACCAGGGCGCCCAGCCCCAGCCACCAGCGCCGGGGCTGGGCCGGCCAGCCGCGAAAGCGCAGAACGCCCTCCAGCGCCGCCAGCAAGGCGCCCAGCGCCAGCATGGCATGCAGGCCGGCCCACTGCGGTGAGGCGTCAACGGTGGAGGGCAACAGGGCCAGCATGAGCGCCATGGCGCCCAAAGCAGCGGCCCACCAGGCAGGGCCTGCGGCCTGGGGATTGACATGACGCAAGCCCGAGAAGCACGCGCAGCTGGCAACCGCCACCGGGATGGCAGCAGTCTGGAGCAAGGCGGATTCGGGGGTGAGGGGCGGCACGGCTGTCTCCTGCTGGGGGCCGGCCGCCGCGGCCGCAACCCCGCAGGTGGGCTGTGCCTCAGGCGGCTTCGCGGCCCGCCCGTTTGCGCTCGTGCTCCTTCAGGAAGCGCTTGCGCACCCGGATGCTCTTGGGCGTGATCTCGACCAGTTCGTCGTCGTCGATGAACTCTACCGCGTATTCCAGAGTCAACTGGATCGGCGGCGTGATCTTGATCGCGTCTTCCTTGCCGCTGACGCGGAAGTTGGTCAACTGCTTGGTGCGCACGGCGTTGACAACCAGGTCGTTGTCGCGGCTGTGGATGCCCACGATCATGCCCTCGTACACCGGGTCACCGGGCTTGACGAACATCCGGCCGCGGTCGTCGAGCTTGCCCAGCGCGTAGGTCACGATCTCGCCGTCCTCCTGGCTGATCAGCACGCCGTTCTTGCGCCCGCCGATCTCACCCTTGAAGGGCTCGTAGCCATCGAAGATGTGGCTCATCAGACCGGTGCCGCGCGTCAGGTTCAGGAACTCACCCTGGAAGCCGATCAGGCCGCGCGCCGGGATGCGGTACTCCAGACGCACACGCCCGCGACCGTCGGGCTGCATGTCGACGAGCTCGCCCTTGCGCAGGCCGAGTTCCTGCATCACGCCGCCCTGATGCGCATCCTCGACGTCCACGGTGAGCAGCTCCATCGGCTCGTGGCGCTCGCCGTCGACATCATGGAACACCACCTTCGGGCGCGAAACGGCCAGCTCGTAGCCCTCGCGGCGCATGTTCTCGAGCAGGATGGTCAGGTGCAGCTCGCCGCGGCCGGCGACCTCGAAGATGCCGTCCTCGTCGGTGTCACTCACCCGCAGCGCGACATTGCTCTGCAGTTCGCGGTCGAGGCGGTCGCGGATCTGCCGACTAGTGACGAACTTGCCCTCGCGTCCGGCCAGCGGTGAGGTGTTGACGCAGAAGTTCATCGTCAACGTCGGTTCGTCGATCGTCAGCATCGGCAGCGGATGCGGATCTTCCAGGCTGGTGATCGTCTCGCCGATGCCGATGTCCTCGATGCCGTTGACAAGCACGATGTCGCCCGGCCCGGCGCTGTCGGCCTGGCGCCGCTCCAGGCCCTCGAACTTCAGCACCTGGTTGATTCGCGCCTTGCGCATCGGGCCGTCGGTGCCCGCACAGACGGCCACGTCCATGCCCGGGCGCAGCACACCTTCGTGGATGCGACCGATGCCGATGCGGCCGACGTAGCTCGAGTAGTCGAGCGAGCACACCTGCAGCTGCAGCGGCGCATCCTCGTCACCCTCGTGCGGAGGCACGTACTGCAGCACGGTCTCGAACAAGGGCGCGAGGTCGGTGCCGGTCTCGCCGGCCTTCAACGACGCCCAGCCGTTCAGGCCGGAGGCATAGACGACCGGGAAGTCGAGTTGCTCCTCGGTGGCGCCGAGCTTGTCGAAGAGGTCGAAGGTGGCGTTGATGACATAGTCGATGCGCGAGCCGGGGCGGTCGACCTTGTTGACGACAACGATGGGCTTGAGTCCGAGGGCGAGCGCCTTCTTCGTGACGAAGCGCGTCTGCGGCATCGGGCCCTCGACCGCATCGACGAGCAGCAGCACGCCATCGACCATCGACAGCACGCGCTCGACCTCACCCCCGAAGTCGGCGTGACCGGGGGTGTCGACGATGTTGATGTGCGTGCCCTGCCAGGACACGGCACAGTTCTTGGCCAGGATGGTGATCCCGCGCTCGCGCTCGAGGTCGTTGCTGTCCATCACGCGCTCAGCGATCTTCTCGTTCTCACGGAACGTGCCGCTCTGGCGGAGCAACTGGTCCACGAGCGTGGTCTTGCCGTGGTCGACGTGCGCGATGATCGCGATGTTGCGGATCTGCTTGTTCATGGGGCGCTCTGTCCGGCCACAAGTGCCTGGACCTCGGGGGGGCTGAGAAGGCGGTCTGCAATCAGCTCGCCGGCGTGGATATGGGCGCTGCCGAGAAAGGCGCGCGGCTGTGGACCGTAGACACGCACCGCGGCGCGGTCGGCTAGAGCGACGCGCCGGCGCAGGCCGGTGAGAAAACGGCCAGCCTCGTCCTCGGGCAACCGGACCTCGGGCCAGTCGCGCAGCAGCACATCCGGTGGCAGCAGCAAGGCTGAGCGCGCGGGCAGCTCCAGCGCCTCGAGCGTCTGCAGCGTCACGGCCTGTTCAACGCGCAAGGCACCGCTGGCGGTACGCCGTAGCGCATTCAGGTGCGCGCCACAGCCGAGCAGACGGCCCAGATCTTCGGCCAGCGTGCGCACATAGGTACCCTTGCTGCACTGCACGTCGAGCACGAGTTCGTCGCCGCGCCGCTCGACCAGGTCCAGACGGTGGATGCGCACACGGCGCGGTGCACGCTCGATCTCGATGCCGGCGCGCGCGTACTCGTACAGCGCCCGCCCCTGATGCTTCAGGGCCGAGTGCATCGGCGGCACCTGCTCGATCTCGCCGCGCAGGCGCTCCAGGGCCGCGTCCAGCACGTTGGCGTCAGCCGTGACAGGCCGGCGCTCGATCACCTCGCCCTCCAGGTCTCCACCGACGCGCGTGACACCCAGCTGCACCGTGGCGAGGTAGCCCTTGTCGGCCTCCAGGCTGGCCTGAGCGAACTTGGTCGCCGCGCCGAAGCACAGCGGCAGCAGCCCCGAGGCCAGCGGGTCGAGGGTGCCCGTATGGCCCCCCTTCTCGGCCTGCAACAGGCGCCGCGCGCGCCACAGCGCGTCCTGGCTCGACAGGCCCAAAGGCTTGTCGAGCAGCAGCACGCCGTGCACCGGCCGCCAGGTTTTCTTGGGGGTCAAGTTCAATCGTCCTTCGCCCGCGAGGCGACCGCGCGCGCGATCAGCGCGTTCAGATCGGCTGCCCGCTCGGTCGTGCGATCGAACTGGAAGTGCAGCGTGGGCACCGTGTGAATGCTCAGACGCTTGAACAAGGCGTTGCGCAGCCAGCCCGCGGCCTCGTTCAGCGCAGTCTCACACTCCACCGGGTCACCCACGAGTACCGAGAAACGCACTCGTGCATGCGCGTAGTCGGGCGTGACGTCCACGCCGCTGAGCGTGACCATGCCCACACGCGGATCCTTCAACTCGCGCAGCAATTCAGCCAGATCACGCTGGATCTGATCGGCCACGCGGAAGCTGCGGTTGGGGATGGCTTTCTTGTGCCTCATAGACAAAAGCGTCAAGCAAGGAGCCCCGCGGGTGCGGGGCTCCAAGGGGAAGGCCGGGCCTTGCAGACGGGGCCGTCAGCACCTGCCGGCTGCCCTGGCCACCAGGGTCACGCCGGCCGCGCCCGCCCCGGGATGCCGGCTACAGCGTACGCGCGACCTCCTTGACCTCGAAGACCTCGAGCTGATCACCTTCCTTGATGTCGGTGACGTTCTTCAGCTTGATGCCGCACTCAAAGCCTTCCTTGACCTCGCGCACGTCGTCCTTCATCCGCTTCAGGGATTCGATCTCGCCGGTGTAGACCACGATGTTGTCGCGCAGCAAGCGGAAACGTGCGCTGCGCGTGACCGTACCCGCTGTGACCATGCAGCCGGCCACCGTGCCGATCTTGGAGGCGATGAAGACGGTGCGGATCTCGGCCATGCCGATGACCTCTTCCTTCTGCTCGGGGGCCAGCATGCCCTCCATCGCCGCCTTCACCTCATCGACCGCGTCGTAGATGATGTTGTAGTAGCGGATATCGACGCCGTTGCCCTCGGCGAGTTTGCGCGACCCCGCGTCCGCCCGGGTGTTGAAGCCGATGATGACCGCCTTCGACGCGATCGCGAGGTTGACGTCGCTCTCGGTGATGCCACCCACGGCGGCGTGCACGATCTGCACCTTGACCTCGGGCGTGCTGAGCTTGACCAGCGATTGGGCCAGCGCCTCCTGCGAGCCCTGGACGTCGGCCTTGACGATCAGCGCGAGCGTCTGCGCCTGACCTTCGCCCATGCCTTCGAACATGTTCTCCAGCTTGGCGGCCTGACGCTTGTTCAGCGTCACCTCACGGTACTTGCCCTGTCGGAACGTCGCGATCTCGCGCGCACGCCGCTCGTCGGCCAGCACCATGAACTCGTCGCCGGCCAGCGGCACCTCGGTCAGGCCCTGGATCTCCACCGGGATCGAGGGGCCAGCCTCCTGCGCGGGCTTGCCGTCCTCGTCGAGCATCGCGCGCACGCGGCCATAGCTGGAGCCTGCGAGCACGACGTCGCCGCGCTTGAGCGTGCCGCTTTGCACCAGCACGGTGGCCACCGGGCCGCGGCCCTTGTCCAGCCGTGCTTCGATGACCAGGCCCTTGGCGGCCGCCTCGGTCGGGGCCTTCAGCTCCAGCACCTCGGCCTGCAGCAGCACCTGCTCGAGCAGGTCGTCGATGCCCTGGCCCGTCCGGGCCGAGACCGGGACGAAGGGAGACTCGCCGCCGAACTCCTCCGGCACGACCTCCTCGGCCACCAATTCGCTCTTCAGGCGTTCGGCGTTCGCCTCGGGCTTGTCGATCTTGTTCATCGCCACGACGATGGGCACCTTCGCTGCCTTGGCGTGCGAGATCGCCTCCTTCGTCTGCGGCATCACGCCGTCGTCGGCGGCCACCACCAGGATCACGATGTCGGTGGCCTTGGCGCCGCGCGCGCGCATCGCCGTGAACGCGGCGTGGCCTGGGGTGTCGAGGAAGGTGATCATCCCGCGCGGCGTCTCGACGTGGTAAGCGCCAATGTGCTGCGTGATGCCACCGGCCTCACCCGCGGCCACACGGGCACGGCGGATGTAGTCCAGCAGCGAGGTCTTGCCGTGATCGACGTGGCCCATCACGGTCACCACAGGCGCGCGCGGCAACTCCTCGGCGGTCTGCGCGGCGCGCTCCTCTTCGGTGAAAGCCTCGGGATCGTCAAGCTTGGCTGCCAGCGCCTTGTGACCCATGTCCTCGACGAGGATCATCGCCGTTTCCTGGTCGAGCTGCTGGTTGATCGTCACCATCTGGCCGAGCTTCATCAGCTGCTTGATGACTTCGCTGGCCTTGACGCTCATCTTGTGCGCGAGGTCTGCCACGCTGATCGTCTCGGGGACGTGCACCTCGTGCACCTGGATTTCCGGTGATGCGGCGAAGCTCTCGCCGGCATCGTCGCGATCACCACGGCGCGAGCCGCGCGGAGCACGCCAGCCAGGGCGCGCCCCGCCGTCGCCGCGGGTCTTGAGCGCACGCTTCTTGGCCGCGTCGTCGGCCCAGCTCGAGGACAGCTTCTCGCTCTTGACCTGCTTCTTCTCGCCGGGCTTGGGGGCCGCGGGGGCCGCGGCCGGAGCCGGAGCGCCGGGCTTGGCCGCCGGCTTGTGGATGGTGCCCTTGATCCCGGCGCCTTCGGCGGGCTTGGGCTCCTCGGGCTTCTTGGCCATGAGGACCTGGCGCGGGCGCGACATCATCTCGCGGATGGCCGCCGCCTCGCTCTCGGCCTTGCGGCGCCGCGCATCGGAATCAGCCTGGGCTTGACGCGCAATGGCGTCCGCGTCGGCAGCCTTCACGACCCGCAAGCCGGGCTTGGGCGCCTCTGCGGCCGCGGTGGCTGCGGCCGTCGCAGGAGCTCCCCCAGCAGACGCAGCCTTGGCAGGCGCCGCTGCCGGCGTCGGCGTCGGCGTCGGCGTCGGCGTCGGCGTCGGCGTTGCAGCAGGTGCAGGTGCGGGTGCGGGTGCGGGTGCGGGTGCCGGTGCGGCCTCTGCCGCAACGGTCGACCGAGCGGCCGCCAGCGCGGCGGCCTGCGCTGCAGCTTGTGCCGCAGCCTTGGCCGCCTCCTCGGCCTCGGCGGCGGCGCGGGCAGCGGCCTCGCGCTCGGCAGCCCGTGCGGCCTCGACCGCGGCCGCTTCCGCCGCCTCACGCTCACGGCGCGCCTGCTCCTCGGCTTGGCGCTGGGCGGCGTCTTCCAGTTGCCGCTGGATCAGCGCAGCCTGGGCTGCGACCTCGGCGTCGCGGCGGGCCTGCTCCTCGGCATCGATCACGAGCGGCACCGGCGCAGCAGCCTCCTCGGCGCCCGGGAACTCGTCGCGCTTGACGAAAGTCCGCTTCTTGCGCACCTCGACCTGGATCGTACGCGCCTTGCCCGTGGCATCAGCCTGCTTGATCTCGCTCGTGCTCTTGCGCGTCAGGACGATCTTCTTGCGATCGGCCGAAGCGGTGCCGTGGGCGCTGCGCAGGTACTCGAGCAGACGCTCCTTGTCCCCATCGGTCAGCGCGTCATCAGGCGACTGCTTGGCGACGCCAGCCGACTGCAGCTGCTCGAGCAAGGCCGCGGTGGGCCGGTTGAGTTGCGCGGCGAACTGGGCGACGGTGGTCACTGCCATGGGTGGAGGTCCTTCGAAGGTCGGGACGTTGGCGTGTATCGGGGTGAGGGACCGGTCTCGAGCTCAAGCGGTAAACCAGTGCTCGCGGGCCTTCATGATCATGTCCCGGGCCTGCTCCTCGCTCAGCCCGGAGAGCTCGACGAGTTCGTCGACGGCCAGATCGGCCAGGTCGTCGCGCGTCTGCACGCCGCCCGCCGTCAGTCGGGAAATCAGGTCGGTGGTCATGCCATCGAGATCGCGCAGGTCCTGCGAGACGTCGTCGACCTTCTCTTCCTTGACGATCTCCATCGTCAACAGCGCGTCGCGGGCACGATTGCGCAGTTCGTTGACGGTGTCCTCATCGAAGGCCTCGATCTCGAGCATTTCCTGCAGCGGCACATACGCCACCTCCTCGAGGCTGGCGAAGCCCTCGGCGATCAGGATGTCGGCCACTTCCTCGTCCACGTCGAGTTTGTCGACGAAGATACGACGCACGGCATCGGTCTCGGCCTCGGACTTGGCCTGGGATTCTTCAGCCGTCATGATGTTGATGCGCCAGCCGGTCAGCTCGGAGGCCAGACGCACGTTTTGCCCACCGCGACCGATAGCGATCGCCAGATTCTCTTCATCGACGACCACGTCCATCGCGTGCTTCTCTTCATCGACGACGATGGACTGCACATTGGCCGGTGCCAGCGCGCCGATCACGAACTGGGCCGGGTCGTCAGACCACAGCACGATGTCCACGCGCTCACCGGCGAGTTCGTTCGTGACCGCCGTCACGCGCGAGCCGCGTACGCCCACGCAGGTGCCGATGGGGTCGACCCGGCGATCATGCGAGACGACAGCGATCTTCGCGCGCGAGCCCGGGTCGCGGGCGCAGCTCTTGATCTCGAGCAGGCCTTGCTCGATCTCGGGCACCTCTTGCGCAAAGAGTTCGATCATGAAACCCGGCGCGCTGCGAGACAGCATGATCTGTGCGCCACGCTGGGTCGAATCGACGCCGGCGATGAATGCGCGCACGCGATCACCGGTGCGCAGGTTTTCCTTGGGGATCATCTCGTTGCGCTTGAGCCGGCCTTCGACACGGCCGCTCTCGACGATGATGTCACCCTTGTCCAGGCGCTTGACCGTGCCGACGAAGATCTTGTCGCCACGCGAAAGAAAGTCGTTGAGCACCTGTTCCCGCTCAGCGTCGCGTATCTTCTGCAGGATCACCTGCTTGGCAGCCTGGGCACCGATGCGCCCGATGGTCACGGACTCGATCGGCTCCTCGATGTAATCACCGGACTCGATGTCCGAGATCTGTTCCTGGGCTTCGAACAGCAGCATCTCGGCGTCAGGGATCTGCAACCCGGCCTCGTTGGGCACGACGTGCCAGCGGCGGAAGGTCTCGTACTCCCCGGTATCGCGATCGATGGAGACGCGGATGTCGACTTCGCCGCCGTGCAGCTTCTTCGTCGCGGAGGCCAGGGCCGCCTCGACCGCGGCGAAGACGACCTCGCGCTCGACCGTCTTCTCGCGCGAGATCGCGTCCACCAGCATCAGCAATTCGCGGTTCATCGTGACCAGACCTTTCTCTCAGCCAGCGGGGCGCGCGGCACGGCCCCGCCCCTTGAAATCGATGACGGGGACGAGCCGCGCCTCGCGCACTTCGTCCAGCGTGAAGGCAAGCTCGGTGCCGGCGCGTTCGTCGCCCAGCGCGAGCACGTAACCTGCGGCGCCTCGGCCGAGCACGCCGCGCCAGTGCTTGCGCCCCTGGTAGGGCTGCCTCAGGGTCAGCTCGATCGCCTGTCCGCAGAAGCGCTCGTAGTCAGCGGCTTTCTTCAACGGACGGTCCAAACCCGGAGACGACACTTCAAGACGCTCGTAGGCAACGCCTTCGACCTCGAGCCCATACTGCAGCTGCCGGGTGACGACTTCACAATCGTCCACGGTGACGAACTCGCCAGATCCCTGGGCCTCAGGGTACACATGGCCAGGCACCCGGTCGATGTAGACGCGCAGGAGCCCGCGGGCGGAACGCTCGACGTCCACCACCTCGTACCCGAGCCCGACCACCGTGCGCTCGATGAAGGCATGGCCGCTGCCACCCGGCACCGGCACTCCGGTCATCGACCCGTCCACGTTTTCCCCCTGCAACAACGACCTTCCCCGGCCCTACAGGCCGAAACTGACGCGGGGTGTGTACCCGCGAACGGGCGATCCGCCCAGCCTCACCGAACAGCCAAAAAAAATGGGCTGGAAAAATCCGCCCATTCGTCGTTCAGCGAGCCGCGCATTATATGCAGTGCGCGAGCGCAAGGCAACGTCAACAGCCATTCGCGGACCAGCGTCACCGCCGGCCCGCTGCAGCCACGGGCAAGTAGCCCCGGGGCTGCGCCTCGGGGCCCATGGGAGAATTCGCACATTCGACCACGGAGGACGCATGGGTTTTCTCGCCGGCAAACGACTGCTCGTCACCGGAGTGCTCAACCAGCGCTCGATCGCCTACGGCATCGCCCGCGCCTGCCGACGCGAGGGGGCTGAACTCGCCTTCAGCTACGTCGGGGAGCGCTTCAAAGACCGTATCGCCGAGATCGCGACCGACTTCGGATCCTCGCTCACCTTCGACTGCGACGTCGGTGATGACGCGCAGATCCAACGGCTGTTCGGCCAGCTCGGCGAGCACTGGAGCGGCTTTGACGGCTTCGTCCACGCCATCGGGTTCGCCCCGCGCGAGGCGATCGCGGGCGACTTCCTCGACGGCCTGTCGCGCGAGGCCTTCCGCATCGCGCACGACATCTCGGCCTACAGTTTCCCGGCCCTGGCCAAGGCAGCGGCCCCGCGCCTGAACCCGGGCTCCGCCCTGCTGACACTGACCTACCTGGGCGCCGAGCGCGTGGTACCCGGCTACAACACCATGGGGCTGGCCAAGGCCTCTCTCGAGGCGAGCGTGCGCTACCTGGCCGCCAGCCTGGGGCCCAAGGGTGTGCGCGTCAACGGCATCTCGGCCGGGCCGATCAAGACGCTGGCCGCATCGGGGATCAAGGGCTTCGGCAAGATCCTCGACGTCGTCGAGCGCGAAGCGCCGCTGCGCCGCAACGTGACGATCGACGACGTCGGCAACGTCGCGGCTTTCCTGTTGTCAGACCTGTCCGCCGGGGTGACCGGTGAGATCACCTACGTCGACGGGGGCTTCAGCCGCGTGGCCGGGGGCATGGAGGGCTGACGCCCAGGGCCGGGCCTCCCTGCGCCTGGCCGCGCCGACGCGCGGTCAATCCTTGACGCAATCGACGAAGTAGCGGCGCGGACCGCCGGCTTCGCCTTCCTCCTCGACCAGACCGTGCACATCGGTGTCGAAACCAGGGAAGGCGGCGTTGAAGGAGCGTGTGAACTTCAGGTAGTCGACGATGCGCTGATTGAAGCGCTCGCCCGGGATCAACAGCGGAATCCCCGGCGGATACGGCGTCAGCAGCGACGTTGTCACCCGCCCCTCGAGCACGTCGATGGGCACGCGCTCGGTCTGTCGGTGCGCGATCTTCGCAAAGGCGTCGCTCGGCTTCATCGCCGGTTGCAGGTCCGACAGGTACATGCCGGTCACCAGGCGGGCCACGTCGCCGCGCGCGTAGGCCTCGTGGATGCTCTGGCACAGGTCACGCAAGCCAGTGCGCTCGTAGCGCGGGTGCGCAGCACAGAACTCGGGCAGCGAGCGCCACATCGGCTGGTTGCGGTCGTAGTCGTCCTTGAACTGCTGTAGCGCCGTGAGCAACGTGTTCCAGCGGCCCTTGGTGATGCCGATGGTGAACATGATGAAAAAGGAGTACAGGCCGGTCTTCTCGACCACCACGCCGTGCTCGGCCAGGAACTTGGTCACCACCGCAGCCGGGATGCCGGTCTTGGCGAAGCGGCCCGACAGATCCAGCCCGGGGGTGATGATGGTGCTCTTGACCGGATCGAGCAAGTTGAATCCGGGCGCGAGTTCGCCGAAACCGTGCCACTTGTCGGTGGCCTTCAACATCCAGGTCTCGGCACGGCCGATGCCTTCAGTGGCCAGGCGGTCCGGGCCCCAGACCTTGAACCACCAGTCGCGCCCGTACTCCTTGTCGACCTTGCGCATCGCACGGCGGAAGTCCATCGACTCGAGGATGCTTTCCTCCACCAGTGCCGTGCCCCCGGGCGGGTCCATCATCGCCGCGGCCACGTCGCAGCTCGCGATGATCGCGTACTGCGGGCTCGTCGAGGTGTGCATCAGGTAGGCCTCGTTGAAGAGGTGCCTGTCGAGCTTGCGGTTCTGGGCGTCCTGCACCAGCACGTGCGAAGCCTGGCTCAGGCCCGCGAGCAACTTGTGCGTGCTCTGGGTCGCAAAGACGAGCTGGTCGCTCGGCCGCGGCCGTTTCTTGCCCATGGCGTGGAAGCTGCCGTAGAAGGGGTGGAAAGCCGCGTGCGGCAGCCAGGCCTCGTCGAAGTGCAGGGTGTCGATGTAGCCGTCCAACGCGTGCTTGATCGTCTCGGTGTTGTAGAGCACCCCGTCATAGGTGCTCTGCGTCAGCGTGAGGATCTTGGGGCGCACCTTCTGCGCGTCCACCCCGGCCAGCAGCGGGTTGGCCGCGATGCGTTTCC
>CAIRBF010000032.1 GCA_903876715.1 uncultured beta proteobacterium
CGGCCATGCGGATGGCGCCGCCCGGCCCGGTGCCGGTCAGTGTGTCGAGCACGACCTGCAACTCGCGCGCGCGGCGCCGCGCCGCGGGGCTCGCCTGTCGGCGCAGGGCGGCATCGCCGCGCTTGGCCGCGGCGCCTGCCACAGGCACCGCCGGTGAGGCTGCCGACGACGGCGTGCGGGGCACCGCTGCGGTTGCGCGGGCCCCTTCCGCCACGACCCGGACCGCGCCCTCGGCCCCCCGCTTCATCGCGCCCGCGCACCCGCGCCAGCCGCGCTCCCACCGGCAACGGCACGTGCAGCGGGGCGAGCTCGTCGATGACGCCGTCGAGGAAGACCTCGACGTCGATCGCGCCCTTGTGCGTCTCCACCACCGCGACGACATCGCCGCGGTGCACGGTGTCGCCGGGCTTCACGTGCCACTGCACGAGCTCGCCGGTCGTCATGTCCGCGCCGAGCGCGGGCATCAGGAAGTCGGTCATGGCGCGGGCCTGCAGCTCCGTGCGGATCGACGCGGCCGCTCAGCCGCCTTGCACCAGCGCGGTGGCCTCGGCCACGATCTGCGCCACCTGGGGCAGGGCCGCCTGCTCCAGGTGGGCGGCGTAGGGCATGGGCACTTCGCGCCCGCACACGCGCCGCACGGGCGCGTCCAGTTCGTAGAAGGCGGCATCCGCCAGGCGGGCCGCGACCTCGGCCGCGAGCGAGCCGCTTCGCCAGGCCTCGTCGACGACGACGCAGCGCCGCGTGCGCGTGACCGAGGCGATGAGCGTGGCCTCGTCCAGCGGGCGCAGCACGCGCAGGTCGACCACCTCGGCCTCGATGCCCGCGCGCGCCAGTTCTTCCGCCGCCGCCAGGCACTTGGACAGCCCGTGGCCGTAGGTCACCAGGCTCACGTCACGCCCGCGCCGGCGCACGCGGGCGTGCTCGATGTCCACGCCGGTGAGCGCCAGGTCGGGTGGCGCCTCGGTGCCGTAGAGCATGATGTGCTCGAAGATCAGCACCGGGTTGGGGTCGCGCAGCGCCGCGCCCAGCATGTGGCGCGCGTCGTCCACCGTGGCCGGCGCCAGCACCTTCAGACCCGGGATGTGCGCGTACCAGCCCTCCAGGCTGTGCGAGTGCTGGGCCGCGAGCTGCCGCCCGCCGCCGGTGGCCATGCGGATGACCAGCGGCACCTGGAACTGCCCGCCCGACATGTGCGGGATCGTGGCGGCGTTGTTGACGATCTGGTCCAGCGCCAGCAGGCTGAAGTTGCAGGTCATGATCTCGAGGATGGGGCGCAGCCCCGCCATCGCCGCGCCGATGGCGATGCCGGTGATGGCCGCCTCGGCCAGCGGCGTGTCGACCACGCGGTCGGGCCCGAATTCCTCGAGCAGGCCCTTGGAGACGGCATAGCAGCCGCCGTAGCGCCCGACGTCCTCGCCCAGCAGCAGGCAGCGCGGATCACGCTGCAGCGCCTCGCGCAGCGCCTGGCGGCAGGCTTCGCGGTAGCTGAGGGGCGCGGGCAGCGTGGACGTCGCGTCGTTCATGCGGGCACCTGGAGCGGCCAGGCGGGCGCTGCGGCGGGCGTGGCCACGCCCGGTATGGCATCGACCCGCCCGGGGCTGGCCCGACCGGTCCCGGCCATCGCTTCGGCTCGCCGAGGTTCGGCGCCGTCCGTCCCTGCCGGCGCGGGCCCGGCGTTGCCGGCAGGCACCTCCGCCAGCACGAAGCGCTCGAGCTCGCCCACCGGCTCCAGCGTCCCGGCCTGCGCGAAGGCGACGGCGGCGTCGATCTCGGCTTCGACCTCGGCTTCGATGCGCGCCAGCGTGGCCGCGTCGGCCTGGTGGTTGTCCAGCAGCCAGCGGCGCAGGCGCTCGACGGGGTCGTGCTCACGCCAGTGCTCGACCTCCTGGCGCGTGCGGTAGGCCTGGGCGTCGAACATCGAGTGCGCGCGGAAGCGGTAGGTGCGGCATTCCAACAGGCGCGGCCCGGCGCCGGCGCGGATGCGTGTGACCGCGCGTACGGCCGCGGCCTGCACCGCCACCGGGTCCATGCCGTCCACCGGCTCGGCGGGGACGCCCAGGGCCTCGGCCTTGCGCCAGACCTCCTGTTGCGCGTCGGCCTGGGCCCAGGGCATGCCCATGGAGTACAGGTTGTTCTCGCAGACGAAGAGCACCGGCAGGCGCCACAGCGCCGAGAGGTTCAGCGTCTCGTGGAACACGCCCTCGCCGGTCGCGCCCTCGCCGAACAGGCAAGCCGTGACCGCGCCGCGGCCCAGGCGCTGGTCGGCAAAGGCCAGACCCGCAGCCAGCGGCAGCCCGCCGCCGACGATGGCGTTGCCGCCGACGAAGCGCGTGGCCGCGTCGAACACGTGCATCGAGCCGCCGCGGCCGCGGCAGCAGCCCTCCCGCCGGCCCAGCATCTCGGCCATCAGCGCCTTCATCGGCACGCCGCGCGCCAGCGCCTGCCCGTGCTCGCGGTAGGTGGCGACGACGGCGTCGCGCGGCTCGAGCGCCGCGGCCACGCCCACCGCCACCGCCTCCTGGCCGTCGCACAGGTGCAGGAAGCCGCGGATCTGCTGCGCCTGGTAGAGCTCGACGCAGCGCGCCTCGAAGCGGCGGATGCGCAGCATGGCGCCCCACATCTGCTGCAGCTGGACGTGGTCCAGGTGCAGCTTGGGCGGCGTGGGACCGGCCGGTGCGTTGCCGAGGTTCACACGGCTCCCTCCAGCGTCGAGGTGTCGCCCTCGGGCAGGCCGAGCTCGCGCGCGCGCAGCAGGCGCCGCATCACCTTGCCGCTGCGCGTGTGCGGCAGCGCGGCGACGAAGGCGATCTCCTTGGGCGCGACGGCGGCGCCGAGGCGGCTGCGCGCGTGCGCCATCAACTGCGCCTGCAGCGCCGCGTCGACGGTGATGCCGTCCCGGGCCACGACGAAGGCCTTGACCATCTCGCCGAGCATCGCGTCAGGCTTGCCGATCACGGCGGCCTCGGCCACGGCCGGGTGCTCCATCAGCGCGCTCTCGACCTCGAAGGGCCCGATCAGGTGGCCGGCGGACTTGATCACGTCGTCGGCGCGGCCGACGAACCAGTAGCAGCCGTCGGCGTCGCGCCGGGCCAGGTCGCCGCTGAGGTACCAGCCCTCGGCGAAGCAGCGCCGGTAGCGCTCGTCCTGCCCCAGGTAGGCGCGGAACATCGAGGGCCAGGGCGCGCGCAGCGCGAGCTCGCCCTCCACGCCGGGCTCGCGCAGCACCTCGAGCCGCTCGCCATCGCGGCGCACGATGGCCGCCTCCACGCCCGGCAGCGGGCGGCCCATCGAGCCGGGCTTGATGTCGGCGCCCAGCGTGTTGGCGATCATGATGCCGCCGGTCTCGGTCTGCCACCAGTTGTCGTGCACCGGCAGGCCGAAGGCCTCGAGCGCCCACCACACGACCTCGGGGTTCAGCGGCTCGCCCACGCTGGCGATCAGGCGCAGGTCGGGGCAGGGGTGGGCGCGCACGAGCGCGGTGCCGGCCTTCATCAGCAGGCGCAGCGCGGTGGGCGCGGTGTACCAGACGCTGACGCGCTCGCGCTGCAGCGTGCGCAGCCAGCGCAGAGCGTCGAAATCGCCCTCGTCGACGACGCTGGTCACGCCGTGCAGCAGCGGCGCGACGATGCCGTAGGAGGTGCCGGTGACCCAGCCGGGGTCGGCCGTGCACCAGAAGACGTCGCCCGGGTGCAGGTCCAGCGCCCAGCGCGCGGTGGCCCAGTGCATCAGCGCCGCCTCGTGCACGTGCAGCGCGGCCTTGGGCGTGCCCGTGGTGCCGCTGGTGAAGTGGATCAGCGCCGGGTCCTGCGCCTGCGTGCGCGCGGCCACGGGGGTGTCGGGCGCGGCGGCGAGGAGGGCGTGGAAGTCCAGCGTCTGAGGCGGCGGCGGGCTGCCGTCGCCTTCGTCGTCGAGGGCGATCACGTGCTGCAGGAAGCCAAGCTGCGGCCGCAGCGCCTGCAGCTTGCGCCGGTACAGCGAGCGCGTGGTCAGCAACGCGCGCGGCTGCGCGATCTGCAGGCGCGTGGCCAGCGGCTCCGGCCCGAAGGCGGTGAACAGCGGCGCGACCACGAGCCCCGCCTTCAGCCCGCCGAGCACGCCGACGTGCAGGGCCTCGCCGCGCGGGCACAGCACGAACAGGCCGTCGCCGCGCTGCAGGCCGAGCGCGAGCAGTGCGTGCGCGAAGCGGTTCGTGGCGCGGCTGAGCGCGCTGAAGCTGATGGAACGGGCGGACCCGTCCTCACCGACGAGGCGCAGCGCGGTGGCGCCCTGGGCTTGCGCATCGACGGTGTCGCCTGCACCCGCCTCGGCGCCTACGGCTCGGGCAGCGGCGGGCGCGGTGCCGATGTGCCGGTCCACCGCCAGGCAGGCCATGTTCATCGGCCCGGGGTTGATGCCCTGCAACTCTCGTCGCACGCTGTCCCAGCCGAAGCTGGCGCGCGCGTCGTCCAGGTCGGTCAACCAGGGCGGTGCGCGCCAGTCGGCCGGGTTCTTGTGGATGATCGAAGGGCGCACGTGGAGGGAAGGTCGCGAAAGCCGCTGCCTGATTGGGCCTGCGGGCCGGCGCGCGGGCTTGCGCGCGCGCAACGGCGATGCGGTTGCGGGGCGCCCGGGCTTCGGTGTTCACTTCCCTGTTTCAATTCCCACGCAGAAGCCTTCTGCCGGGAACCCGGCGGCCAGCCCCTGTCCCCTTGTGGGAGAGGGGGGAGCTCCGAGATCTCGGCGCACGTCCCCCGCCCTCCCCCGCGAGGGGGGAGCGAAGCAAGGTCCGCGCTCCGCGCAACGCGGTTCTGCGGCACCCGTCGGTGGCGCCGATGGCGCTGCAGCGGTCTCTCGCACGCGGCGGACCTTCCACCGGCGCAGCCGCCGTCCCTGGTATCGTCTCGGCCCGCCCTCTGCGTGGGCCTGCGCTTGGCCCGCAGGCCTCGCGGCCCGCGACCTGAGGACCGTCCTGCCCAGATCCCCTTGCCCGTGATCACCCCTGTTCCCGCTCCCCCCTCGGTCGCCGTCATCGGCGCCGGCCCGGCCGGCCTGATGGCGGCCGAGACGCTCGTGCTGGCGGGTGTGCCGGTCGACGTCTACGACGCCATGCCCTCGGCCGGGCGCAAGTTCCTGCTGGCGGGCAAGGGCGGCTTGAACCTGACCCACGCCGAGCCGGCGCCGGCCTTCGTCGGCCGCTACCGCGAGCGCGCCGCGGTGCTGGAGCCGCTTCTGGCCGATTTCGGCAGCGACGCCCTGCGGGACTGGGCGCGCGGCCTGGGGGTGGAGACCTTCGTCGGCAGCTCGGGCCGCGTCTTCCCGGTCGACATGAAGGCCGCGCCCCTGCTGCGCGCCTGGATGCACCGCCTGCGCCAGCAGGGGGTGCGCTTCCACATGCGCTGGCGCTGGACGGGCTGGGGCGGTGACGACGCCCTCCACTTCGAGACCCCTGCCGGCGCGCAGGCGGTGCGGCCGGGGGCCACCGTGCTGGCGCTGGGCGGTGCGAGCTGGGCGCGGCTGGGCTCGGACGGGGCCTGGGTGCCCTGGCTGCGCGCCAGCGGCGTGGACGTGCGCGCGCTCGAGCCGGCGAACTGCGGCTTCGACGTCGGCTGGAGCGAGCATTTCAGCGCGCGCCATGCCGGCGCGCCGCTGAAGACCGTGGCCATCGAGTGGGACGAGCCGGGCGACGGCGCCGACCCGCCCGTGCGGCGGCGCCAGAAGGGCGAGTTCGTCGTCACCGCCACCGGCGTGGAAGGCAGCCTGATCTATGCCGCTTCCGCCGCGCTGCGGCAGACGCTGGCGCAGCGCGGGGAGGCCGCCTTCCACCTCGACCTGCTGCCCGGGCGCGACGCTGCTGTCGTCGCGGCCGAGGTGGCGCGCCCGCGCGGCACCCGCTCGCTCGCGACGCACCTGAAGTCGCGCCTCGGGATCGACGGCGTCAAGATGGGTCTGCTGCACGAGCGCCTGCCGCGCGAGACGATGGCCGACCCGGCCGCTCTCGCCCGCGCCATCAAGGCGCTGCCGCTGACGGTGCGGCGCTGCCGACCCCTGGACGAGGCCATCAGCACCGCCGGCGGGGTGCGCTTCGAGGCCCTGGCGCCCCCCGCGCCGCAGGCGCCGGTGATGTCGCAGGCGCCGCTGATGCTGCAGGCCCGGCCGGGCGTGTTCTGCGCCGGCGAGATGCTGGACTGGGAGGCCCCGACCGGTGGCTACCTGTTGACCGCGTGCTTCGCGACGGGGCGCGCGGCCGGCGCGGGCGCTGCGGCATGGTGGCGTGCGCAGGCCGACGTTCAGACTCCGCCTGAGGCCTGAGGCCGATACCCCACCGTCTGCGCGAACAGCACCTGCTCGTCGTCGCCCAGGCCCATGGCGTGCGCAAGCGCCGGGCGGTCGAACCAGGCGCGCAGCACCGTGGCCAGGCCGGCCGAGGCACAGAAGAGGTAAACGTTCTGCGCCATCGCGCCCGCGGCGCAGCTGGCGTAGGACTCGCGCTGCGCGGCCGGCACACGGCCCATGCGGCGGTGATCGGCCACGAAGACGAGGTCCAGCGCGGCGTCGTCGACGAAGTCCTGGTAGCCGGTGACGCGGCGTACGTCGCTTTCGATGGCCAGCGCCAGGCGGTGTTCCTGCGGCTCGTAGCGGTACAGCCCGGTGGGCAGGGCCACGTAAAGGTCGATCTCCTGCGCGTGCATCGCGCTCGGGGCAGTGCGTCCGCCGTCGGCCGGGCGGTTGATGCCGGTGGCGGCCCAAAGCAGGTCGGCCAGCAGTTGATCGTCCAGCGTCTGGGACGAGAACGCACGCTCCGATCGCCGCGCGGCCAGCGCTTCCATCAGCGGCAGGCCGCCGCTGCGTCGCGCCGGCGGTAGCACCACGGTGCGCGAGGCCGGCCCCTGCAGCGGGCGTGGCCGGTTGCGGCCGATCAGGCCGAGGGCGAGCTTCGAGAGGGTGTCCATGGGCCGATTGGGCCTGCCGCCGTGGCGGGGCACTTGCGCGTGGTCAAGGCGGGCGACCGTCGCCCCGCGGCGGGGTGTTTCGACGTGCCAGACGCGCTCACGGGAAAGCCGCTCGCGCGCTCAGGACGATGAAGCCGCCACCTCCGCCAACACCCTGCGGCTCGCGAAGCACCGGCGCTGCCCCGTCAGCGGGTCGTCGAAGGCGAGCTCGCGCGCCAGTAGTTGCAGCGGCGCGCTGCCGTCGTCAGGGACATCCGGGTCGCGCTGTGGCTGCAGCACCGGGTAGATGCGGTCGCCGACGATGGGCCAGCCCAGCTCGGCGAGCTGGGCGCGCAGCTGGTGCTTGCGGCCGGTCAGCGGCTGCAGGCGCAGCAGGGCGTGTTCGCCGAGCCGGGCGGCGAGCTCGATGCGGGTCTCGGTGTTGGGCTCGCCGGGCAGCACCTCCATCTGCATGAAGGCCTCGCCTGGGCGCTCCTGCAGCCGGTGGCGCGCCACCAGCGGCAGCGCCTGCGCCAGCGCCTCATGCCAGGGCACGATCGCCTCGTAGACCTTACGCACACGACGCTCGGCGAACAGGCGCTGGTAGGGGTGGCGCGCTTCGGCTGGCACGGTGAAGAGCATGACGCCGGCGGTTTCCAGGTCGAGCCGGTGCACCGGGGCGAGCGTGTCGATGCCGAGTTGCCGCCGCAGCCGCACGAGCACGGTCTCGTGCAGCCAGCGCCCACCCGGCGTCACCGGCATGCCGTGGGGCTTGTCCACGGCGACGAGCTGCTCGTCCTGGTGCAGCACCACGACCTCGCCATCCACGCGCGGCTCGGTCGGCGGCTGGCGCCAGTACCACAGCACGGCGCCGTGGCGGCAGGGCTCGGTGGGCCCGACAGCGCGGCCCGTCGTGTCGAGCACCTCGCCGCGCGCCAGACGCTCGGCCCAGTCGGTCACGCGTGGCAGGCGCTGGCGCAGGAAGTCGAGCACCGTCGTCCCCGGCCCGGCGGCCAGCGCGACGCGGCTCGCGCACACGCCGTCGCGCATCGTCGGGGTCCACGGGGGGCGGGGGCGGGCCATGGGGGCAGGGATGTGTGCAGGTGCTGCGGACTGGCGCATTGTTTCGCGAGGAGGGCATCAGCGTCGGCCGCCCGATCCCTGGCGCGGATCCGACCCGGGTGAACAGGCCCACTTTGGCGTCGATACCGGAGTGCGCCGCCGGGCGTCCGCGCCGGCCGGCGCGCTGCGCACAGGCTCCGGCGTGCCGGTCCTGGCTGCCTTGGCGATGGCTGGCGTGCCGGCCTGCTTCGGTTACGCTGCGCCCACCGCATTCGGCATCCCGCATGCCCCGCCCATGACCCCCGAGACCGCCGCCCTCATGGCCGACTACAACCGCTGGATGAACGAGCGCCTGTATGCCGCCGCCCTGACGTTGCCCGAAGACGAGGTCCGCCGCGACGCTGGCGCGTTCTTCGGCTCGCTGCTCGGGACCCTGAACCACATCGCCGCCGGCGACACGATCTGGCTGCACCGTTTCGCCGCAGTCCCGGGCGACACCGTCCTCGGGCCTGGGCTGGAGGGCTGTCCGTGCCCCGCGTCGCTGCGCCAGCCGATGGCGCCGTCCCTGGGCGCGTTGCAGACCTGCCGGGCCCGCCTCGACGACCTGATCGTGCGCTGGGCCGGCACGCTGACGCCCACGCGGCTCGAAACGGCACTGGGTTTTCGCAGCATGGCCGGGCAGGCGCGCACGATGAAGCTCGCACACATGGTGCAGCACTTCTTCAACCACCAGACGCACCACCGCGGTCAGGCGAGCACCCTGCTGTTCCAGGCCGGGGTGGACGTGGGGGTCACCGACCTGATCGGGGTCATCCCGAGCGCAGCATGACCTGCATGAGCGTCTTTCGGCAGATCGTTCCGCGGCCCACCGCGGACCAGGCCGGTCCACGGCTGCGCCATCCCGTTGCAAGGGCTGGTCCGTGACCTCCTCTGCCTACCCCCACCTGCTGGCCCCGCTGGACCTGGGCTTCACCACGCTGGCCAACCGCGTGATCATGGGCAGCATGCACACGGGGCTGGAGGATGACCGCCAGCACCTGCCCGCGCTGGCGGCCTATTTTGCGGAGCGCGCGCGCGGCGGCGTCGGCCTCATCGTCACGGGTGGCTTTGCGCCCAATATCGAGGGCTGGGCCAAGCCCTTGGCGGGCACGCTGGCCACCTCGGGCGCAGCGCGGCGCCACCGCGTCATCACGGACGCCGTCCACGCCGAGGGCGGCAAGATCGCACTGCAGATCCTGCACACTGGGCGCAACGCCTATCACCCCTTCTGTGTCGCGCCCTCGCGCATCAAGAGCCCGATCGCGCCGTTCACGCCGCGCGAGCTCTCAGCTGCCGGCGTAGAGCGCCAGATCCGCGCCTTCGTGCGCTGCGCGCGCCTGGCGCGCGAGGCCGGCTACGACGGCGTGGAGGTGATGGGCAGCGAAGGCTACCTGATCAACCAGTTCCTCGCCACGCGCACCAACCGCCGCACCGACGCCTGGGGTGGCGCCTATGAGAACCGGATGCGCTTCCCGGTGGAGATCGTCTCGCGCACGCGCGAGGCGGTGGGGCCGGACTTCATCCTCATCTACCGCCTGTCCATGCTCGACCTGGTGCCCGACGGCGGCACCTGGGACGAGGCCGTGACGCTGGCGCAGGCCGTCGCCCGCGCTGGCGCGACGATCCTGAACACCGGCATCGGCTGGCATGAGGCACGCGTGCCCACCATCGCCACCAGCGTGCCGCGCGGCGCCTTTGCCTGGGTGACGAAAAAGATGCGCGAGACCCTGCGCGCGCAGGGGCTGGGCATTCCGCTGGTGACCAGCAACCGCATCAACACGCCCGAGGTGGCTGAAGGCGTGCTGGCCGACGGCAGCGCCGACCTGGTGAGCATGGCGCGGCCGCTGCTGGCCGACCCTTTCTTCGTGGCCAAGGCGCGCGCCGGGCGGCCGCAGGACATCAACACCTGCATCGCCTGCAACCAGGCCTGCCTGGACCACGCTTTCGAGAACAAGCTGGCCAGCTGCCTGGTCAACCCGCGCGCCGGACACGAGACCACACTGCTCATCAGGCCCATGGTGCGGCGCAAGCGCTGTGCGGTGGTGGGCGCCGGCCCGGCCGGGCTGGCCGCCGCCACCACGCTGGCCGAGCGCGGGCACGAGGTGCACCTGTTCGAGGCCGCGCCGCAGATCGGCGGGCAGTTCAACCTGGCGCGTCGCATCCCGGGCAAGGAGGAGTTCAGCGAGACGCTGCGCTACTTCACCCAGCGGCTGCAGGCCACCGGGGTGCGGCTGCACCTGGGCGTGCGGGCCAGTGCGCCCACGCTGGTGGCGCAGGGCTTCGACGAGGTGCTGCTGGCCACCGGCGTCCAGCCCCGCAGCCCCGGCATCCCGGGCCAGGACAGCGCCCATGTGCTGACCTATGTGCAGGTGCTGCAGGGGGCGGCGGTGGGTCCGCGCGTGGCCATCGTCGGCGCCGGGGGCATCGGCTTTGACGTGGCGGAATTCCTCGTCACGCCACCGGGCCACTCGGCCACGCTGAACCTGCCCGAGTGGCTGGCCGAGTGGGGCGTGGTCGACCCGGCGCAGGTGCGCGGCGGCGTGGTGCCGCCCCAGCCCGCGCCGCCGGCGCGGCAGGTCACGCTGCTGCAGCGCAAGGCTGGCAAGCCCGGCCGCGGCCTGGGCAAGACCACGGGCTGGATCCACCGCGCCGCGTTGCAGATGAAGCAGGTGCAGATGATCGGCGGTGTGCACTACGAGCGCATCACACCGCAGGGCCTGCTCGTGTCGGTTGGGGAAAAGCGGCGCGAACCGCGCCTCATCGAATGCGACACCGTGGTGCTGTGCGCCGGCCAGGAGCCGCTGCGCGAATTGCAGGCGCCGCTGCAGGCCGCCGGCGTCAACGTCCACCTCATCGGCGGCGCCCACGAGGCCGCCGAACTCGACGCCAAGCGCGCCATCGACCAGGGCACGCGGCTGGCGGCGCGGCTTTGAGTGTGGCCTTGGTGCGCCGCCGAGCAGCGACGTTGCAGGCTCAGAACGCGTCCAGCCGCCGCGCCCGCTCCAGCCGCCAGCGCTCGCCCGGGTCCGCGGGGTCGAAGACGGCCTCGAGCGGCGTGGCCGTCTCGTGCAGCGTGGTGTCCACGGCCACGCGCTTGTCGAAGACGAAGCACTCGCCCTCCCAGTCGCGCTCGGCGTCGCTCAGGCTGGCGAAGTGGTTCAGGATGCCGCCGTCGAGCTGCTTGACCCGCAACCCGAGGCTGCGCATCCACGGCGCGGTCTTATCGCAGCGGATGCCGCCGGTGCAGTACATCGCCACCGTGCGGCCCTCGGCGCGCCACTGCGGCGCGTGCGCCTGCACGTAGGCGACGAAGTCGCGGAAGTGCCGCACCTGCGGGTCCACCGCACCCTTGAAGCGGCCCAGGCGCCACTCGAAGTGGTTGCGGTTGTCGAGCACGACGACGTCGTCGCGCGCGATCAGTTCGCGCCAGGCCGCAGGGCCGACGTGGCTGTCGTCGCGCTCGTCGGGGGCGGGCAGGGTGTCGGCGCCGGGCAGGCCGAGGGCGACGATCTCGGGCTTGACGACCACCTTGAAGCGGCCGAAGGGGTCGCGTGCGCAGGGGCTGCGCTTGAAGGACAGGCCGCGTGCCGCGCCGCCGAGCACCGCGCCGCCGCGCAGCGCCTCTTCGAAGGCCTCCACGGCCGCCGGCGGGCCCGAGACCGCGCCGTTCAAGCCCTCGGTGGCGACGACGATGGCGCCGTTCAGGCCCTGTGCCGCGCCCAGCGCGCGCAGCGCGGCGGCCGTGGCCTGGGTGTCGGGCAGCGGGGTGAAACGGTAGAAGGCGCTGTGGACGAAGGCGGGCGCGGCGGCGGTGCTCATCGCCGCATTGTCACCAAGCCGGGCTCGCCGGCCGGGGCGGCGGCCGGCCCCGGGCCCGAGGCCTCAGGGCCGCAGCCGCAGCACCTTGCCGTCGGCGCTGTCGGTGACGACGTAGACCCAGCCGTCCGGCCCCTGGCGCACGTCGCGGATGCGTTCCTTCAGGCCCTGCAGCAGCCGCTCCTCGGCCACGACCCGGCGCCCGTCCAGCGTCAGCCGCAGCAGGGCCTCGCCGCGCAGCGTGCCCAGCAGCAGGCTGCCCTGCCAGCCGGGGTAGCGCTCGCCCGCGACGAAGGCCATGCCGCTGGGCGCCACGCTGGTGGGTGCCCAGGTGCGCAGCGGCTGCTCGAAGCCGGGGCGCGGGCCCTCTTCGCCGATGCGCGTGCCCAGACCGTAGTTGCGGCCGAAGGTCAGCAGCGGCCAGCCGTAGTTGCGCCCGGCCTCGACCACGTTGAGTTCGTCGCCGCCCTGGGGCCCGTGTTCAGCGGTCCAGACCTCGCCGGTGGCGGGGTGGAGCGCGGCGGCCTGGATGTTGCGGTGCCCGAGGCTCCAGACCTCGGGGGCGCGCCCGGCCTGGCCGACGTAGGGGTTGTCGGCGGGCACCGTGCCCTCGGTCGTGATGCGAACCACCTTGCCCAGGTGGTTGGACGGGTCCTGCGCGTCGTCCTTGCGGCTGAAGCGGTCGCCCAGGCCGACGTAGAGCGTGCCGTCGCGGCCGAAGACCAGGCGTGAGCCGCAGTGCAGCGAACTGCGCACCTTGGGCTGCTGGCGGAAGATCACGCGCACGTCCTCGAGCCGCCCGCCCTCCAGCCGGCCGCGCGCCACGGCCACGCCGTTGCCGCCCTCGCTGGCCTCGGCGTAGGTCCAGTACAGGCGTCCGTTCTCGGCGAAGCGCGGGTCGACAGCCAGGTCCAGCAGCCCGCATTGGCCGCCGGCGTCCACCGGCGGCAGCCCGGCCACGGTCTGCAGGACACGGCCGTCGGCGCCGATCAGCCGCAGCCGGCCGGCGCGTTCGGTCACGAGCAGGCGCCCGTCGGGCAGGAAGGCCAGCGCCCACGGGTGGGCCAGCCCGCGCGCGACGACCTCGGCGCGGGGCTGCGCCAGTACCGGCAGCGCGAGACTGCCCGACAGCGCAGCCGCGAGGAGGAGGGTGTGCAGGGGACGGGGCATGGGTGTCGAAGGCCTTGACGCGAGCGGCCCCAGGGGCAGGTAAGGCCGTCAGACCTTCATGTTACGAGGCGCCGCCCGGCACGGTTGCCACCAGGGTCGGGGGGCAGGCCAGGCCCCAGGGCGTGGCGTTGCGGACCCTCATCCCGCAGCAGCCATGCGGCAGACGGGTGCCGTGCCCTGATCGAGGCCCTGAGCCCGTTGATCCCGCAGCGGTGCGGCACGCACGACGGGGCACAGGGGCGTCGGCTCCGCGCGCGCTACAGTCGGCGGCATGAGCAAGCGCGAGATCAACCTGGGCTACATGAGCATGCGGCACGCGTCGCTGCCCGAACGCGCCGCCGCGGCCGCCGCCGCCGGTTTCGACGGGCTCGCGCTGCGCTGCGACCAGTGGCAGTCGATGCAGGACAGCGGCTGGGGCGCGGCGCGCGTGCGCGAACTGCTGGCCGACCACCGCCTGCGAGTGAGCGAGATCGAGCCGCTGCGCTTCCAGCGCGACGACCTGCTGCAGGCGGCCTGCGAGATGGTCGAGGCCTTCGGCGCGCCGCGCGTGCAGGTCACCCCGCCACTGGACGGCGGACCGATGGACGCAGACGCGGTCGCGCGCTGGCTGGCGCACGCGGCGGCCCGGCTGGCGCCCGCCTGCCTGGCGATCGAGTTCCTGCCGCCCACGCCGGTGCCCGACGCGGCGGCGGCCCAGCGGCTGATCGACGCCGCCGGCGGCCCGTCCAACCTGGGCTTCTGCGTCGACAGTTGGCACGTGTTCCGCGGCGGCGGCCTGGCGTCGCTGCGCGGCATCGACCCGCGGCGCGTGTTCACGCTGCAGGTCAACGACGGCCCGCTGCAGCCGACCGTCGGCGACTACATCGACGACTGCCTGCGCTTCCGCCAGCCCTGCGGCGAGGGTGACTTCGACCTGGTCGGCTTCCTGCGCGCGCTGCCGCCAAAGGCGCCGATCAACGTGGAGGTGATCAGCGAAACGCTCGGCCGCCTCCCGGCGATGGAGGTCGCCGCCCTGCTGATGGCGAGCACGCGCGACTGCCTGGCGCGCGCGGAGCACGGCGCCGGGCGCGCTTGAGGCCCCAGGGGCCGGGCCTCGCCCGCCCCGGCTGCCCCGCGGTGGCGCCACAAGGTTCGGGTCGGCTCTGCGTCTTGTCGAGAGCCGGGCGCGGGTGTGCCGGAGGTTTTCAGTACTTCGTCCCTGCGTCGCCCGCCTGAGCCGCCTGGCGCAGCGCCTGCGTGATGATGCCGGTGGTGACCGTGGCGAACAGGCGCGCGCCCCAGGCGGTGTAGCGCGCCTGGTCCTGCGCCGACAGCGCGAGCACGCCCGGGCACTTGCCAGCGGCGGCGACCTCGCGCATCACGTGCTCGATCACGGCCTGCACCTCGGGATCGTGGATGCGGTTCTCGTGGCCCATCACGTGCGCGAGGTCGTTCGGGCCGACGAAGACCGCGTCCACGCCGTCGACGGCGGCGATCGCGCGCGCCTGCTGCGCGGCCTCGGGTGTCTCGATCATCACGACCAGCGCCAGGCCCTCGTTGCTGAGCTTCGTGTGGGCCGGGCCGCCGAAGGCGCCGAAGCCCGCGGCGCGTGTGCTGAAGGCGCTGCCACGCTGGCCGCCGCGTCCGCCGGGCAGCGGGTAGCGCACACGCCGCACGATGGCTGCCGCATGCTCGGGGCTCTGCACCATCGGGATCTGGACGCCGCAGGCACCGATGTCGAGCACGCGCGGGATGTCGTGCTCCAGGCAGCGCACCAGCGCCGGGATGCCCGCCGCGCGCGCGGCGCGCAGCAGGTGCTCGGTGGTCTCGAGGTCGGCACTGCCATGCTCGTTGTCGATGATGACGGCGTCGAAGCCGGCGTAGGCGCACATCTCGACGATGGCCGGGCTGGGCAGGCCGTTGAAGATGGCGCGCACGGGGCGGCCGCTGCGCAGCATCTCGGGCAGGCGGGTGTCGATCGGGTGGCGGGCTTCCATGCGGTGTCTCCGGTTCGAGGGGGTGGGCGGCCGGTTCAACGCTGTGCGCGTTCGACGAAGCGCTTGGGCGCGACGTAGCCGTTGGCGTCGATCGCCAGGTCCTGGCGCGCTGCGGATTCGACCACGCCGGCGTCCCACTCGATGCGCTTGCGGTGGTCGCCCGTGGTCAGCACCAGTGCGCGAGCCTCTTCGGTGCCGGTGTTGCGCAGCGTGCGCCAGACGTCGGCCGGCAGCGCGAAGCTGTCCCAGCTCGTGGCCGATCCGCTGAGGCGGTGGGTGCGAATGCCCTCGGTGGTCTCGACCCCAACGTCGAGCTCGCCGGCCTTGGCGATCAGGACTTGCTTCTCGCGCAGGCGGTGGCGCGAGACCTGGCCCCCAGGCGGGATGCGCAGCCACTCGATGGACAGCCCGTGCGCGTTGGCCACCGGGGCCAGCGCGTTGCGGTCCTGGCTGATGCCCAGGCCGATGACCGGCGCGAGCTGTGCGCCGCAGCCCGGCAGCGCGCTGTCGAGCAGGCCGTGGGTGGACCAGGTGAGGTCGGCGTGGCGCACGATGCGTCCGGCCATCTCGGCCGGCGACCAGCGGCGCAGCGCCGCGATCTCCTCGGGCGCCATCGGCTGCAGCAGCTTCTCGTGCGGCTGCAGCGTGTCGCCGCGCGAGGCGTCGACGATGCGGTAGTCCTCGGTCAGGCGCACGCCGCGCTCGGCGGCCGCGGCCAGCGTGGTCGGGCCCCAGAGCACGCCGCCGGTGTGGTCACCGCCCAGCGCCGTGAACATGAAGCCGTCGTCCACGCCGACGTTGGTGAAGCCGCGGTAGATCCAGGTCGGCACCGAGACGATGTCGCCCTCGCCGATCTCGGCGTGCAGGTCCTCGGGGTTGAAGCCCCAGCGCACGCGCCAGGTGCCGCGCACGCAGATGAAGACCTCGCAGGTGAAGTGCATGTGCGCCGGGTTGGTCTTGCCGTGCGGCATCGACACCGCGCCGACCTGGAAGCCGTGGGGCTCGCGCAGGTTGACCGGCTGCTTGGGGTTCTGCGAGACCCCGGGCCCGATCAGCGCGTAGTTGTACTTCGGCGTGCACTCGGGGATGCAGTAGTCGACGAAGGCCTCCGTCGTGTAGCGCAGGCTGGAAAACGGGATGTGACGTTCGGCCAGGGCCTCGGGGGTGATCATGCGGGGTCTCCGTCAGACGCCGCGCGGCGGCGCGGCGAGCCATTGTGCGAGCAGGCGCGACAACTGCCGCGGGCGCTCGAGGGGGATGAAGTGGCCACAGCGCCGCAACTCGAGCCAGCGCGCGTCGGGGCGGGTGGCGAGCAGTCGCTGCTGCTGCGCGCGCGGGCACAGCGCGTCGTCGGCGCCGCTGACCACGAGCAGCGGCGCGGTGTGGGCTGCCATGGCGGCGTGGCCGGAGGGCCGAAGCGCGGCCCAGGCGAACTGCGCCCGGGCTGCGGCGCCGGGGGTCGCGCCGGCCATGCCGTGGATCAGCGGCGCGTGGCGCGCGCGCTGTCGCGGCACGGGCAGGTAGACCGGCATCAGGCGGCCGACGACGGCTCCGGCGCCGCCGTCTCTCCATGCCGCGCGCTGTTGGCGGCTGCGGCGCTGCGCACGCCGGTTGCCGGGCTCGGCATTGCTGGCCACGAGTGCCAGGCGCTCGATGCGCTCCGGCGCGCGGCGCAGCAACTCCAGCGCCAGCAGACCGCCGAGCGAGAAGCCGGCCAGCGAAAAACGTGGCGGCAGGCGCTGCAGCAGTCGCTCGGCCCAGGCGCCGACGTCCGCGTCCAGGCCGTGCAGATCGACGCACCGGACTCGGGCCCGGCCGCGCAGCGCGCGAGCCTGCGCCGCGAACAGGCGACGGTCGCACAAGGTGCCTGGGATCAGCACGAGCCAGGGCAGGGCGGAGGCCTCTTGGGCCTGCGCGGCCGCGCCGGCTGGGTGAGGGGTGGCAGCGCGCCGCGCCGCGGCGGTGCGCTGCTGCTCGGAGACCCGTCCCGACCGCACCGGCCTGCGCGCGTGATGCGAAGTTCGTTCCTGCGTGCGTCTCACAGATGGCGTCCGCTGTCGCGGTCGAACCAGTGCGCCCGCTCGGTCTGCAGCTTCAGCCCGATGCGCGTGCCGGCGGCCACGCGCAGCGCCTTGTCGGCCTTGACGGCCACGAGCTGGCCGCCGACCTGCACCGTGACCATGGTGCTGTCGCCCAGCAGCTCGCAGGTGTAGACCTCGGCGCTCAGGTGGGCCTCGTCCAGCCCCGAGATCGCGATGTCCTCGGCCCGCATGCCCAGCGTCAGCGCGCCGTCGCGCGGCGCCTGCAGCCGCAGCGCGAGGCCCCCCTCGGCCTGCACCTGGGCCCCGGCCGCCTGCACCGGCACCAGGTTCATCGCCGGACTGCCGATGAAGCCGGCGACGAAGGTGTCGGCCGGGCGGTCGTAGATGTTCTCGGGGGTGTCGAGCTGGCGGATCACGCCCTCGTGCATCACCGCCACGCGGTGGGCCAGCGTCATCGCCTCGACCTGGTCGTGCGTGACGTACAGCGTGGTGACGGCCAGCTCCTGGACCAGATGCTTGATCTGGGAGCGCGCGATCACGCGCAGCTTGGCGTCCAGGTTGGACAGCGGCTCGTCCATCAGGAACACGCGCGGCTGGCGCACGACGCTGCGTGCCAGGGCCACGCGCTGGCGCTGGCCGCCGGAGAGCGCGCGCGGCATGCGCTGCAGGTAGGGCCCGAGCTCGAAGCGCTCGGCCGCGCGCGCCACGCGCTGCGCGCGCTCGGCCGGCGGCACGCCGCGCAGCTTGAGCGGGTAGCCGATGTTCTGCTCCACCGTCCTGTGCGGGTACAGGCCGTAGTTCTGGAACACCATGGCCACGTCGCGCTCGCGCGTGGGCAGCTCGTTGACGCGCGCGCCGTCAAAGGCGATCTCGCCCTGGGTCGCTTGCTCGAGGCCGGCGACCATGCGCATGGTCGTCGTCTTGCCGCAGCCCGCGGGGCCGAGCAGCACGAGGAACTCGCGGTCGGCGATCTCGAGGCGGAGTTCCTTGACGACGGCCACCGCGCCGAAGGACTTGTGGATGTGCTTCAGGGAGATCGTGGTCATCGCGGTGCGGGGGGCGGGCGGTGGGGGCGGGGCGCGCGGGGCTTCAGCGCACCGAGCCGGCGGTCAGGCTGCCGACGAACTGGCGGTGCACCAGCAGCGACAGCAGGAACATCGGCGCGGTGATCAGGATGCCGCCGGCGGCCATCAGCTCCCACAGGTCGCCGCGCTCGGTGCGAAAGCCGATCAGGCCGATGGGCAGCGTCAGCGCGTGCTGCTTGCCCAGGATCAGCGCGAACAGGAACTCGTTCCAGGTCAGCGTGAAGCTGAAGACGGCCGCGGTGATGATGCCCGGCAGCGCCGCGGGCACGACGATCTCGGCGATCACGCGCGCGCGGCTCGCGCCGTCGACCTGCGCTGACTCCTCGATCTCCAGCGGCACGGCATCGATGAAGCCCTTGATCATCCACACCGCGTAGGGCAGCACGATCGACAGGTTGATCAGCACCAGCGCGGTGCGCGTGTCCAGCAGCCCGAGCTGTTTGAACATCAGGAAGTAGGGCAGCACGACGATGGCCGCCGGGATGAACTGCGAGGCGATCACCGTCAGGAAGATCGCCTGCTTGAAGCGGAAGTCGTAGCGCGAGAAGGCGTAGGCCGCCATGGTGGCCATCGGGATGGCCAGCAGCACCGTGCCGCCGGCGACGAGCACGCTGTTGACGATCTTCGAGCCCAGGTTCCACGGGTGCTGGAAGACCGTGCGCAGGTTCTCCAGCGTGGGCGTGAACGACAGCGCGGCGTCGAGCGAGTAGACGTCGCGCGGCAGCTTGAAGGCGGTGATGACGATCCAGACGATCGGCAGCACGATGGTGGCGATCAGCGTGAAGACGGCGAGCTGGCGCAGCCAGTCTGCGGCGCGCTCGGCGGGCGGGGCCAGGTAGCCCGGGGTGATGCCGGCGGCGGTGCTCATCGCTTGCGGAAGACCAGGCGCAGGTAGTAGCCCGACAGCGCCAGCAGCAGCGCGGTCAGGACCCAGGCCGCCGCCGCGGCGTAGCCCATGTCGTAGTAGTTGAAGGCGGTGTGGTAGACGAAGTAGGCCAGCGTCTGCGTCGAGGTGCCCGGCCCGCCGTTGGTGAGGGTGAAGATGGTGTCGAAGGCCTTGAGCGCGAACACCGTCTTCAGCACCAGCACGATGCCCAGCACCGGCAGCAGCTGCGGCAGCGTCACGTCGCGGAACACGGCCCACGCCGAGGCGCCGTCCACGCGCGCAGCCTCCTCGGTCTCGGCCGGGATCGAAGCCAGGCCACCCAGGATCACCAGTGTCATGTAGGGTGCCCAGTGCCAGACGTCGGAGGCCACCACGGCCGCCATCGCCAGCGTGCGGTCGGCCAGCCAGACCTTGCCGTGCAAGGCCGGCACGACCTGGCCGATCAGGAACTGCGCGATGCCGAACTCGGGGTTGAGGAAGAAGCGGAAGGAGATCCCGATCAGCGCCGGGCTCATCACGAAGGGCAGGATCAGCAGCACCCGCGCCAGCGAGTTCACGCGCCCGGCGCGGCGCAGCAGCAGCGCTGCGCCGAGCGCGACGGCCAGCGTCGCCACGACGTCGCTCGTCACGAAGACGAAGGTGGCCCACAGCGACTCCAGGAACTCCGGGTCGTCCGTGAACAGCAGGGTGTAGTTCTCGAGCCCGATGAAGGGCCCGGGTTCGGTGCTCTTGGTCAGCCGCCACTGGCGAAAGCTCAGCACGAGGGCGCTGCCCAAGGGGAACAGCGCCATCGCAGCCACGAACAGCAGGGCAGGAGCGAGCAGCCACACCGGCGTGGGGATGCGCCGCAACAGCTTCAAGGCCGGACTCCTGCGTTCATGCCTGCGTCAACTCCGAACCCGGTGCTGCCTCAGCCGCGCAGCGCGCGGCGTGCGCGCGAGGCCGCGGCTTCCAGGGCCGGCTTGACCTGCGCCTGCCCGGTGGCGATCTCGTTCATTGCGGCCTCGAGGATGTCCGACACCTGCGGCCACTGCGGGAACAGCGGCACGCCGCGCGCGCCCTTCAGGCCCTCGTGCCCGGCGCGGTGCATGCCGCCGAAGCGCGCATTGACCTCGGCGTCGAGCAGGTTGGAGTTCTGCACCGCGACGACCTCGTTCTTGGTCTTGTCCAGGAGCACCGCGCGCTCCACGCTCGGGTGCGACAGCCAGGTCAGGAACTCCATCGTCGCATCCTTGCGCTTGCTGTGCGTGTTGATGCCGTAGAACCAGGTGTTGGTGTAGGTCGTGGCGGCCTTGCCGGGCATCGACGGCAGCGGCGCGAAGCCGATCTGCTCGGGCTTGAGGGTCGAGGTCTTGGCGTCGGTCAGGCCGGCGTAGCGCCACCACCACACCGGCACCATCGCGCTCTTGCCCTGGGCCACGGAGTTCACCGCGTCCGTCTCGTTGAACGAGGCCGAGCCCGCGGGCGCGACCTTGTGCTTGAGCAGCACGTCGACGTAGGCCTGGGTCGCGGCGATGCCCTCGGCCGAGGCGAAGGCCGGGTTGCCCTGGGCGTCGACCAGCTCGCCGCCCATGCCCCAGAGGTAGTTGATCCAGATCATCAGGTTCTGGCCGCCGGTCTTGCCGTAGTACATGGCCACGCCCGACAGGTCGCTGCCGGCCTGGACCTTGCGGCCGACGTCGATCATGTCGTCCCAGGTCGCGGGCGGCTTCAGGCCCAGACGGTCGAAGACGTCCTTGCGGTAGAACATCAGCTGGACGTGGCCGCGCAGCGGGAAGCCCAGGACGTTGCGCCCGGTGCCGTTGCCGTCGCGCGCGGCGCGCAGGTGCGCGTTCGGGTAGCGCGCGGCCATGTCGATGCCCTTTTCCGCGATGCGCGCGTTCAGGGGCTCGAACATGGGGTACAGCGAGGGGCCCCAGGCGTCCATCACGCTCAGCACGTCGTACTGGTCGGTCTTGGCCACGAGTTCGGCGGTCAGCTTCTCGCGCATGCTCGCGAAGGGGATGTACTGGTACTTGACCTGGATGCCGGTGAGCCGCTCGAACTCGGGCAGCATGGCTTCGTGCGCGCTGAACTGCGGCGCGACGACGCTGAGCACGTTGACGGTCTGGCCGGCAAAGGGCTTGCCTGGCCTCAGCACGGCGGCGTTCTGCGCCCGCAGCCCGGTGGTGGCGGCCAGGCTGGCGGCGGCCGCTGCGGCCTGGATGATCTGTCTCCTGTCCATCTCTCGCTCCTTCAGTCAGGTGGGTGGTGGGGCGCCTGCCCCGGGGACGGTGGAATCGGTGGCGCGCCTGCGCGCCGAATCGCGCACGATCAGGCGCCCCGGCACGACGACGTTGCCCGTGGCGGCCTGCATGCCGCCGCCCAGCGCCTTCTGCAGCAAGGCAACGGCGGCCTCGACCATGGCCGGCACCGGTTGCTCGAAGGTGGTCAGCCGGTAACTGTCCCAGGCGGCCTGCGGCACGTCGTCGAAGCCGACGACCGAGACGTCCTCGGGCACGCGCAGGCCCAGGCGGTGGCGCAGCACGTCCATCACCGGGAAAGCCATGTTGTCGCTGGCGACGAAGACGGCGTCGGGTCGCTCGGCGGCGTCGAACAGGGCCAGCGCGGCCGCGCGCGCGCGCTCCGGGTCGTAATGGCCGACGCCACGCGCCCAGATGCGCAGCCCCCGCTCGGCCAGGCCGTCGCGGAAGCCCTGCTCGCGCTCGAGGTTGGTCGAGGCGGTCTCCTGACCGGCGATGAAGGCGATGCGGCGGTGCCCGCCATCGGCCAGGAAATGCGCGATCGCGCGCCCGCCGGCCACGTTGTCCGAGCGCACCGAGCTGACCGAGCCGCTCGCCGGGCCGGCCATCACGCGGTTGAACAGCACCACCGGGATCGCCGCGTCAGCGCAGCGCTGCGCCAGCGGCGAGGACAGCGTCGTTGCTGCGAGCACGATGCCGTCGACGTGGTACTGCAGGATCTCGCTGACGACCTCGTCGGAGTCGGGCTGGTCGTTGACGAACAGCAGCACGTGGTAGCCGTCGCGCTGCAGCCGGGTGGCGAGCTGTTGCAGCGCTGCCGGGTAGAACAGGTTGCCGAGCTGCGACAGCACCAGGCCGACGATGCGCGAGCGCTTGGTGATCAGGCTGCGCGCGTGGGCATTGGGCCGGTAGCCCAGCAGGCGTGCGGCGTCCAGCACCTTGCGCCGTGTGTCCTCGGACACGCTGGCGCCCGGGGTGAAGGCGCGGCTGACGGCCGATTGCGACACCGCCGCGAGCCGTGCCACGTCCACCGAGGTGACCTGGGACTTCACGGCAGGCGACGAGTGGGCGGCCACTGGGTTTGCATACGAATGCAATGTACGGTCAGGGTAGACGCTGGCGCATTGGGGTTTTCCCAAAGATCCTCGTGCTGCTCACTGGAGACAGTGGGGAGGAATCATGCAGCGGCAGCCATGGCGCCATGGCTTGCATACCAATGCAAGTGGGGTGCTGCGACGGGATGCGTGGCCGGTGTGTCGACCTGCGCGCCGCTGATGGCGTCAACGCGGTGGCAGCGTCTCCATGGTCTGCGCCGCCAGGCACAGGTCTTCCCAGGCCTTGGCCTTGTCGGGCAGGTTGCGCAGCAGGTAGGCCGGGTGGTAGGTGACGATCAGGGGCACGCCCTCGTAGCGGTGCACCCGTCCGCGCAGGCGGCCGATGGCCTCGTCGGTGCGCAGCAGCGCCTGGACGGCAAAGCGGCCCATGGCCAGGATCAGGCGCGGTTGCACGAGCGCGATCTGGCGCTGCAGGAAGGGCTCGCAGCGGCGCATCTCCTCGGGTTCGGGGTTGCGGTTGCGCGGCGGCCGGCACTTCAGGGTGTTGGCGATGTAGGCCTGCCGCGCAGGCTCCAGTGGCGGCTGGTCCTCGGGCGCGTCCTCGGCCCGCGTGAGGCCGAGCGCACGCAGCATGTTGTCGAGCAAGTGGCCCGCCGGGCCGACGAAGGGCTCGCCGTGCAGGTCCTCCTGTTCGCCCGGCGCCTCGCCGACGATCATCCAGTGCGAGCGCGGGTGCCCGACGCCGAAGACGGTCTGGTGCCGGCTCTCGCACAGTCCGCAGGCGCGACAGCTCGCCACCGTGGCGCGCAGCGCCGGCCAGTCCAGCGTGGCGATGACCGCGGACGCGATGCTGCCGTTCTGGTTGGCCGCGCCCTCGCCGGCGGCGGGGGCGGGGGTGGGGGTCGGTGTAGGCGGTGGTGGTGGGGCTGTGGCGGACCGGGCCATCCGGGAGCCGTCCTGAGGTGCCTGAGGCTCGGGCCGGCGCTCGGTCAGGGGCGCGGGCCTGGCCAGGCGCGCAGCGGCCGCAGGCGCTTCGGCCGGTGCGACAGGTGCGACAGGTGCGCGGACGGCGGCTGCCGGCGCGATACCCGGCTGGCTGGCGTCACTCGCCGGCGCGCGGCCGCTCGCCGCAGCGTCCACCGGTGCCCCAGCGTCGGGCAACTGCAGCGGGCGCCAGAAAGGCACCCCCATCTCGCGCAGCATCGCCAGCCGTCGCTCATCGAGCGCCATGCGCGTCCTCCTGCACGCCGCAGCGGTGCCGCTCGCGCACGGCGCCGTCGGCGTCGGCGTCGGCGTCGGCGTCGGCGTCGGCGGGCTCGTCGCGGTGCGTATCGTCCAGTGTCCGACTCATCACGACCGCGTCTTCCCGCCTCGAGCCGGGCGCCGGGTAGTAGTCGCGGCGCACGCCAACCTCGGCGAACCCGCGCCGGCCGTACAGGGCGCGGGCGCGGGCGTTGCTTGCGCGCACTTCCAGCCAGAGCGACGTCAGACCGAGCTCGCGCGCGCGCGCCTCGAGCCGATCCATCAGCCGGTGCGCCAGGCCGCGGCCCTGGAAGGCCGGCGCGACCGTGAGGTTCAGCAGGTGCATCTCGCCCACGCCCGGCAGGGCGAGGTAGTAGCCGAGCAGGGTGCCGTTTGCCTGCTCCAGCAGCTCGGCCGTGTACCCAGCGGCCAGCGAGTCGATGAAGTTGCCGCGCGACCACGGGAAGCCGTAGGCCTGCACCTCGACGGCGAGGACGCGGTCGAGGTCGGTGGCGGACATCGGGCGCAGCATGCTGGCGTCGGTGGCTCCTGCCGACGACATGTCGCGGGCCTGCATGGGCGTGCCCATCGCTGCCGACCGGCGCTCAGGCGACAGCATGCGCGGACTGGCCGCGGTCGGCTGCCTGCGCGACCCGTTCGGCCGTGGTCAGCGCAACCTTGTCGCGCAGGTAAATCGGGAGTGCCTGCGCCGCCTCGACGGCACCGCCGCCGGCCCAGGCGGCGCACGCCAGGCGCAGCAGCGCGGCGGCCCGGTCGTCGGTTTGCGTCTGACGCGGCAGGGCGGAGGCGACCTCCGTCGTCGGCAGCATGGCCAGGCCGGTGCCGGCCAGCACCGCTGGCGTCGCCCTGTCGGGCCACCACAGCGCGGGCAGTACCGCGGGCGCGCACAGCATCGGCGCGCAGACGGCGTCCCAGCGCGCACCGTCCCAGCGGTAGCGGGCCGCGTACAGCTCGCCCATGCGCGCGTCCATCGCCACGCCGATTTCGCAGGGCGCGCCGTCGGGCGCGCTGCGCGAACGCGCATCCTCGGCGACGATGAGCAGGCTGTTCACGGGCAGCACCGGCAGTCCGGCGCCTTGGGCCAGTCCCTGCGCCACAGCGCAGGCGGTGCGCAGCCCGGTGAAGGCGCCCGGACCGCACCCGAACGCGATCGCGTCCAGGTCGGCCCAACGCAGCCCCGCCTGCGCCATCTGAGCGCGCACGCGCGGCAACAGCGCCGCCGAGGCCTGCGCGCCGCCCTCGCCGTTCCA
>CAIRBF010000033.1 GCA_903876715.1 uncultured beta proteobacterium
GCTGATGAAGATGCCGCTGTTCTGCTGGACCTGGCTGATCACCGCCTACCTGCTCATCGCCGTGATGCCGGTGCTGGCCGGTGCGATCACGATGACGCTGACCGATCGCCACTTCGGTACCAGCTTCTTCAATCCGGCCGGCGGCGGCGACCCGGTGATGTACCAGCACATCTTCTGGTTCTTCGGGCACCCCGAGGTCTACATCATGATCCTGCCGGCGTTCGGCATCGTCAGCGCCATCATCCCGGCCTTCTCGCGCAAGCCGCTGTTCGGCTACGCGTCGATGGTGTACGCGACGGCGTCGATCGCGATCCTGTCGTTCATCGTCTGGGCACACCACATGTACACCACCGGCATGCCGGTGACCGGACAGTTGTTCTTCATGTACGCGACGATGCTGATCGCGGTGCCCACGGGCGTGAAGATCTTCAACTGGATCGCCACCATGTGGCGCGGCTCGATGACCTTCGAGACGCCGATGCTGTGGTCGGTCGGCTTCCTGTTCGTGTTCACGATGGGAGGCTTTACCGGGTTGATCCTGTCGATGGCGCCGGTTGACATCAACCTGCAGGACACCTACTACGTCGTTGCCCACTTCCACTATGTGCTGGTGGCGGGTTCGCTGTTCGCGCTGTTCGCCGGCGTGTACTACTGGGGCCCGAAGTGGACCGGGGTGATGTACAACGAGACGCGCGGCAAGATCCATTTCTGGGGCTCGCTGATCTTCTTCAACGTCACCTTCTTCCCGATGCACTTCCTTGGCCTGGCCGGCATGCCGCGCCGCTATGCCGACTACCCGATGCAGTTCGCCGACTTCAACGCGATAGCCTCGGTGGGTGCCTTCGGTTTCGGGCTGATGCAGGTCTACTTCTTCGTCTTCGTCGTGCTGCCGATGATGCGTGGCCAGGGCCAGCCTGCGCCCCAGAAGCCCTGGGAGGCGGCTGAAGGTCTGGAATGGGAAGTGCCTTCGCCCGCGCCCTGGCACACCTTCGAGACCCCGCCGAAGCTGAACGCGGCGGCGACCAAGGTCGTTGGCTGACACGGCCGCGGTACAACGTCCAGGATGTCGCGTCATGGCCCTGACAGAGCAGCAGCGCAAGGCCAACCTCCGGCTGGCCTGGATCCTGGCGTCGGTCGCCCTGGTCTTCGCGCTGGGCTTCATCGTCAAGATGACTTGGCTTGGCCACTGAGCGTCGTATGTCATTGATTGTTCTGCGCTCCGACAACCGCCGCATGCTGGGCAAGCTGCTGGTGGTGGCTGCGGTGATGTTCGGCTTTGGTTATGCGCTGGTACCGATGTACCGCGCGATCTGCGAAGCCCTGGGCATCAACGTGTTGACGCTTGCCGAACAGCGCGTGGCCAGTGGCAGCTGGGTCGGGCCAAAGGGGCAGGCCATCAACACCCAGGTTGACACCACGCGCACGATCACGGTGGAGTTCGACGCGAATGTGCGCGGACCCTGGGACTTCAAGCCCGCAGTGCGCTCGATTCGTGTGCATCCTGGCGAACTCACCACGGTGCAGTACGAGTTCCGCAACATCCAGAACCGCACGATGGCCGCCCAGGCCATCCCGAGCTACGCGCCGCGTCAATCCAGCGCACACTTCAACAAGCTCGAGTGTTTCTGCTTCAACGAGTACACACTGAAGCCCGGCGAGAGCAAGACCTGGCCCGTGGCGTTCGTCATCGATCCGAAGCTGCCCAAGGACGTGACCACGATCACCCTGTCCTACACCTTCTTCGAGGTCGGCGGCAAGACGCCAGCCGCGCCCGCTGGCATGGTCGGAACGAAGGGGGACCGCACGTGATCGCCCCCTCGGGCTCGGACTTGAAGGAGGCGATCGATCGGCCGATGTCCTTCACCCAGACGGTGAAGGCCGTGGCCTGGTCCTTCCTGGGCATACGAAAGCGCGCCGGCTACGAGCAGGACGTGCAGAAACTCAATCCGGTCCACGTCATCGTGGCCGGGATCATCGGGGCCATCCTGTTCATCCTCGTCCTGGTGGCGTTGGTGCGTTGGGTGGTCGGCAGCGGGGTGGCGGGCGGCTGATCGCGCCGACCGCACACGCACCACCCGGAAGAATTCTGGTTCGAGGAGAAACAAGACCATGGCGGCCACCCATCCAGCAGGCAGCACCCCTTACTACTTCATCCCTTCACCGTCGCGCTTTCCGGCCCAGGCGTCTCTGGGCCTGTTCTTCGTGATCCTCGGAGCAGGCCAGTGGGTCAACGGCGCCGGGTGGGGCAAGTACTCGCTGTTGCTGGGTATGGTGATCTGGCTGTTCACGCTCTACCAATGGTTCGGCCAAGCCATCCGCGAGAGCGAGACCGGGCTGTATTCCGACCGCATCGACGTGTCCTTTCGCTGGAGCATGAGCTGGTTCATCTTCTCGGAGGTGATGTTCTTCGCGGCGTTCTTCGGTGCCCTGTACTGGGCGCGGGTACACGCCCTGCCCATGCTCGGCAATCTCGACCATCAGCTCCTGTGGCCCGACTTCAAGGCTGTGTGGCCCAGTGCTGGTGGGGGTGTGACCGCATCCCCGGCGGGCACGGTCGAGCCGTTCACGACGATGGGCCCGTTCTGGCTGCCGACGATCAACACAGCGCTGTTGCTGACCTCGGGCGCGACGCTGACGGTGGCGCACCATGCATTGATCGCCAACGAGCGCGCCAAGTGCGTGGCCTGGATGTGGATCACGGTGGCGCTCGGCGTGGCTTTCCTGTTCGTGCAGGGCTACGAATATGCGCACGCCTACAGCGACCTCAACCTGAAGCTCAGCTCCGGCATCTTCGGCTCGACCTTCTTCATGCTCACCGGCTTCCACGGCTTCCACGTGTTCGTCGGCATGCTGATGCTGGTGTTCATCACGCTGCGGCTGATGAAGGGCCACTTCACGCCGAAGCGGCATTTCGGCTTCGAGGGCGCGGCGTGGTACTGGCACTTCGTCGACGTGGTGTGGCTGGGCCTGTACTTCCTGGTCTACTGGCTCTGACACAGACATGCTCCAGTTCACGGCGCCGCCCTGGGGCGGCGCTGCGCTTTCTGGACGCGCGCGTGTGGGCTTACGCGCAGCCGGTAGCACGACCGGCACCGTGTTCACGCAGATATCGGGATGCCGGTGGGCTTGATCCAGCCCATCCACCAGGCCAGCAACACGAGCAGGAAGGCTGCGATCGACAGCGCCACGCGCAGCGCGAGCACGCGTGCCATGGCGGGGCTGCGCGCGGCATCGCCTTCGGCGTTGCCCTTGCGCAGCATGAAGAAGCCGGCCCCGGCCAACGCGCCGAGGACCGCCAGGAGCATCACCACGAGCAGGGTTTTCATCGGTGGAGATTATGGGTCGACTGAGCATGCGTCGTGCCTTGGTCCTCGTGGCCGCCGTACTGCTGGCGGCACTGACAGCCCGGCTCGGCCTGTGGCAGCTCGACCGCGCCGCCCAGAAGGAGCACTTGCAGGCCTCGATCGACTCGCGTCGCGACCTGCCCGTCTTGCCCGCTTCCGCGCTGGCACTGGCGCCGGGCGACGCCGAGTCCCAGCACCACCGCCGCATCGAGCTGCGCGGACAGTGGCTGCCCGAGCAAACCGTCTTCCTGGAGAACCGCCAGATGCAGGGGCGCCCGGGATTCTTCGTGCTGACGCCCCTGGGATTGCCCGATGGCAGCGCGGTGATCGTGCAGCGCGGCTGGCTGCCGCGCGACCCCGTGGACCGCACCCGCGTCAGCGCTCCCACGCCGCCTGGGGGCGAGGTCACGGTGCGGGGGCGCATCGCCCCGCCGCCGGCACGGCTGTACGACTTCGACGGCGGCGCCTCGGGGGCGATCCGGCAGAATTTGCATTTGCAGGGGTTTGCGATCGAGACCGGTTTGCGCCTGCGGCCCCTGTCTGTGCTCGAGTCGGCAGCGCCGCGGGCCGATCCTGGCGATGGGCTGGCGCGCGACTGGCCCGCCCCCGCGGCCACCGTGCACAAGCACTACGGCTACGCCTTCCAGTGGTTTTCGCTCAGCGCCTTGACGGTCATTCTCTATGTCTGGTTCCAAGTCCTCCGCCCCCGCCGTCGGCCGGCCTGAGTCGGCGACCGCGCGCGACGAGCCGTTGGGCCTGACGGTGCACGCGCTGCCGCCGGCCGACGCGCAGGTGCTGCGGCGGCGCACCGTGGGTGGCCGCTGGAAGATGCTGCTGGTGCTGCTGGCTTGCGCGGCGCCGGTCATCGCGTCGTATTTCACCTATTACGTCATCCGTCCTGATGGCCGTACGAACTACGGCGCGCTGATCGAGCCGGCGCGCGTGCTGCCCTCGGCACTGCCCTTGAAGACGCTTGCCGGAGCTGCCGTCGATCCGTCGTCGTTGCGCGGCCAGTGGCTGCTCGTGGTCGTCGGGGGCGGGGCGTGCGATGCGGTCTGTGAACAGCGCTTGTACATGCAGCGCCAGTTGCGCGAGATGCTGGGCCGCGAGCGCGACCGCGTCGACAAGGTCTGGCTCATCACCGACGAGATCACCCCGCGGGCGGAGTTGCAGGCGGCGCTTTCGCCGGGCGACCCCGTGCAGATGATGCGCGTGCCGGCAGTCGACCTCGCGCGCTGGTTCGCACCGGCCCCTGGTCAGGCGCTTCACGACCACCTCTACATCGTCGATCCGATGGGCATGTGGATGATGCGCATGCCGCCCACGCCCGAGCCCGCGCGCGTCAAGCGTGACCTCGAACGGCTGCTGCGAGCCTCCTCCTCCTGGGATCAGGCGGGACGCTGAGAGCCCTGTCCCCATGCCCGTCGTGCACACCGAGACACCCCGACCTGTCGATGCGAATCGACGCCCGAGCCCGTGCGGTGGCTGCGGTCCGCGTCCCGATCCGGGTCGTATGGACGCGACTTCTGACCGCGGCGGGTATCCCTCCAGACTCTGATCCGCCTGTGCCTGGCTGCCTCTGTGACCGACACCGTCCCCCTCGTCGATTTCTCGCCCACGCTGCGCCTGGCGCTGCTGGCGCTGGTGGTGGCTTTGTTGCCTCTTTCCTGGGTCTGGCTGCGTCGACGCGACCACGACACCGGCGCGCGTATCGCCGCGTTGACCGCGGTGACCATGTTCCTGACCTTCGACCTGATCGTCTTCGGCGCCTTCACGCGCCTGACGGATTCGGGCCTGGGCTGCCCCGACTGGCCGGGTTGCTACGGCAGCGCCAGCCCGATCGGCGCGCGTGAGGAGATCCAGGCAGCGCAGACGGCCATGCCCACCGGGCCGGTGACTTTCACCAAGGCCTGGATCGAGATGATCCACCGCTACCTGGCGATGATGGTGGGCGTGCTGATCCTCGTCATGGCCGCCGCAAGCTGGGTCGGCGCTCGCGCCGGCGCCAGGCGGCTGCCCCATTCGCCGTGGTGGGCGACGGCGACCCTGGTGTGGGTCGTGATCCAGGGCCTGTTCGGCAAGTACACCGTCACGCTCAAGCTCTATCCGGCGGTGGTCACCGCGCACTTGCTGGGCGGTATGTTCCTGCTCGCGCTGCTGGTGGTGCAGCACGAGACCTGGCGCGCTCGTCGGGCGGCGCTCTCGCCGCGGCTGTTGGTGGGCGCGGTCGTCGTCACGCTGCTGCTGTGGGTGCAGATCGCACTTGGCGGCTGGGTCTCTACCAACTACGCCGTGCTCGCCTGCAGCGACTTCCCGCGGTGCAACGGGCAGTGGTGGCCGCGCATGAACTTCACCGAGGGCTTCACCATTCTGCGGGAGCTCGGCCGTGCCGGCCACGGTGGCTTCGTCGCCATGGAGTCGCTCGTGGCGATCCACATGGCGCACCGGCTGGCCGCTCTCGTCCTCTTCGCTGCGCTCGGTGCACTGTCGTGGCGTTTGTGGCGGGCGCAAGCGCTGGTGCTGCGACGCTATGCACTGGCGCTGGGCGGTCTGGCGCTGTGGCAGTTCGCCAGCGGCCTGTCCAATGTCGTGCTCGGGTGGCCGCTCATTGCCGCGCTGGCGCACAGCGCAGGAGCGGCCGGCCTCGTCGCGGTGACAACCTCGCTGCTGGCCCGCGCGCTCGCAGCGCGGCGGGCAGCATCTTCGGCGGACGTCGCGCCGGTGGGCCTGACTCATGGCATGGCCCCGGCCGGCGTGCCGAGCAGCGCCGCGGCGCCCGACAAGGCACGCTCCTAGAATCGCGGCCCAGATGGCCACCATTGCCCGCCCCACCCCCCTGGCCTCGCGCTGGGCGCAGTTCCATGCGTTGACCAAGCCGCGCGTGGTCCAGCTCATCGTCTTCTGCGCGCTGATCGGCATGCTGCTGGCCGAGCCGGGCTGGCCCGATCTGGCCCTGGCTGGAGCTGCCACGGTGGGCATCTGGTTGGTGGCCGGCGCCGCCGCGGCCTTCAACTGCCTGATCGAGGAGCAGATCGACCGCAAGATGGCGCGCACTGCCTGGCGTCCGACGGCCCGCGGCGAGCTCACACGCACACAGACGCTCTTGTTCTCGGGCTTGCTGTGTGCGGCGGGCAGCGCGGTGCTGTGGGTCTGGGTCAACCCGCTGACGATGTGGCTGACGTTCGCCACCTTCGTCGGCTACGCGGTGGTCTACACCGTGGTGCTCAAGCCGCTGACGCCGCAGAACATCGTGATCGGTGGTGCCTCGGGGGCCATGCCACCAGTGCTGGGTTGGGCCGCGATGCGCAACGAGGTCGGCCCCGAGGCCATCGTCCTGTGCCTGATCATCTTCCTGTGGACGCCGCCGCACTTCTGGGCGCTCGCGTTGTACCGCACCGAGGACTACCGCCGTGCCGGCCTGCCCATGCTGCCCGTCACCCACGGTCCGGAGTTCACCCGCCTGCAGGTGCTGCTGTACACCCTGGTGCTTTTCGCTGGGACGCTGCTGCCTTTCATCATCGGCATGAGCGGACTGCTCTACCTGGCCTCGGCGGCGGTGCTGGGAGGCATGTTCATCTTCTATGCGTGGCAGCTTTGGCGCAACTACAGCGACGTGCTCGCACGCAAGACCTTCCGTTTCTCGATCTGGCACCTGTCGCTGCTGTTCGCCGCGCTGTTGCTGGACCACTACCTCGGCCCCTTGCTGCACTGGCTGTGGGCATGAACGGTCGCGAGCGTGGGCGCCGCCTGGCACTGCGGCGTGCAGCCTGGGCCGTGGCCGCTACGGCTGCGCTTGGCCTGCTCGGGTGCGACCGTTTCCGCGCGCCCGCCTTCAAGGGCATCGACATCACCGGTGCCGATTACGCCAGGGAACTGGCGCTGAGCGACCCCGACGGTCGGCGTCGCAGCCTCGCCGAGTTCAAGGGCCGGGTCGTCGTCGTCTTCTTCGGCTTCACCCATTGCCCTGATGTCTGCCCCACGACGATGGCGGAACTGGCGCTCGTGAAGCAGCAACTGGGTGCCGACGGGCAGCGTTTGCAAGGTGTCTTCGTCACGGTGGATCCGCAGCGGGACACGCCCGAGTTGCTGAAGGCCTACGTGACGAATTTCGACCCGGGTTTCGTGGCGCTGCGCGGGACGCCCGAGGAGACACTCGCGGTGGCCAAGCACTTCAAGGTGTTCTTCGCCAAGGTGCCGGGCAAGACCGAGGGCAGCTACACCATCGACCACACGGCTGGCGCCTACCTCTTCGACCCCGAGGGCCGTGTGCGCCTGTTCACCCGGCATGGCACCGGCGCTGACGCCTTGCTGCACGACGTCCGCATCCTGCTCGATGGCAAGTAGGTGGGCTCTGCAGCCCGGACGTTTCAGCGCAGCGGCGTGAAGCGATCCACGGCGTCGGTGACGATGCCGTCGATGCCGATGTCGTGCAGCCAGGCTGCCGCCGCCGGATCGTTGACGGTGTAGACCAGGGCGCGGCGCCCGGCGCGGTGCAGCCGCTCGATGAGCTTTGCGCTCATGACCTGATAGTTCGTGATGACGGCGGCGACCTCGAGGCTGTCGGCCACGGTGTCCCAGCCGGGCCAA
>CAIRBF010000034.1 GCA_903876715.1 uncultured beta proteobacterium
GGCGTCATCACCATCGGGGCATCGGCGCTGGCCCTCAGGCGCAGGCTGAGGGAGGCGGCATGAGGACCCTCACGGTCAGCCTGGGCCTCGCGGGCCGCAACCTGTTGCTGGTGCGCCGGGTGCCATCGGTGTTCATCCCGTCGCTGGTGATGCCCCTGTTCATCCTCATCGCCACCGCCGGTGCGTTCCATGGCATCGGCGCGCTGCCGCAGTTCGCGGGCGAGTCGTACCTGGCCTTCACCATCCCCATGGCAGCCACGATGGGCGCGGGCTTCGCGGGCATCAACTCGGGCATGACGCTGGCCCGCGACCTCGAGGGCGGCTTCTTCGATCGCCTGCAGTCCAGCCCGGCGCCCCGCCTTGCGCTGGTGCTCGGACCCATGCTCGCCGCCCAGGCCCGCAGCATCGTCACCACGGCCGTGGTCTTCATCGCGGGCATCATCGGCGGCGTCATGCTGCCCGGGGTGGCGTCGACGCTGCTCATCATCCTCTTCGCCCTGATGTTTGCCGCTGCCGCATCGTTCTGGGCCATCGGCGTGGCGCTGCGCACCAGGACGGTGCAGGCCGCACCCATCATGCAGCTGGTCGTGTTCCTGTCGGTCTTCATGTCGGTCGCGTACGTGCCGCTCGACGCCATGCACGGCTGGCTGGGAGCCGTGGCCCGATACAACCCGGTCACCTACATCCTCGACGCCATGCGCAGCGCTCAGCTGACAGGCACCGTCATCTGGTCGGAGACCTGGCCCGGGCTGCTGGCAGCCGCGGGTCTCATGCTGGTGCTCGGGGCGTTCGCACTCGCTCCCCTGCGGAGGCTGGGCAACCGCTGACCGCCGGGTCGATGGCACCCGGCTGCCGGGTCTCCTAGCCTGCACGCCTGATGGACGCCGCCACCCCCAGCATCAGGGCACGCATCGAGCGCACCTGCGGCGGCATCGTCAACGCCCGCTGGTTCAACCCGTTCATCGTGGGCGTCATCGCCCTGAACGCCGTGGTGATCGGGCTCGAGACCTACCCGGCGGTGAACGACCGGTACGGCGACGGCCTGACGCTGGCCAACGAGATATTCCTCGGCATCTTCATCGTGGAGATCCTGCTGCGATTCGGTGCGTTCGCCACGCATCCGGCCGACTTCTTCAAGAGCGGCTGGCACATCTTCGACATCATCGTCATCGGCGCCGTGTTCATCCCCGGGGTGTCCAGCAACGCACAGCTGCTGCGCCTGGTGCGCCTGCTGCGAGTGGTGCGCGTGGTGTCGGTGCTGCCCGACCTGCGGGTCATCATCAGCGGCCTCGCGAGGTCGGTGCTGCCGATCGCCTCGCTCTTCCTGCTGATCATCTTCGTGCTCTACGTGTTCGGCATCATCGGCTGGATGCTCTATGGGGCGCTGCTGCCCGAGCAGTGGGGTGACATCGGCACCGCGATGATCACCCTGTTCCAGGTGCTCACCCTCGAGGGGTGGAACACCGTGGCCGCCGATGCCGTGAACGCCACCAGCAACTGGTCGTGGCTGTTCTTCATCGTCTTCGTGCTGCTGGCCGTGTTCATCTTCTTCAACATGCTCATCGGCATCATGGTGAACTCGCTGGAAGAGGCCCGGTCGCGCCACCGGAGCCAGCAGGATGCAGAGGACAGGCTCACGCTGAGCGATGCCGAGCAGGAGACCGAGCGCAAGATCGCGGCCATGCGCAAGGCACTTGACGACCTCGAGGACGACATCCGGGGTCGCAGGGACTGAACCCGCCGGCCGGCGCGGAAGTGCGCCGGCCACCACAGACACCAGGGGGGCAGACACCGCCGGTGCCTGCCCCCCCTGGGCCCTCTGCCTATGCCACCCCGATTACCTGATCGGGGTCCCCTTGAGCGGCGGGTTCGGCTGGTCCTGCCGCACCAGGGTGCCGTCCTTGCGCTTGA
>CAIRBF010000035.1 GCA_903876715.1 uncultured beta proteobacterium
CGGCGCCCGGCCGCCTCGCGCAGCAGCCGCAGCGCGAGCTGGGTCTTGCCCGAACCGGCCGTGCCGACCACGCGCACGACGCCGCCGGGCACCTGCATGCGCGGCACCCAGGTGGCCAGGCCCGAGGACAGGCGCGAGCTCGCCTCGAGCAGGCGGCCGGCCAGGGCGGAGACGTCGGGCTGAACCTTGAAGACGTTGCTGAAGAAGTCGAGCACGGCGCGATGGCGGTCGGCATCCGGCAGGCCCGGCCCGAGTTCGCCTTGCACACGGGCGGGCAGGTCCGGCAGCTCGGTGCTGTCGACGATGCGCTCGCGCGGCCAGCGCACGGTCTGCCCGATCGCGCGGGCGTCCGTCAGCACGAGGAGCTGGGAGAGGCGGACAGGAAGGCCCGCCGCGTCGAGGCGGGAGCGCATGGCGCCGTACTGCGAACCCAGCTGCGCGGACACATCCTTGACCTTCGGCTGGGCGGCGCCGTAGGTCTTGTGGATGCCGCGCTCGCTGAACGTCACGGGCCCGGACTTGACCTCGAGCTGCATCACGTCACCCGCCTGGTTGACGATGACGATGTCCAGTTCGCCATGGTGCACGGCCGCGCCGTGAGCGTCGGTGTAGTCCACGCTGTGGAAGAGCGTGTAGGCCGCGGGCAGGTCTTCCTCGAGCCGCTGCAGCACGTCCAGCTCGGCGCGCGCGCCCGCGGTGATCGCGGTCACGTCACGGGGCGGCAGGCTGGGATGCAGGCGGGCCATGGCTGATGGTAAGGCGCGGCTGGGCTCCTTGCGTCCAGGTGCGGGGCTGAACGTGCATCGGGAACGTGCGAGTCCGGCTAGGATCCGGTGCCATGAACGGTGTGGAGCCATGCCCCTTCTGCAGCCTGCCTGACGACCGTGTCGTCGCCGCCAACGCCTCCGGCATCGTCATCCGTGACGCCTATCCCGTCTCACCGGGGCACACGCTGATCATCTCGCGGCGGCACGTCGGCAGCCTCTTCGACCTGACCCCTGCCGAGCGCGTCGACCTGCTGGCCCTGCTCGACAAGGCACGGGCCAACCTGGAGCCCTCCTGCCGTCCCGATGGGTACAACGTCGGCATCAACGACGGGCCGGCCGCGGGCCAGACGGTGCCGCACCTGCACATCCACCTGATCCCGCGCTACCGGGGCGATCAGGCCGACCCGCGCGGCGGCGTGCGCTGGCTGTTCCCCGACAAGGCCGACTACTGGACGGTTCGGCGTGACGCCGCGCAGCCGTGAGAAGCTGATCCGGGACCGCATCCCGGACCTGGCGGCCGCACAGGGCCGCCGCCTCGCGCTGCGCACTGCCGAACCGGCGGAGATGGCGCGCCTGCTCGGGCTGAAGTTGGTCGAGGAAACGCACGAGGTGCTCGATGCCATCCGCGTCGGCCGCCCGGGCGAGGTGCTCGACGAACTCGCCGACCTGCAGACCGTGATCGACGCCATCGCGGCGCGTCATGGCCTGAGCCGGCAGGACGTCGACCGGCGGGCCGAGGAGAAGCGCGCGCAGCGAGGCGGCTTCGACAGCCGCCTGGTGCTGCAGGACGCGCCACCCGCGCCCGGCAGGTTGCACGTCGGCGGCGGCAGGTCGCTGCTGGATGCCCTGAAGCAGGAGTTCGAAGCCTGCGCCGTCGCGCGCATCGCCGTCGCCTTCGTGATGAACAGCGGGCTGGACCTGATCGAGGGGCCGGCGCTGGCCGCGCTGCTGCGGGGCGCAGACCTGAAGCTGCTGACCACGGACTACCTTGGCGTGACCGAGCCCGAGGCGCTGGAGCGACTCAGCCGCTGGCACGGCAGGCTGCAGGCCAAGGTCTACAGCCACGGGCGGCGCAGCTTCCACCCCAAGGCCTACCTCTTCGAACGCGGCGACGGCAGCGGACGCGCCTTCATCGGGTCGGCCAACCTCAGCCGGATGGGCCTCACCGAAGGGGTGGAGTGGACCTGGACCGTGCTCGACGTCGATGCCGGTCAGCCGATGCACGAGCTGACCACACGCTTCGAGGAACTCTTCGACGCCGACGAATCGCAAGCCCTGTCCCCGGGCTGGATCCGCGACTACGCGCAGCGCCGCATCGTCCAGGGCGGCGCGCTGGTCTTCGAGGACCCTCGACCGGCCTACCGGGTCGAGCCGCTGGAGCCACGCGAGGTGCAGAAGCTGGCGCTCAGGGAACTGGAGCGCCTGCGGCAGGACGGCGAAACCCGGGCGCTGGTCGTCGCGGCCACGGGACTGGGCAAGACCTTCCTCGCCGCGTTCGATGCGCGCGCCGCCGAGCGCGTGCTGTTCATCGCCCACCGGGAGGAATTGCTGCGCCAGGCCGAGGACGCCTTCGAGCGCGTGTACCCGGCGCGCACGCGAGGCTGGCTGGCCGACGGGCGCGCCGAGCTGGACCGGGACGTCGTCTTCGCCTCCATCCAGACCCTGTCCCGGCCCGAGCATCTGGCCCGCCCCGAGCTCGCGCGCTTCGACCACGTCGTCGTCGACGAGTTCCACCACGCCGCCGCCGACACCTACCAGCGGGTGCTGCAGGCCCTGTCGCCGCGCTTCCTGCTGGGCCTGACGGCCACGCCCTTTCGCGCCGACCAGCGCGACCTGCTGTCCCTGTGCAACGGCAACCTCGCCTACCAGGTGGGCCTGCTGGAAGCCATCGCCTTCGGCTGGCTGGTCCCGTTCCGCTATCACGGCATCGCCGACGTCGTGGCCTACACCGACGACCTGCTGACCACGCGCAAGACCTACGACACGGCGCGTCTGACGCTGCGCTTCAACACCCAAGAGCGCGCCGACCTGGTGATTCGCCACTTCCGAGCGCATGCGGGTCGCGCGGCCCTGGGCTTCTGCGTGTCCATCGACCACGCGGACTTCATGGCGGCTTGCTTTGCGACGGCTGGCGTCGCGGCGGCGGCGGTGCATTCCGGGGCGAGCTCGATGGACCGGGTGGAGGCCGTTCGGCAGCTCGCACAGGGCCGACTGGCCGTCCTGTTCACGGTCGATCTCTTCAACGAAGGCGTGGACATCCCGGCCGTGGACCTGGTGATGTTCCTGCGGCCGACGGAGTCGATGGCGATCTACCTGCAGCAGCTCGGGCGCGGCCTGAGGCTACACGAGGGCAAGGCCCATCTCACGGTGCTGGACTTCATCGGCAACTACCGACAGGCCCACCTGAAGCTGCCGCTGCTGGTGGGGCAGGACCTGACGCAGGATCAGGACCCGGGCCGCGCGCTGAAGGCCTTGACGCGATGGCAGGTCGACGGGATCCGCCCCGACGGGGTGCCGGATGGCGTGGAGGTGACGCTCGAGCCGGTGGCGCTGTCGGCCTTGCGCGAATCGCTGCAGCGCGCCAGCCCGCTGCGCCAGCTGGTTCTGGACGACCTGCAGGAAGTTGCCGACAGGCTGGGGAGGCCGCCCACACTGACGCAGTGGCAGGCACTCGGGCGGTACTCCCTGCGCACCGCCTGTCGCGCGCTGGGGGTGGACCGCTGGCACCGCGTGCTGCAGGCGGCCGGCCTGCCCAGCGACGAGGACCAGGCCCTGGAGGCCGCCGCCGGTGACTTCCTGCTCGAGATCGAGACGACCGTCATGGCCAAGTCGTTCAAGATGGTGGTGCTCCAGGCGATGTGCGACGGGCAGTCGTTTCGAGCCTCCATCCACGGCGCCGACCTGGTCCGCGCCTTCCGCGCATGCTTCAGCGAGGAAAGGCACCGGGACGACGTCGCCGGCACGGAGGTCGAGCAGGTCATGGCGGTGGACGACCGGACCTGGTTGCGGTACATCGAGAAGAACCCCATCGCCGCATGGGTGGGGCGCAACACGGGCAGGCCATCCATCTTCTTCGCCTGGCAGGAGGGGACTGCGACCTTCCGCTACATCGGCCCCCGCCCTGCCGAGCCGGCCCTGGAGCGGCATTTCGCCCGCGCGGTCTCCGACCGGGCCTCGGCGCGACTCGCTGCCTATTGGCAGCGGCCCGGGCCCGGGAGACTGGTGTTTCCGGTGATCCCCGCCGGGAGCGCCACCGCCGTCCCCGGGGCTGCGGCCGGCGCCCACAAGGTGTGCATCATGTTCGGCCATCACCGACAGGGCTTGCCCAACGGGTGGCATCTGGTCGCCATCAACGGCCGCCACCTCTACGGCAACTTCGTGAGCGTCGCCCTCAACGTGCTGAAGGCCCAGCCCGTCGAGGCGCGTGACGAGCCGAATCTGCTGACCGACGAACTGCGCACGCTGTTCGGAGGATCGTTCCCTCCGAGGGCACGCGTGCGCCTGGTGAGGCAGACCGGGACGGCGGTCTGGGAGATCGGCGCAGCATAGGCTGATGCCGGTTCCGATTGACCAGATTCGATGTGCAACCTGCCGGGTCAGCGCACCAGGCGATCTGAACGTTCTAACAACCGCCCGCGCTGATCACGGCCGCACGCTCACCAATCCGAGCGGCAGGGCGGGTCAGAGGCTTCCCGTAGACCAGGTGGAAAAAGCTCACGGTCCGGCCCCGGGCGGCAAGGCGTTGCGCCGCACCCAGGTGCCGTACAGCACGCCGCGCTCGGCCTCCAGCATCAGTTCACGCTCGTAGGCGCTGTCGTAGCCCATGTACACGTAGGCCAGCTGCCGGCCTTGCGGCACCCGCAGCGTGCCGCTGCACCAGTGCGCGAAGACCCGGTCACCGTCGCCGGGGACCAGGCGCTCCAGGGGCACCGGCTCGTCCCGGAAGGCCGCCGCATTGATCCCCACCAGGTACAGCGGATCGTCCACGATCTCCCAGCGGCCGACGTAGCCGCGCCGCAGCGCAGTACACACGAAGCCGAAGAACGGCAGCTCTTCGCCCAGGGCAAAGCAAGCCTCCAACGGCTCGGTGGCCATGGTGATGGCCTCGCTCTGGTCCGGGTGCAGTCCCTCTTCCGGCAGCCCCGCATCAGCAAGATATTCGATGTACATTAAATATAGTGTCCATCGAGTTCGATCCCGCCAAGAGGGCGGCCGCTCTGGCTGAGCGCGGCCTCGATTTCGAGCGTGCCGCCGAAGTGTTTTTCGGCAGGCATCTGACTCGCGCGGACGACAGGCAGGACTATGGCGAGCCGCGCTTCGTCACCGCGGGCTGGCTGGATGCCCGCCTTGTCATGGTGGTCTGGACGCCCAGAGGCGACGCCCGCCGCATCATCAGCATGAGGAAAGCAAATGCCCGCGAAGCAGAAGTCCTCCGCCCCGCCCTTGGCGGATCCTGACGACGCACCCGAGATCACCGAGTCCTGGGTGCGCGAGGCCGACCTGTACGAAGGCGACAGATTGGTCCGGCGCGGCCGCCCCCCCGTGGCAACGCCCAAGCAGCCCGTGACCCTGCGCCTGGACCCGCAGGTGTTGGCCCTTTGGCGGGCCAGCGGCAAGGGATGGCAGACACGCGCTGCGGCACTGCTGGCCGAAAGGGCGCCGAAGTAGGTCGAGGACCACTTCGCCTGGGGCCATTCAGCCCAGCGCACAGAACCTTCCCGGGCCGCATCGACGGCCAGCGGTGTTGCGCTCACGGCCCTCCCTGCGGTGCGGTGGGCCGGCCGCGGCCGGGCGAGCAGGCAGAAGAGCGTCATGGGGCCAGGTGGCACTGCAGCCAGGGGTGGACACCGTTCGGGGGCTGCTGCAGCACGCGCAGGAAGGCAGTCCAGTCCGCGTCGCCACCGGCATGGCACGTGTGGCTGGGCCGATCGATGGCGAAACTCGCGCGTGATCGTCAGCACCTGCCCGGCACGGCGGTAAATGGCGCTGTGGCGCAGCGGGCCGCGCTGGAAGCGGGTGTCCGCCGGGCCAGCGGGTCGACGGACTCGGCGCATCTGCGGCGCGTCGTCTCGCCGCAGCGCGACAGATGCGGCAGCACCAGATCATCCCGGCGCGTGCCGATGTGGACGTGCCGATGCGGGTCGTCAGTGGTAATCGTCCTCGAGCTGGTGGCGCACAGCGAGGACGACGACGGTCGATGCGTCTTCGATTTCGAACAGCGCGACGCAGCCCGATCGTCCGAAGGGAATGATCAACTCCCTGAGAAAGGGGCTGTTGCCGGCCTTGCGGCAGGTGAAGGGCGACGACTTCAGCGTGGCGATGCCCGCGCGCAATGCGGAGAGGGCGCGGTCCGGCAAGTGCAGGTCACCGCTGTCGCGGGCCAGTTCACGTTCGACGAGGAAGTCGAAAAGTCGGTCGAGATCCGCCTCCGCGTCGCGCGTCAGCCGGACCTTGAACGTCACTTGCCTGGGGTCGCCAGACGGGCCCGCGCGGCATCGAGCTTGCGTTGCAGCCCGTCCAGCACGAGGTCGGCATCCACATAGTCGCCCGTGCGCCGCGCGTCGTCACGGGAGCGCAGGCCTCGCGCGACGAACTCGACCTCCAAACGACGCCGCTCGACAGCCGCACGGACAGACGCTTCGACAAACTCGGACAGGGTCTCGCCATCGGCCAGCACGGCCTCGACCAGCGCACGGAACTCCGGTTCCACGCGAACGGAAGGGATGGTGGCGGTTTTCATGGTCGCGGCAAATGTAGCGCAAATGCGCTGCAAGATCCAGACTCAGGCCGGCGCCAATCTGGTGCCCTACGCGAATGTCGGCGTAAAGGCCGCCCGCGGCGCCGGACCGCGCCGAGCCCCATGCGGGGGGCGGGCAGACGTGGGGCGGTCTGGTGCGTTGTCGCGACGGACTCGACCTTCATCAGCGTCTGCCCGATTCGTGTTCGATGGCGCTCATTCGACTGTTGCAGGCCGTGACTTTGCGCACCCACCACCCCGGCTGCGCGAGCGAAGCTTTGCTTCAGGGTACACCAGGGGGGTGCGCCCGCTCAAACGCGTCAGGCCAGATGAATCAGCAGACATCGCCGGGGGGTCCGATGGATGGCACACCGGCACGGGGGGCTGCAGGTCAGGACCTCGATTCGGTGACTTCCATCTTCTCCGGAGCGCATGCGCGGTGGTGGAGCGAGCTCTATGCCGGCGCGACGCCCTCGCCCGAGGCGCATTTCTTCCGTCAGCGCCGCGACCGCGTCCTGGCCTTGCTGGCGCAGCGGGTGCCCCGGAATGGGCGTGTCCTGGACATGGGCTGCGGGGCCGGACCGGTGCTGGCCGAATTACGGGCCGCAGGGTGGCGGTGTTCCGGGCTAGACGCCGCGCCGGACATGCTGGCGCAGGCGCGCGCGCGGCTGGCGGCGGCGGGGCTGCCCGACGATGACCTGCATCAGGGTGACTGCCGGGCGGCCCCATTCCCCGACGGCAGCTACGACGCGGTGCTGTGTCTGGGCGTCATCAGCTATGTCGAGGACTATGCGCCGGTCCTGGCAGAGATTCGTCGCCTGTTGCGACCGGATGGGATGGCAATCGTCACCTGCAGGAACGCAGCCCGGCCAGTGTGGTCGGACCCGTGGTGGCTGGCGACCCGCACCGCAAGGCAGGTGCTCGGGCGCCAGCGCGCGCTACAGCCGTTCAGCCCGGGGCGCTTGCTCGAACGCGCCGAGGTGCGTCGCCAGCTCGACCGGGTGGGCCTGGCCGTGGAGCGCGAGATCGGCATCGGCTTCGGCCCACCGCGGCTGGCCGGCGCGCCTGTGCTGGCAGACGCCGCGGCCGTGCGCCTGAGCGACTGGCTGGGGCGCTTCGCGTCGCGCACGCGCCTGTGGCCACTGGCGCGGCGGGTCACTGACATCAGCCTGTGGGTTGTCCGTCGGTCGGCCACGCAGCCGCTCGCATGAACACGATCGCCTGCAGCATCATCCGCGGCGGCTCCAGCAAGGGGGTCTTTTTCGACGAGCGGGACCTCCCGGCCGACACCAGGGAGCGGGACCGGCTGCTGTTGTCGGTCATGGGAAGCCCCGACCCGCGCCAGGTCGACGGCCTGGGCGGGGGCGATCCGCTGACCAGCAAGGTCGCGATCATCGCCCCCGGGCAGGTGGCGGGCGCCGATCTCGAGTACGAGTCGATCGAGGTGGGCGTGGGCTCTGAGGTGGTCAACCGCGGGATCATGTGCGGCAACCTGGCGTCGGGCGTTTCGCTCTTCGCCGCGGGGGCGGGGATGCTGCCCGCCCGGGCCCAGCGGGCCGACGTTCGCATCCACTGCCGCAGCAATGGCAAGTTCATCGTCGCGCGGCGGCTGGATGGGCAAGTCTGGACCGACCTTGCGCAGCCGGCCGGCAGTGCGGCTGAGATCGGCCTGCGCTTCGAAGACCCAGCCGGTGCCGTCACGGGCCGCTTGCTGCCGCTGGGACAGGCCTTGTCCCGGTTCACGGTCGACGGCGCGGTCATGACCGCGTCCGTGGCCGACGCCGGCACGCTCTATGCCTTCGTCCCTGCCGAAGACCTGGATTGCCGGGGTGACGAGGCGCCGGCCGCGCTCGACGCCGACCACCGACTGCGTGAGCGTGTCGAGTCGCTGCGCGTCGCGGTGATGTCCCGGATCAACGCCACGCTGGGGACGCAGTGGGCGCCCCGGCGGCTCAAGGTGGCGATGGTCTCGGTAGCGGAGCGGCCCGGGGACGGTCATGCGGCCGAGGGCGAAGGCATGCTGTCGGTGCGGATCCTCAACCCGGCCAGGGTGCACAAGGCCTGCGCAGTGTCGGGCGGCATCTGCCTGGCCGCTGCCGCGTCGGTACCGGGCAGCGTCGTCCACGCGCTGACACGGGCCACGGGGCCCTCCTGGGTGCTGCGCATCAGGCACCCGACGGGCGTCCTGCCCGTGACCCTGCACCGGGAGGGCGAGCGCCTGACCGCCTGCGAGGTTCGCCGCACCGCGCGTGTGCTGATGCGGGGCTCGGTAACCATCGACCCGTCGATGCTGGCACTTCGCGGGCAGGCATCGTGAGGACCGAGATTCACGACCGTCTCGACGCGCTGGTCGGGCTCCGCACGCAGTGGCAGGCCCTCGAGTCGCGGGCGCTGGAGCCCAATGCCTATCTGTCGGCCCGTTTCGTCCTGCCGACCCTGGCTTTGCTGCCGGCGTCGCCACCGGTCTGGGCGGTGAGCGTGCATGACGGCGCAACGGCTGCCGGCACGCTGCGCGGACTGGGCTTGTTTCAGGCGCGCGCGCCGCGGCCGCTGTTTCCCTTCCCGCACGCGCAGCTCTACACATCGCCGCATTCCTTTCTGGGGGGGCTGCTGCTGGACGCGGAAGCCGCGCACCCGGCACTGCATGCGCTGCTGGACGCCCTGGCCCGACGCACCGCCGGTGTGCGGCTGGACCAGATGAACGCCGCCGGTGCCACCGCCAAGTTGCTGGACGCCGTGGTGGCCGAGCGCGGCGCCTCCTGGCACGAGGAGGTCTGGGGCGAGCGCGCTTGCATCGTGCCCTCGGAGGGCGGGACGAACCGATGGCGCCAGCACGTGCCAGCCTCGAGGCTGCGCAATCACGAGCGGCAGTGGCGCAAGTTGTCTGAACGGGGTCGGACCTCCTGGCACTACCTGCGTGGTGAGGCGGTGGAAGACCGCACGATCGAGACCTTCATCGCGCTCGAGCACGCGGGCTGGAAGGGCGTCCAGGGCTCGTCCCTGCGCTCGGACCCCCGCCAGGCGACGTTCTTTCAGCAGATGACGCGCGCATTTCGCGCAGATGGCGATGTCTATTTCACCGAGTTGAGACTGGACGATCAGGTCATCGCCTCGACCTGCAACCTGCGCTCGGGCGGCAACGGCTTTGCCTTCAAGGTCTGCTTCGACCCCCGCTATTCAAAGTACGGCCCCGGGTTGCTGAACGAGCTGGGCTTTCTGAAGGCCCTGGAGCAGGCCGTCGACGACTTCGGGTTCATTGACAGCGGCTCGGAACCAGGTTCGTTCATCGAGGAGCTCTGGCCCGACCGCGTGCCGCTGCACTCAGGGTCGATCGCCTTCGGGCGCCTGTCGCGAGCAGCGGCGCAGGCGGCCAAGGCACTGTCCCTGGCGCGTCGGCGGCTGATGGCGCGGTGGAGGAACTCTTGGAATCCGCAGGCATGTTGAACCCCCGACGCGAACGGCTCGAGACGGTTCGGCGCCGTGTTCAAGACCTCGAGGGAGTGACGCCGGGCGCCGGCACGGCCAGCGCCGCCGGCGATGGGGCGCCCGTGCAGGATGCCGCGTTCATCAGCGAATTCGACGGGCCGTCCCGAGGAGGCGTTCATGCCCCCTCGGGCCCTGACGCCGTGGTGCTGTCGTGCCTGGGCGGCTCCCAGGGTGATCTTGGCGTCGTGCGCGCGCTCGGCCGCTGCGGGGTGAGGGTGGTGCTGGTCAGCGAGGGCGACGGGGCGGCATCGGCCTTGTCCCGCTACGTGGTCGAGCACCGCCGCATACCCAGCTTCTCGGACGGGCCGGGCGTGTTGAGGGTACTGGAGTCCATCGCCGACAGCCGCAAGGGAGCGGGCCGCCCGGTGCTCTTTCCCACCGCCGACCCCGATCTCGACTTCGTGACGCGCTACCGCGAGAGGCTCAGCCGGCGCTTCGGCCTGATCAACCCGCCCCCCTCGATCGTCGAACCTTGCCTGGACAAATCCCGTTTCTTCGGTTTCGCGACCGAGCACGGATTTTCCATCCCCGAAACCTGGAGCCCGGCCAACGCCGAGGAGGTCCGCCAAATCGGGCGTTCGGCGCGGTTTCCGCTCATCCTCAAGCCCTCGTTCCCGCCGAGTTGGAGCCGTGAACCGCTGGCCAGCGAGCTCCGGAACAAGAAGGCGCTCAGGCTGGACACGCCGGCCGAACTGCAGGACTGGTACGGGCGGATTGCCGCCATCGACCCGAAGCTCGTCATCCAGGACTACGTGCCTGGTCGCGACGACCGGCTCTATTCCCTGCACGTGTACATGGACCGGACATCGCAACCGCTGGCCTGGTTCACCGGACGCAAGTTGCGCACCTACCCGACCTATGCCGGTATCGGCTGCTTCGTGGAGAGCGTCGTGGTCCCCGAGATCATCGAGGCCGGGCTGTCGATGCTGCGCCGTGTCGGCTACACGGGCCTGGCACTGCTGCAGTTCAAGCGAGATGACCGTGACGGGAGCTTCAAGCTGTTGGAGATCAACCCTCGCAGCAGCTCCTGGAACCAACTCGCGGCCGCCTGCGGCGTGAACCTGCCCTACGTGGCCTACCTGGACGCGATCGGGCGGCCCGCCGCACCGCCGCCCGCCCAGCGTGTGGGCGTGAAGTACCTGTTTCTGGAAAACGACTTCCTGGCCTTCCTCGACTACCGGCGCCACGGCGACATCTCGACCTGGCAATGGATCCGCTCGCTGGCGGGCCCGAAGGTGTATCAGCTCTTCGCCACAGACGACCTGCGCCCCTTCGTGCATGACTTCGGCGCCAAGGCGGGCAGGCTCTGGCGCAAGGTCGGGCGGGCCCTGTCCGTCCATCGCGCCCGGCCCAGGGCCCGCTGAGCACCGCCAGCGCAGTTCGACCCAGCGCACCAGACCCCCCGCACGGCCGGGGTGCTGGCGCTGCAGCAGTACCCCGGCTGTCGGCGCCGATCCAAGTTTTCTGCCGCACCCCCGTGGCTCAGATTTGGATCGGCGCCGACAACGACCGACCCGGTACTTCGACAGACGCACTGGAAGTACGCTGCTGATCCGCGAACGCCGTGAGAGCACGATGGATCATGCGTCGTTCCAGTTCATCAAGCGCACCCTTTGGAGCATCAATTGACGCTATATTTGATGCCACCATCCGGGGAAGGAACATGCGTACAACGGTCAACATCGATGAAGAGTTGCTGGCAAAAGCCAGCAAATTGGTCAGCCCCATGGAAAGGACAGCCCTCCTGAGCGAAGCCTTGAAGGCGTTGATCGAGCGCGAAAGCGCAAAGCGTCTTGCCCGATTGGGAGGCACGCAGCCCGCGCTTGAGGCCGCCCCCCGCCGACGCGCTGGGAATTCGACTTGATCCTGGTCGACACCTCGGTCTGGGTCGATCACTTGCGCCAGGGTGACGCCGGGCTCATCGACCTGTTGGAGCGATCTGCTGTCGTGATGCACCCGTTCGTTGTGGGGGAGATTGCCTGTGGCAGCCTGCGCGATCGAGAAACCATCCTCGAACTGCTGCAGGACCTCCCGGCCGCTGCGGTTGCAAGCCCCGATGAGGTGCTGAAGTTCATCGATGGCCACGTCCTGCATGGCAAGGGCATCGGCTATGTCGACGTCCATCTGCTGGCATCGGTGGCATTGACCCCGGGGGTGAGACTCTGGACCCGGGACTCGAAGCTGCGCCGGGTAGCGGAACTGCTCGACTGCGCTCATCCGGAATCGACGCACTGAGCGGCGACAGACCTCCGCAGATCCGCTTCGCAGCTCACCGGAACCGCATCGCCGTCGAAGCTGCGGACGGTGACAGCCAGGTCCTGCGACGATCCAGCCATCGCCAAGGCACTGACGCGCCGCTCGAAGGCATCGGGCGTCGCGCGTGAGGGTCTGGTTCAACGGTGAACAGGTGCGCCCGGGCCAAGCCCAGGCTTGGCTGACCGCTGGCAGCGGGCGCACCCCGATGCGCGGGCTGTCGATGGCGCCGAGGAACTTCATGCGCAGCACATGCAGCGGTGGCGGGTTACTCCGGATGCCAGCGCCTCGGCGCCCGCCTAAATTCGCCTGGGGCGCGCCGTGAGGCCGCGGCCGCTCCGGCGCCTTCTGCACCGGTCTTGGCCCAGCGGGCTCGGCTTTCGTCAGCCCGCAGTGGGCGGCGGTCCGGTGCAGGTGACGCGCCCGCGCTGCATGGCAGCGAGGACCAGCCGGCCATGCCGGGCGGCTGGTCGCCGGGTGCGGGCGCCGCCGAGTGCCTGCACCCCTGTCGCCACCGCCCGCCACCGTCCGTCCAACCCTTCATTCCCGATCCAGCGCATGACCGACATCCACACTCCCCTCACCCGCCGGCGGGCCGTCCTGCGCCTCGCGGCCGGCGCCGCGGCGACCTCGTCCTTCGGGGTGCTGGCGCAATCCGAGTGGCCTTCGCGCCCGGTCAGGATCGTCGTGCCCTACGCGCCGGGCGGCAGTTCGGACACCCTGGGCCGCATGATCGCGAAACACCTGGGCGAGACCCTGAAGCAGACCGTCGTCGTCGAGAACCGCGCCGGCGCGGCGGGCATGGTCGGCTCCCAGCACGTGGCGCGCTCGGCCCCCGACGGCTACACGCTGGTGGTGTCGGGCATCGCCTCGCACGTGCTGGCGCCGGTGGCCAACCCGTCGATGTTCGACCCGGTCAAGGATTTCACCCACATCGCGATGCTCGGCGGGCCGCCGCTGGGCATGGTCATCAACGCGCAGCGCGGCGTCACGGATTTCAAGGGCTTCCTCGCCTTTGCAGCTGCCAGCCCGCAGGGGGTGAGCTGGGGCTCGCCGGGGCAGGGCTCGCACGGGCACCTCACTGGCGAGATGCTGCGCGAGGCCACCAAGCTCAACATGGTGCACATCAGCTACAACGGCGGCGCGCCGGCGGTGAACGACCTCGTGGCGAACCAGATCCCGCTGGGCGTGATGACCTTGAGCTCGTCCAACGCCATGGTCGATGCCGGCAAGCTGCGCCTGCTGGCAGTGTCGTCATCGCGGCGCGTGGCGGCCTACCCGAACTCGCCCACGTTCAGCGAACTCGGCTACCCGCAGCTCACGGGCACGACCTGGTTCTCGCTGTCCGGCCCGGCGGGCATGCCGGCGGCCATCGTGTCCCGGCTCAACGAGGCAGTCCGCAAAGGCCTGCAGACCTCGGCACTGCTCAAGCAGCTCGCCACCGAGAGCATGGAGACCATGGACCTGGACGCGCCGGCGTTCACGCACTACGTGGCCGAGGAGATCGCACGCTGGGGGCCGGCCGTCAAGATGGTCAACAGCCGAAAGGGCTGAAGCGCGCCTGCGGCCCGTGGCAGCCTGGGCGGGGGTCATCGCCATCCAGAAGGTCGGGCTCAAACGTCCTCTCTCTAGAAACAAATCTTTGCGGCCACCCGCGCAACCGCTCGCACTGAACCCGTCGAAGTGCGCGCAAAGGGCTTCGACAGGCCTGTCCTGGGCGCAGTCGAAGTGCTCAGCCCGAACGGTTTCTCTGCGAACACCTAGCACCGAGCACCGACAGAGGCGCGGGAGGCCCTCGAGAAAACGCCGGGTCGCCCCGAGTTTCATTGCGCTCCCATGGGGGGGCCGTGACGGGCGACGCCTGGCCCTTGGGCGTGCTCTGAAGCGTCGATGCGGTCATTCGAGCTCGCTCGGGCCTGGTCCTGACGGCCGCCGGGCAGACCCCAAGGGCGCGGCTGGAACGGCGCCTCTTCATCGGGCAGGCGTGCCAGGCGCGGCGGCTTGTCGGCCAGGCGGCTCAGCACCGGCTCCGGCTCGCAGACCGCGCCCAGCGCGGAGTCGAAGAACGCCACCCCGGGGCTCAGCGCCTGGGCCGCGGCGCGCAGCCGGGCCTGCTGCACGGGGCTGCGCCGGTCGGCATGGCTGAGGATGAGGACGTCGGCGCTCTGCACCTGGGCGATGAAGTCGGGGTCGTCATGCAGCACGGCCACCACCCCCTCCAGCCGGTAACGCTCGGCCAGCAGCGGGTGGGCGCGCAGCGCCTGGGCGATGAGGGCCGGGTCGGCGCGGCCTGCCGTCTCGACGACGACGCGGTCGAAGCGCGGCACCCGCCGGTGCAGTCGGTCCCAAAACAGCTGCTCCAGCGCCTCGGCCA
>CAIRBF010000036.1 GCA_903876715.1 uncultured beta proteobacterium
CCCGCTGGAGGTCTTCGCCGCCGTGCGCGCCGCCTGGCCGCAGGACCGGCCGATCTCGGTGCGTCTGTCCTGCCACGACTGGTTCCCGGGCGGCAACACGGCCGACGACGCGGTCGCGATCGCGCGCCTGTTCAAGCAGGCCGGGGCCGACATCATCGACTGCTCCTCGGGTCAGGTGGTGGCCGAGCAGAAGCCGGTGTACGGCCGCATGTACCAGACGCCGTTCGCCGACCGCATCCGCAACGAGGTGGGCATCCCCACCGTGGCGGTGGGCGCGATCTTCGAGGCCGACCACGTCAACATGGTCATCGCCGCCGGCCGCGCCGACCTGTGCGCCGTGGCCCGTCCGCACCTGGCCGACCCGGCCTGGACGCTGCACGAGGCGGCGAAGATCGGCCATGCCGACATCGCCTGGCCGCTGCCCTACCTCTCGGGCCGCAGCCAGTTCGAGGCCAACCTGAAGCGCGCGGGCACCGCAGGGCCGGCCTGAACGCTGCGCGAGTCAACTCCCCACCGCCCTCCTCCCCACCGCACTGGCAGGCCGCAAGCCGGCCTGCCCCTACCCAGGACTCCCCGCCATGCACGACGACAAGAAACCGTTCAAGGACTACGCGGCCCGCCACTTCCGCTGGGAGTGCAGCGACGATGGCCGGGTGGCGACGATCACGCTGAACCGGCCCGAGAAGAAGAACCCGCTCACCTTCGACAGCTACGCCGAGCTGCGCGACCTGTTCCGCAACCTCGCCTACGCCAGCGATGTGCGCGCGGTGGTGGTGGCCGGGGAGGGGGGCAATTTCTGCTCGGGCGGGGACGTGTTCGAGATCATCGAGCCGCTGACGAAGATGGCCATGCCCGAGCTGCTGCGCTTCACGCGCATGACGGGTGACCTGGTCAAGGCGATGAAACGCGCGCCGCAGCCCATCGTGGCGGCGATCGACGGGGTGTGCGCGGGGGCGGGGGCGATGATCGCGCTGGCAGCCGACATGCGCCTGGGCACGCCCTCGGCCCGGACGGCCTATCTGTTCACGCGCGTGGGGCTGGCCGGGGCCGACATGGGTGCCTGCGGGCTGCTGCCGCGCGTCATCGGTCAGGGGCGGGCGACCGAGCTGCTGATGACGGGGCGGGCGATGTCGGCGGAGGAGGGCGCGGCCTGGGGGTTCTTCAATGCGCTGCACCCGCGCGAGGAGGTGGTGGCCAAGGCCCAGGCGCTGGCGTGTTCGCTGGCCGACGGGCCGTGGTTCGCGCACACGGTGACGAAGACGATGCTGAACCAGGAGTGGGCCATGGGCATCGAGGAGATGATCGAGTCCGAGGCCCAGGCCCAGGCCATCTGCATGATGACCCAGGACTTCAAGCGCGCCTTCGACGCGTTTGCTGCCAAGCAGACGCCGCGGTTCGAAGGGGATTGAGGCTCTATCTTGATGTCGCGGTGCACGTTCCGTTTATTGCCTCCACCTCGCGGGAGCGGGGAGGCCGGGTACCGTGCTCCGCTCATGTCCTCCGCATCGGGCTGCGCCCGATGCTCCCCCTTTACTTCGCTGCGCACGGTACCCAGCCTCCCCGCTCTGGCGGCGTCATGGTTTGCGTGTCGGAAAGGCTCTTGTACCCGGAGTTCGCGCCGCCTTCCTTCCAGCGCCTCCAGGCACGCAGGTCAACGGAGCGGCTGGATCGTGATGCTGCTGGCAGGACGCGGGGTGCGGGTACCCCCCGCAGCGAAGTAAAGGGGGAGGCACGGGCGTAGCCCGGGCCGGAGGACATGAGCGGAGGGGGGTACCCGTGCCCCGCGTCTGGGAATACGCTGGAATGAAGCCCGGACCAAGTCACGCATAGGATGACGTCAATCAGAAGACGAGAAGCCGCCCACCACCATGACCCGCCTCTCCCACCTCGACATTCCATTCTTTGACGACCTGCACCGCGAGCAGGCGGCGGCGCTCGATGCCTGGTGCGCACAGCACCTCGGCAGCGTCGACCACGCCGACACCGACGCCGCGTGCCGACACCTCGTCACGATGCTCGGCGAGGCCGGGCACCTGCGCTGGTGCGTGCCGGCGGCACACGGGGGGGCCTTGCCGGGACTGGACTCTCGGGCCCTGGTCGTCGCGCGCGAGACGCTGGCCCGGCACGACGGGCTGGCCGACTTCGCCTTCGCGATGCAGGGCCTGGGCACCGGGGCCGTCACGCTGGCCGGCAGTGCCGAGGTCCAGGCCCGGGTGCTGCCCCGGGTGGCGCGCGGGCAGTGGATCTCGGCCTTCGCGCTGTCCGAGCCGCAGGCCGGCTCCGACGTCGCGGCCATGGCGTGCACCGCGCGCGACGAGGGCGACCACTGGGTGCTCGACGGCCAGAAGACCTGGATCAGCAATGGCGGCATCGCCGACGTCTACTGCGTCTTCGCGCGCACCCTCGGCGCCGACGGCCAGCCGCTGGGTGGGCCGGGGGCCAAGCCCACCGCGGCCATCAGCGCCTTCGTCGTCGAGACCGGCACGCCGGGGCTGGAGATCGCCGAGCGCATCGACGTCATCGCGCCGCACCCGCTGGCGCGCCTGCGCTTCGACGGCTGCCGCATCCCCAAGGGGCAGATCCTCGGCCAGCCCGGCGAGGGCTTCAAGTTGGCGATGCGCACGCTCGACATCTTCCGCGCCTCGGTCGCCGCGGCGGCGCTGGGCTTTGCGCGCCGCGCGCTCGACGAGGCGATCGCGCATGCGAAGTCGCGCCGCATGTTCGGCCAGACGCTGGCGGACTTCCAGCTCACCCAGGCCGCGCTGGGCGAGATGGCCAGCGCCATCGACGCCGCGGCGCTGCTGACCTACCGCGCCGCCTGGCTGCGCGACGTCAAGGGCGTGCGCACCACGCGCGAGGCAGCGATGGCCAAGATGTGCGCCACCGAGAACGCCCAGCGCGTGATCGACCGTGCGCTGCAGATGCACGGCGGTCTGGGCGTGCGGGTGGGCTCGGTAGTGGAGTCGCTGTACCGCGAGATCCGCGCCCTGCGCATCTACGAGGGCGCCACCGAAGTGCAGCAACTCATCGTCGGGCGCGACGTGCTCGGCGCCTGAACACCGCGTCTGGCGATGGACACTCCCCTCGTCCTTGCCGCGCTGCTGAGTGCGTTGCTGCACGCGGGCTGGACCGCCGCCGTCAAGCACACCGGCCAGACCACCGAGGCCATGACCGGGCAGATGGTGGCTGCCGGGCTCATCACCTCGCCGCTGCTGTTGTGGCTGCCCGTGCCCGCGGCGCAAGCCTGGGGCTGGATGGCGGCGAGCTGCTTCTTCAACTGGCTGGGCATCCTGTGCATGCTGCGCGCCTACGAGCAGGGCGACTATGGCGCGGTCTACCCGCTGAGCCGGGCGACGATGGTCATGGTCATCGCGCCGCTCTCGGTGGTGTTTGTCGGGGACAGCCTGTCGGTGGCGGCCTGGATCGGCATCGCCTGCATCGCCTCGTCGCTGGTGCTGATGGCCTCGCAGGCGCGCGGCGGCCAGCGCATGAGGCCCTCGGTGCTGGGCTGGACACTGCTGGGCGGCGTGCTCAGCGCCGTGTGCGTGATGCTGGACGTGCAGGGCATCCGCTCCTCGGGCTCACCCATCGCCTATGGCTGCTGCGCCGCGGTCGTCAACGGCTCGCTGATGCTGCTGCGCCAGCGCCACCGCCCGGGGCTGTGGCCGGCCATCGTGCGTCACCGGCGCGTCGTCATCGGCGCCGGGGCGGCGTCCATGGTGTCCTATCTGCTGATCGTCTGGGTCTTTTCCCAGGCGCCGATGGCCATCTCGGCGGCGCTGCGCGACACCAGTGCGGTGTTTGCTGTGCTGATCTCGGTCTTCGTGCTGAAGGAGAAGCTCAGTCGGCTGCAGCAGGCAGCCGTGCTCGTGGCCGCCTGCGCCGTGCCGCTGCTGAGGCTGTAGAGCTCCCGCGGCGGTAGCGGGCTCCGTCCGGCTCCTTGACTCGCGAACTCGCGAGCCGAGGGGGGCTGGGCCCGCCTTCAGGCCGGATCCGTCGGCGGAGGGGGAGCCGCGCGGGCCGCGCGGCGACGCGCCTCGGGCCCGGGGGCGGCGGGAAGGGCCCGCTTCAACAGCCCGAGCAGACGGAAGAGCTCAGCCTGCGCGCCGGCGTCCAGCCCCTCGAAGAGCGTGGCCACCCAGCGCTCGTGCTCGCGCGCCATCACGCGGAACTGGCGCCGGCCCTCGCGCGTGAGGCACACCGTGCAGGCGCGCCGGTCGTCCGGGTCGTCCCGGCGCTCGACCAGGCCCTCGGCCACGAGCCGGTCGGTCAGGCCCGTGACGTTGCCGCCGGTGACCATCAGGCGCTCGGAGAGCTCGCGCATCTTCAGTCCCTCGGGGTGCCGGTCGAGCTGCGCCATCAGGTCGAAGCGCGGCAGCGAGCCGCCGAAGCGCTCGCGCAGCCGGCTGCGCAGCGGCGCCTCGACGCGGTTCGTGCACGACAGCAGCCGCAGCCACAGGCGCAGCGCCAGGTGGTCGCCGTCGTCGACGCGGGTCTCGTGGTCGGTGACTGCCACGCAGGGCGTTCCCGTGGCGACCTGGCGTTCTTCGGCGCTGCTCACCGGCGTCCCCTCGGACCGCGGCGCCAAGCTCGCGCCCGCCGAGCGGCAGGGCACCGCCCTTGCGAACCGGCTTCGGCGCGCAACCTGCCGGAGGTCGTGGGCGGTCCGGCCTTCATCGCGCCCCCTCGCTGCTGTGGATGGCTATCCGTTCCAGGCCGTTGCGCTGCGTGGCCGCGAGCACGCGTGCCACCCTACCGTAGGCGGCGCTGGCGTCGGGGTGCAGGTGCACCTCGGGCCGCGGCTCGCGCGCCGCGGCGGCCCGCGCGCGCGCGTCCAGCGCCTCGCGGTCGGTGTCGTCCAGGCGCTCCCCGTCCCAGGTGATGCTGCCGTCGGCCGCCACGTCCACGCGCAGCGTCGGCGGCGGCAGCGGTGGCGCCGCCGCGGCGCCAGGCGAGGGCAGGGCCATGCGGACGGTGTGCGTCTGTATCGGGATCGTGACGATGAACATGATCAGCAGCACCAGCATCACGTCGATCAGCGGCGTGGTGTTGATGTCTACGAGCACGTCGGGCTCGCTGTCCGGCGTGGCGCCATGGCGCAGGCCTTCCAGGGCCATGGCTCAGGGCCTCCCGCCCTGTGCGGTGGGCTCGGTCACGTAGCCTACCTTCTCGATGCCGGCCTGCGCGCAGGCCTGGTGCACCCGCTCGACTGCGCGCCAGGGCACGCGCTCGTCGCCGCGGATGTGAACCTCGGGCTGCGGTTGCTGGGCCGCGGCGGCGCGCAGGCGTGGCAGCAATGCCGCCGCGCCGTCCAGGCGCTCCAGCCCCCAATGCACGGCGCCCTCGCGGTCGACCGAGATCACCACGTGCTCGGGCCGGATCTGGGCCGGCGCATTGCGCTCCTTGGGCAACTCCAGGGCGATCGTCTGCGCCACCACCGGCACCGTGATCAGGAAGATGATCAGCAGCACCAGCATCACATCCACCAGCGGCGTGGTGTTGATCGTGTGGTTGAACGGGTCGTCGCCGGCGTCGGCGGGCAGCGGGGTCATGGCCATGGCGTCGGGCGGGCGCAGGGCGAAGGGGTACCGAGTCGATTGTCCGTGCTGGCGTGCGCTGTGGCGGCGACGGTTCAGCGCCGGCCGGCGATCAGCACGTTCTGCAGGTCCGCCGCGAAGGCGCGCGTCTGCTCCAGCACCGTGCGGTTGCGCCGCACCAGCGCGTTGTAGCCCATGACCGCCGGCACGGCGACGAACAGGCCGATCGCCGTCATGATCAGCGCCTCGCCCACCGGGCCGGCCACGCGGTCGATCGAGGCCTGGCCGCTGACGCCAATCTTCACCAGCGCGTTGTAGATACCCCAGACGGTGCCGAACAGGCCGACGAAGGGCGCCGTCGAGCCCACCGTCGCGAGGAAGGCCAGGCCGTCCTGGAGCCGGCTCTGCACCCGGCCCACCGCGCGGTCCACGCTCATGCCGACCCAGGTGCGCTTGTCGATGGCCTCGACCATGGTGCCCTCGTGATGAGCTTCGGCCCGCAGCCCTTCCTCGGCCACATAGCGCAGCGGCGACCCGGTCTCGAGTTGTTCCAGGCCCGCGTGCACCGAGGACGCCTTCCAGAAGGCCTCGGCCGCGCGCGCGCTGCGCAGCATGCGCTGCTGCGCCAGCAGCCGCGTCACGATGAGGTACCAGCTGCCCAGCGACATCAGCAGCATCAGGACCAGCGTGCCCTTGGCCACCAGGTCGCCCTGGGCCCACAGTGCCTGCAGGCCGTAGGGGTTGTCCGAGGCCTGCACGATCGCTGCAGCGGCGGGTGTCGGATTCGTGGGGGGCGCAGCCGTGACCTGCACCGCGGCGGAAGGTTGGGCCTGCACTTGCGCCTGCACCGGGGTGGGCGACAAGATGACGGCGAGCGTCAGGGCGGCAGCCGCAAGCAGGCCGCCCAAGGACCGTGCCCAGCCCGGCAGCGAGCACCGGTCGGCCAGTGTGATCAGGTTCTTCATTCCTCGAGTCTCCAGACAAGTGAGCGTACGAGCACACCGGCGACCGGCCGCCCCTGCTCATCGAGCGCAGGCCGGTAGGCGCACTCCCCGAACTTCTTGACCGCCACCGCGTCCAGCAGCCGGTGCTCGCGTGTCGACCCGGACGGCTTCTCGACCTCAATGCGTCCGACGCGGCCGTCGCCTTCGATCAAGATCCTCAGCACCGTAGTGCCGGTGGTGCGCGCCCGCGTGGCCGCGCGTGGATAGTCCTCGGGCCGCGGCTTGCAGGCCTCGAGGTCGACGAGAGCCGGCGGCTGCGGGGGGCGCGGTGGCGGTGGCGGTTGCGGCGGAGGCGGGGGCGGAGGCGGAGGCGGGGGCGGGGGCGGAGGCGGTGAAGCGGGGGGCTGCACCGTGGGTCGCGGCGAGGGCAGCGGCGCTGGCGCAGGAGCGGGTGGCGCTGGCGGCGCCGGGGTGCGCGCCGCTGCGGCCTGCGCAGCAGGCGCCGGGCTCGGGGCGGCTGCCACGATCGGGGCCATGGTACGCGGTGGAGGCGCTGCAGGTGCCTGCGCAGCGGCCAATGCAGGAGACGACACCACGGGGGTGTGGATAACCGGGGCGGCCTGCGCCGGTGCCGTCGCCACGCCCGTTGGGGGCTGGGGCGAAGGCGAAGGCGAAGGCGGAAGCGGAGGAGGAGGAGGAGGAGCAGGCGCAGGCGCAGGCGCAGGCGGCGACTGGGTCGGAGCGACCGGCCTCGGCGCCGGGACCGGCCAGGCCACGGGGGGCGCCTGGGCGGGAGCCGGAGTCGCCGCGGGCGCGGGCACGGGGCCCGCGGCAGGCGCGCGCGCCACCGTGTCCGGACGCGGAAAGGCCACGGCGGCTGTTGGCGCCGGGGCGGTCGGACTGGGGCTGGGCGTCGAGGCCACGGCGGCTGCTGGCGTCCTGGGCGCGGTGTCAGGTCGCGGAAAGGCCACCGCAGGCACCTGCGCTGGTGCCGGTGGGCTGGGCGTTGGCGCCGGGACCGCCGGTGCGGCGACCGCTGGCACGGCCGGCTGCGGCCGCGGGTAGGGGACCGCAGCCACCCTCGGTGAGGCAACGGGGGGCAGCGGCGGGGGCGGGACCGACGTGGCAGCGGGCGGTGGCGGTGGCGGAGGCGGAGGCGGAGGCGGAGGCGGAGGCGGAGGCGGAGGCGGAGGCGGAGGCGGAGGCGGAGGCGGAGATGGAGGAGTCCGAACCGGCGCC
>CAIRBF010000037.1 GCA_903876715.1 uncultured beta proteobacterium
AAGTCCAGCAACCGAAGGTCACCGCGACCTTGTCCTGCGTCAGCAGCTGCCGCGCCTTCTCGGCGAACAGCGGCCAGTTCGAAGCCGGGTCGACGACCACGGGCTCGAGCTTCTTGCCGAGCACGCCACCCTTGGCGTTGATCTCGTCGATGGCCATCAGCACCGTGTCCTTCAGCACGGTCTCGGAGATCGCCATCGTGCCGGACAGCGAGTGCAGCACGCCGACTTTGATCGTGTTCTGGGCGAGGACCGCGCTGGACAGGCCGGCGGTGACGAGGGCGGCAGCCAGGGTCTTCAGGCCAGCGCGGCGAATTGGGTTGACAGGGATCATGACTTGGGCTCCAGGGTTGGAAGGGGAACGGGTCCGATCCGACTATCGCAATACCCATGCCAACCCGAGGTCCCCGGCGCAGCGTTCAGTGCAATCCAGTTCGAAGGCTGTTCAGGTTTACGATGGCACCAAACCTGCTTCCGCACCTGCCATGGAACTGACGCCCCGAGAGAAGGACAAGCTGCTGATCTTCACCGCCGCGCTGCTGGCCGAGCGCCGGCGCGCGCGCGGGTTGAAGCTCAACTACCCGGAGGCCGTGGCGCTGATCACCGCGGGCATCATGGAAGGCGCCCGCGACGGCAAGACCGTGGCGCAGCTGATGAGCGAGGGCAAGACCGTTCTCGCGCGCGTCGACGTGATGGAAGGCGTGGCCGAGATGATCCCGGAGATCCAGGTCGAGGCCACCTTTCCCGACGGCACCAAGCTGGTGACCGTGCACCAGCCCATCGCCTGACGCACCAAAACCATGCCCACATGATGGTTTCTTGAGTTCCCATCTCTTTCGCCCCTTGCACCCCTGCCCCGACCTGTACCGATGAGGTTCACGATGCGAACGTTGCCCTGGCTGCTGGCTGCAGCCGTCTTTCCCGCCCGAGCGCACGAGGGCCACGGCCTGGCCGGGGCGCACTGGCATGCCACCGACGCCTTCGGCTTCGTCGCGCTGCTGGCCGTGCTGGCGGCGGTGGCGTGGTGGCGGGGGCGCAAGTGATGGTGCCCGGCGAGCTGCTGGCCGAGCCCGGCGAGCTCGAGCTCAACCCAGGCCGGCGCACCGTGACGCTGGTGGTGGAAAACGCGGGCGACCGGCCGATCCAGGTAGGCTCGCACTATCACTTCGCCGAGACCAACGCGGCCCTGCGCTTCGAACGCGCGGCCGCGCGCGGCATGCGCCTGAACATCGCCTCGGGCACCGCGGTGCGCTTCGAGCCGGGGCAGCAGCGCACGGTGGAACTCGTGGACTACGCCGGGGCGCGCGAGGTCTGGGGCTTCCGGGGGCTGGTGCAGGGGGGGCTTTGAGGTGAGGCCAGCAGGTGCGAAGGCTGCACCTCGCGTGAGCGAGGGGGCGGGGTCCCCTGCTGCGCTCATGTCCTCCGGCCCGGGCCATGCCCGGGCCTCCCCCTTTACTTCGCTCCGCAGGGGACCCCACCCCCTCGCTCGCCAAGGTGCTGGCGCGCCACCGTTGGTGTTCGCAAGCCCTGGCAGGCCGAGGGCGGTGCGTGCCCGCCTCGGCGAAGTAAAGGGGGAGGCATCGGCCTGTGGGCCGATGACGGAGGACATGAGCCGAGGCGGGTACGCGCCGACCTCGGCCCGCGAGATGCCGGCAAGCGAGCGTGCCAGCGCAGGATCAGTGACGACACACCAGACCAGGGATTGCTGACATGGCCACGATAGGAAGACGCGCCTACGCCGAGATGTTCGGCCCCACGGTGGGTGACCGGCTGCGGCTGGCCGACACCGGGCTCGTGATCGAGGTCGAGGCCGACCACACGCTGCGCGCAGGCGGCTACGGTGAGGAGGTCAAGTTCGGCGGCGGCAAGACCATCCGTGACGGCATGGGCCAGGGGCAGCGGCCCAACGGCCCCGGGCCGCACGACGCCGTGGACTGCGTCATCACCAACGCGCTCATCATCGACCACTGGGGCATCGTCAAGGCCGACATCGGCATCCGCGGCCAGCGCATCTGCGGCATCGGCAAGGCCGGCAACCCCGACGTGCAGCCGGGCGTGGACATCGTCATCGGCCCCGGCACCGAGATCATCGCCGGCGAGGGCATGATCGTCACCGCCGGCGCGATCGACACCCACATCCACTTCATCTGCCCGCAGCAGATCGACGAAGCCCTGGCCAGCGGCGTCACCACCATGATCGGCGGCGGCACCGGGCCGGCGACCGGCACCTTCGCCACCACCTGCACCCCGGGGCCGGAGAACATCGCCCGCATGCTCCAGGCGGCCGAGGCCTTCCCGATGAACCTCGGCTTCCTCGGCAAGGGCAACGCCAGCCGGCCGCAGGCGCTGCGCCAGCAGGTCGAGGCCGGCGCCATCGGCATGAAGCTGCACGAGGACTGGGGCACCACCCCGGCGGCCATCGACAACTGCCTGGCCGTGGCCGAGGAGACCGACACCCAGGTCGCCATCCACACCGACACCCTCAACGAGAGCGGCTTCGTCGAGGACACCATCGCCGCCTTCAAGGGCCGCACCATCCACAGCTTCCACACCGAGGGCGCCGGCGGCGGCCACGCGCCCGACATCATGAAGGTCGTGGGCGAGGCCAATGTGCTGCCCTCCTCCACCAACCCCACGCGCCCGTACACCGTCAACACGCTGGACGAGCACCTGGACATGCTGATGGTGTGCCACCACCTGGACGCCTCCATCGCCGAGGACCTGGCCTTCGCCGAGAGCCGCATCCGGCGCGAGACCATCGCCGCCGAGGACATCCTGCACGACCTGGGCGCGATCAGCATGTTCTCCTCCGACAGCCAGGCCATGGGCCGGGTCGGCGAGGTCGTCATCCGCTGCTGGCAGACGGCGCACAAGATGAAGGCCCAGCGCGGCGGCCTGCCCGGCGACAGCGAGCGCCACGACAACGCCCGCGTCAAGCGCTACGTCGCCAAGCTAGCGATCAACCCGGCGCTGACGCACGGCATCGCGCACGAGGTGGGTTCGGTCGAGGTCGGCAAGTGGGCCGACCTGGTGCTGTGGAAGCCGGCCTTCTTCGGCGTCAAGCCCAGCCTGGTGCTCAAGGGCGGCTTCATCGCGCTGGCCGCGATGGGCGACCCGAACGCGAGCATCCCGACGCCGCAGCCGGTGCACTACCGGCCGCAGTTCGGCGCCTTCGGGGGCGCGCTGGCACGCGGCTCGCTGACCTTCGTCAGCCAGGCGGCGCTGGCCGACGACATCGGCACGCGCCTTTCGCTGCGCAAGCCGCTATCGGCCGTACGCGGCTGCCGCAGCGTGCGCAAGGCCGACATGGTGCACAACGCCTACACCCCGGTGATGGAGATCGACGCCCAGACCTACGCCGTGCGAGCCGACGGCCAGTTGCTGACCTGCGAGCCGGCGAGCGTGCTGCCGATGGCGCAGCGGTATTTCCTGTTCTGAAGCCGGCCCCTCTCGCCAGATCGTGCTCAGCGGGGTCGGATGTGGCGCCTGATCCAGTCGGCGAAGCCGCACTCTTCAAGCCCGCTCCCCGCCACGGAAAGCATGGTACGCGGCGCCTCCACCTGGGTGGCATCCACTTGGCAGGCTGGTGGAAAGCGTCAAACTGCCGGTGCGTGAACGCCCGGCCACGCCCGAGCTGCTGGTCGAGCACGGCGTCGAACGGCCCTCCTTCGCGCTGGATGACGACGCCTCAGGCAGCCTCGCGTCATGGCGGCAGTGAGAATACAGGTCTCCTCTACCCGCATACAAGCCTGCTCCGACCCCATGTTGATCGCCAACAAGCTCTTTCCTGCCGGCCGCGGCCTCGCGCCGGTGTTGTTCAAGCGCGCCGCCCACGTGGCGCTGGACTGGGACGTGCGGCAGAAGAGCCGCTTCGAGGCGACGGATTCGACCGGTCGCACGCTCGGCGTATTCCTGCCCCGCGGCACGGTGGTGCGGGGCGGCGACGTGCTCGTCGCCGAGGACGGCTCGCTGGTGCGCGTGGAGGCGGCGCCGCAGCCGGTGATGGTGATCCGCCACTGCACGCAGCACGGCAGTTCCTTCGACCTGCTGCGCGCGGCCTACCACCTTGGCAACCGGCACGTCCAGATCGAACTGCGGCCCGACCACCTGAAGATCGAGCCCGACCACGTACTGGCCGAGATGCTCGGGCGCATGCACCTGATCGTCACCCCGGAGGAGGCACCCTTCGAGCCCGAGAGCGGGGCCTACGCGGGCGGGCACGGGCACGCCCATTCCCACGGTCACGGGCAGGGTCATGGTGAGCACGACGACCACCACGAACACGGTCACTCGCACGCACACGATGCAGGCTCTCACACGGCCGTGGTGCACGTTCACGGCCCGGGCTGTGGACACCATCATGGGGACGATGCGGGTCATGATGACGGGCATGGCAACAGCCATCACCAAGGGCACGAACATCACTCGCACGGACACCCTCACGATGCCAGCCAGGCGCAGGCCGCCGCCATCCACGTGCACGGCCCCGGATGCGGCCATGGACATGACCACAGCCATGACCACGGCCAGAGCCACAGTCATGGCCACGATCACTCCCACGGCCACGGCGGGCATTGAGAGCCCGCCGAGGCTTGCCCCCGCCATCGCCCTCCGATGACCGCGCCAGCCACCCTTCTGCGCCTGATGTGGCTTGCCTCCCCGGCGCTGCCGGTGGGCGGGTTCAGCTACTCGGAGGGCCTGGAGGCTGCGGTCAACGCGGGCCTGGTGACCAAGGAGGTCGACGCCGGTGACTGGCTGCTCGCGCAACTGCGCCTGGCCCAGGCACGGGCTGACTTGGCGGCGGCAGCCCAGGCGCACCGGGCCTGGAGCGAGGGCGACACCACCCGCGTCGGCGCGCTGAACGACTGGGTGCTCGGGACGCGCGAGAGCGCCGAGTTCCGCCTCCAAGCTGAGCAGATGGGGCGCTCGCTCGTCGAGTGGCTGCGCAACAGCGAGCAGGCGCTTGACACCCGCGTCGCCGCCTGCGCCGCGCTGGCGCCCGCCCCCACGTGGCCGGTGGCCTACGCGCTCGCCACCGTGCTCGCGCAGGCCCCGGCGCGCGAGGCCCTGCTGGCGCTGGCTTTCGGCTGGGCCGAGAACATGGCCCAGGCGGCGATGAAGGCCGTGCCGCTGGGCCAGGCGGCCGCCCAGCGCATGCTCGCGCGCCTGGCCCAGGCCATCCCGGCGGTGGTCGACGAGGCACTGGACTGCGGTGACGACGCCCGCCAGGCCCACGCGCCCATGCTGGCCATCCTTTCCGCGCGGCACGAGACCCAGTACTCGCGCCTGTTCCGCTCCTGAACCCCACCTCCGAGGAAACCGCCCGATGAACAGCCCGCTGCACGCAATCGCCGGCCGCACGAAGAAGCTCCCTCCCCTGCGCGTCGGCGTCGGCGGCCCCGTGGGCTCGGGCAAGACCACGCTGGTGGAGATGCTGTGCAAGACGATGCGCGAGCGCTGGGACCTCGTCGTCGTCACGAACGACATCTACACCAAGGAAGACCAGCGTCTGCTCACCGTGGCAGGCGCGCTGGAGCCCGAGCGCATCATGGGTGTGGAGACCGGCGGCTGCCCCCACACCGCGATCCGCGAGGACGCCTCTATCAACCTCGAGGCCGTGGACCGCATGCTCGCGCGCTTCCCCGATGCCGACATCGTGTTCATCGAGTCCGGCGGCGACAACCTGGCCGCCACCTTCAGCCCCGAACTGTCAGACCTGACGATCTACGTCATCGACGTCGCCGCGGGCGAGAAGATCCCGCGCAAGGGTGGCCCCGGCATCACGAAAAGTGACCTGTTCGTCATCAACAAGACCGACCTGGCCCCCCATGTCGGCGCCGACCTCGCGGTGATGGAGGCCGATACGAAGCGCATGCGGCCCAGCCGCCCCTACGTGATGACGAACCTGAAGACGCGCTCGGGCCTGCCCGAAGTGGTGCGCTTCGTCGAGACCCGGGGTCTGTTGGCGGCGTAACAGGGCTCCCAATGCCGGGCTAGACCCGGCCTGCCCCCCGAGGGGGTCGAGAAGACTTGGGGCGGCCCGGCGCCTTCTCGGGCGTGGCCGGCGCCGGCCGGGTGGCCAGCCAGATGCTGGGCAGGATCAGCGCCGCACCCAGCGCGTGGTGCCAGCCGGGCACCTCGCCGAGCAAGACCCAGCCGATGACCGCGGCATAGACCGGCGACAGGTACATGATCAGTGCCGTGCGCGCTGCCCCGATGGCGCGCTGCATGTAGGAGTAGGCACCATAGGACAGCACGCCCGGCAGCACGGCAGCGGCCAGAACGAGACCGGCCGCCTTCCAGCCCGGGGGCGGGGTTTCCATCCAGAACCATTCCGCGATCGTGAAGGGCAGCAGCACCAGCAACCCGCCGGCGGTGATCGCCGCCAGCCGGGGGCCCGGGGGCAGCGCTGACTGCCAGCGCTTGAGCAGGACCGAGTACACCGCCCAAGAGGCCGCGGCGAGCACGATCCAGCCGTCGCCCGCAGTGAAGCGGACCTCCATCAGCACCCGCAGGTCGCCGCGCGCCACGACCACCAGGACCCCGAGCAGGGCACAGGCCACCGCCACCTGCTGGGCGCCCGTCATGCGCTCGTGCAGCAGTTTCACGCCCAGCACCGCGATGGCCACTGGGGTGGCGGCATAGATAAGCGCGATGTTCGTGGCCGTCGTCGTCTGCCCGCCGAGGTAGACGATGGCGCCGCAGATCCACATGCCACAGGCGCCGAGGACCAGCATCTGGCGCCATTCGCGTTGCAGCGCTGCGCGTTCGCGCCACAACGCCCACCCGACGAAGGGCAGCATCAGCGCCAGCGCCACCCCCCAGCGGCCGAAGGCCAGCAGGTGGGGCGAGATCACGCCGCGCGCCAGGCGCGCGATGACGTAGTTCGAGGACCACAGTGCCGGCACGATCCAGATCAGCGCCAGCGCCCAGCGCTGGTGACTCACGGAACCCGCGCCATCGCCTGGCCTACGCGCACGGGCGCCCCAGGCGCCCAGCCCGGCTCGAAGGCGGGCGGACCGCCGCCACCGGCGTCGGCGCCGAACAACAGCACCACGGTGGAGCCGAGCAGGAAGCGGCCCATCTCGGCACCGCGCTCGAGCCGCACGGCCTGGTCGGCGTAGTCCCAGTGACGCAGCACGCCGGGGCGCGGTGGGTTCACCACGCCGTGCCAGGTCGTGGCCATGCTGCCGACGATGGTGGCCCCCACGAGCACCAACGCCCAGGGTCCGCACACCCCGTCGGGGCTGCCCTCGCCCTCGAAGACGCAGACTACGCGCTCGTTGCGGGCGAACAGTCCGGGCACGGCGCGCGCGGTGAGCGGGTTCACCGAGAACAGGTCGCCCGGCACATGCACCATGCGCCGCAGGCGACCGGCGCAGGGCATGTGGATGCGGTGATAGTCCTTCGGGCTCAGGTACAGCGTCGCGAAGCACCCGTCGCGAAAGCGCGCCGCCAGCACGTCATCGCCGCCGAGCAGCGCGCGGGTCGTGTAGGCATGCCCCTTGGCCTGCACGAGCAGGTCGCCGTCGATGGCGCCACACTGACTGATCGCACCGTCTACCGGGCAGACCAGACCCGAGGGCGCCAGCGGCCGGACGCCCGCGCGCAGCGGCCGCGTGAAGAAGTCATTGAAGCTCGGATAGGCGACCGGGTCGGGCTGCGCCGCCTCGGCCATGTCCACACCGTAGCGGCGCACGAAGGCCCGCACCGCAGCCGTCGTCAGCGGACCACCGCGCAGGCCGGCCAGCCGCCCCATCACCTGCGTCAGCGCCTGCTTGGGCAGCAGGTACTGGGGCAGTACGCGCAGACGATCCGACATCAGCGCAGCGTCACCGACTCGCTCAGGGCCTTCACGGCCCCTGCACCGATGGCCGCGCCAAAGCGCTTGGCCAGGCGTTCGGCGACGTTCTCGCGCGGTGTGTAGTCGACGATGTCCTCGGCCTTGACAACCTCGCGCGCCACGTAATCCAGGCTGCCGTAGCGGTCGGCCAGGCCGAGCCGGACCGCCTCCTCGCCGTTCCAGAACAGCCCCGAGAAGGTCTCGGGCGTCTCCTTCAGACGCGGGCCCCGGCCCTCTTTGACCACCTGGATGAACTGGCGGTGGATCTGATCGATCATGGCCTGAGCGTAGGCGCGCTCCTTGGCGGTCTGCGGGCTGAACGGGTCCAGCATGCCCTTGTTCTCGCCCGCGGTCAGCAGCCGACGCTCGACGCCGAGTTTGTCCATGAGGCCGGTGAAGCCGAAGCCGTCGATCAGCACGCCGATGCTGCCCACGAGGCTGGCCTTGTCGACGTAGATCTCGTCGGCAGACACCGCGATGTAGTACGCCGCAGAGGCGCACATCTCCTCGACGACGGCGTAGACCTTCTTCTGGTGCAGGACCTTCAGGCGCCTGATCTCGTCATTGACGATGCCACTCTGCACCGGGCTGCCACCGGGGGAGTTGATGCGCAGCACCACGGCCTGTGCTCCCGGGTCCCGGAAAGCTTCGCGCAACGCCGTCACGAGCAGTTCGGCGCTGGCCTCGCCCTCGGGGCCGATCTCACCGCGAACTTCGACCAGGGCCGTGTGCGGGGTCGATGGCGCGGTCACGTGCCGTGCGCGCTGGGCGAACAGCGCCCACGCCACAGCCAGCACCAGTCCGAGCCAGGCCAGACGGAAAAAGATGCGCCAGCGCCGCTCTGCGCGACGCTCGCGCAGCAACTCCGCGGCCAAGCGGTCGACGCTGGCCTCGAGCGCGCTGGCTTGCGGCGGTAACGGCGCCGCCGCGGCCGGGGGTGCCGGCGTGGCGACCGCCGTGGCGGTGTCTGGCTCGGACGCAGCGGCGGCGGTGGCCGGTGCCGGCGCCGACGGCGTCTGCTCGGGTTGGTCGTTCATGCGGGGGTTCCTGCGGCCGGCGCATCGAAAGTCACCGGTTGGATCGTGTCGCTAGGATACCAATACACCCCATCGGCCTCCTCGCGCACGGTCAAGGCCACGAGACGCCCACGCCCGCAGGGCCCACCGGCGCAACGCCCGTCAGCGGGCTCGTAGCTGGCGCCGTGGATGGAGCAAACGATGAAGCGTCGCTCGGCATCCAGGAACTGACCCTCCTGCCAGTCCATCTCGGCAGGCACGTGGGCGCAGCGGTTCAGGTAGGCCACCACGGCGCCGCGCCAGCGCAGCACGAAGGCGCGTGCCGGCCGGCCGCGCTCGAGCACGTCGAAGACGAAGGCACGACCGCTGTCCTGCAGCGCGGCCGGCTCGCACAGGCGCTCTGGCGCGGGCACCGCCCTGGTGCTGCAGGCCGCTGGATCAGCCATGGTCCAGCAGCCAGGCGTGCAGCTCGCGCGCCGAGTGGGCCACGAACAGGGGCCCGAAGGCGGCGAAGCTCGTGTGATCGTGCGCGCCGTAGCTCACACCAACGCAGGGCGTCCCGGCGTTGTGCGCCATCTGCAGGTCGTGCGTGGTGTCACCGATCATCAATGTGCGTCCGGGATCGACGCCAAGCTCGGCCATGAGCTCCCGCAGCATCAGCGGGTCGGGCTTGGAGGCGGTCTCGTCGGCGGTGCGGGTGCTGTCGAACACGCCCTTGAGCGCGGCTGTGGCCAACGCCTCGTCCAATCCGCGCCGACTCTTGCCGGTGGCCACCGCAATCCAGTGGTTGCGCGTCTTCAGCCCGTGCAACATCGGCAGCACGCCGTCGAACAGCACCAGTTCGTGCTGGCTCGCGAAGTAGTGCCGCCGGTAGGCCTGCCCGAGCTCGGCGTGGCGCTCGGGCGGCAGGTCGGGTGCGGCATGGGCCAGCGCATCGCGCAGCCCAAGGCCGATCACATAGGCAGCACGCTCGTCGCTCGGCACCGCGGTACCAACGTCGCGGCAGGCCGCCTGGATGGCACGCACGATCAGCGCCGTGCTGTCGAACAAGGTGCCGTCCCAGTCAAAGGCGATCAGGTCGAAGCGTCGGGTCAGGGTTCGTTGTGACGGGTACTGCCCGCATTCTGGAGCGCGCGAAGGAAGCGCGCGCAGTCCTCGGGCAAGGGCGACTCGAGCTCGACCGTCACGCCTGTGGCCGGATGCCCGAAACGCAGGCGGCGCGCGTGCAGGAACATGCGCTCGAGCCGGGCAGGCACGCCCTCACCCCGGGCGAGTTGCTTGTTGAGGGCGAAATCGCCGTACTTGTCGTCGCCGGCGATCGGGTACCCTGCGGCGGCCAGGTGCACGCGGATCTGGTGCGTGCGCCCGGTGCGGATCGTCACGTCCAGCAGGGTGCAGCCCGGCAGGCGCTGCACCACGCGCACCAGTGTCAAGGCCTGCCGGCCTTCGGCATCCGCCGCGGTCGTGGTGCGCACACGCCGCTCGCCTTCAGCCGTGAGGTACTTGTGCAGCGGCGCGTCGAGCACCTTCAGGCTCACCGGCCAGTCGCCGACGACGAGCGCGGCGTAGGTCTTGCCCACCGCCGAAGCCCCGCCACGGGCGCGGAACTGCTCCTGCAGCCGCGTCAGAGCGCTGCGGCGGCACGCCACGAGAAGGATGCCGGAAGTCTCACGATCCAGTCGGTGCACCAGCTCCAGGAACCGCGCCTGCGGGCGCGCCTGGCGCAACTGCTCGATCACACCCGAGCTGACGCCGCTGCCCCCGTGCACGGCCACACCAGCAGGCTTGTCGATGGCCAGCAGATGTTCGTCCTCGAGCAGCAGCGGGAATTCTCGGGCCGGCGCCGGCGCCACAGCCTCGCGCTGCGGCAGGCGCACGGGCGGCAGCCGGATCTCGTCGCCCGCCTGCACCCGCGTATCGGCCGCGGCGCGGCCCCCGTTGACACGCACCTCGCCCGAGCGGATCACGCGGTACACGTACGTCTTGGGCACGCCCTTGAGCAGCCGCAGCAGCAGGTTGTCCAGGCGCTGGCCAGCCGACTCGTCGTCCACCCGCAACCGACGGACGCGGGTTTCCCCGGAGACCGCAAACTGACGGCCGGTGTCGAGCCGGGCTGCATCGGCCCTTACAATCGGCAAGTCCACGCAGAGGATGACGGGCAGTGAGACGCGGTCGAGTGTACCCGTCAGCCCCTCCTCGGCGAGGCGGCTGCGGGTTGTTCGCAGCCCTCGGGCCAGCTCTCCGATCTTTGGTATCGGTCCGGTCTGACGGCGGCGCCACTCGCAGCCACAAGCGTTGATGCAACGCCGGCAGGCGTCGGGCAGTGCCAGGTCCCACAGTGACTGGCGGGTCGGGCGGCGCCGGCGGAAGAGATACGGAACGGCAGAACCTGCTCCGCCAACCGCGGGGCTGCACCGAAAGATCCCAGGGTTCAGCCCGCAGCGCCTCGACGGGTGGCGGGCTGGATCCGGCCTCAGGTCCGAAAGCCTCTCGGCATGACCTCACCACCCTCCCCCGCCCGATCAGGGTGCTCCGCGACCGAGCCGCCAGCGTGCGGCCGGCCTGCGGAGCGCTGTGGGCCTGAGACCGCCGCGCTCCGCGCCGGCGCGGAGCGTCGTGTACGACATGCCGGTACCGGTTCGGACCTGACGCCTGCGCCAACGCTGCCCTGCTGACACCGACGTGCTTACTGCTGCCCATGGCGGTAGACGGCATGTCGAACTCGCAGACAGCCCAGGGCGGTTCGATCCCTCGGTTCTTCCCTCCTGACTCGTGCATCGTCCAGGGTCGGCGCGACCGGTAGGTCCGGCGCCTCGGCCCGCCAGGCGGGTAGCGCGCAGCGTCCTCCCCGCCGCGCCGCCACGGCATGCCCAGACGGCATGTCGCTGGAGGCCATCGGGCCGTGCGAGCGGCCCGCGGAGTTCACGAGCGATGAAACGCATGCTGATCAACGCCACGCAGCCGGAAGAGCGGCGCCTGGCGATCGTCGATGGCCAGAAACTGGTCGACTTCGAGACCGAGATCGAGGGGCGCGAGCAGCGCAAGGGCAACATCTACAAGGCCGTCGTCACGCGGGTCGAGCCCGCGCTCGAGGCCTGCTTCGTCGAATACGGCGAAGACCGGCACGGCTTCCTGCCGTTCAAGGAGATCTCGCGCAACTACTTCCGCGAGGGCGTGGACGTGCGCACCGCCAAGATCAGCGACGCGATCAGGGAAGGCCAGGAACTACTGGTACAGGTCGAGAAGGAGGAGCGCGGCAACAAAGGCGCGGCGTTGACCACCTTCGTCAGCCTGGCCGGGCGCTACCTCGTGCTGATGCCGAACAACCCGCGCGGTGGCGGCGTGAGCCGGCGCATCGAGGGCGAGGACCGCGAAGAGCTGAAGGAGGCTCTCGATCAGCTCGAGTATCCCAAGGGCATGAGCCTGATCGCCCGCACCGCCGGCATCGGGCGCAGCGCTCCCGAGTTGCAGTGGGACCTGAACTACATGCTCAAGCTCTGGGACGCGATCGACGGCGCGTCCAAGGCCGGCAAGGGTGCCTTCCTGATCTACCAGGAGAGTTCGCTCGTCATCCGCGCGATCCGGGACTACTTCACCGCCGACATCGGCGAGATCCTGATCGACACCGACGACATCTTCGAGCAAGCGCACCAGTTCATGGACCACGTGATGCCCGACATGGGCCATCGCGTCAAGCGCTACCGTGACAACGCGGCGCTGTTCTCGCGCTTCCAGATCGAGCACCAGATCGAGACCGCCTTCAGCCGCACGGTCAACCTGCCCTCGGGTGGCGCGATCGTGATCGACCACACCGAGGCCCTGGTGGCGGTGGACGTGAACTCCGCGCGTGCCACGCGCGGTGGCGATATCGAGGAGACCGCCACCCGCACCAACCTGGAGGCGGCCGACGAGATCGCGCGCCAGATGCGACTGCG
>CAIRBF010000038.1 GCA_903876715.1 uncultured beta proteobacterium
CCCGCAGCAGCCCTCCCGGCCCCCCGCGCACCCGCCGCGCGAGCGGCCAGCGGACCGCCGCCCCTTCGACGACACGCGGCGCGCAGCCCCGACCCCGGAGACGGCACCCGCCGGCCCCGAGGACGCCGCCCGGCGCGAGCGCGCCGCGCTGCTGCGGACCTACGAGGCCAGCTCGCTGAGCAAGGCCAACTTCTGCACCCTCAAGCGCCTGAGCGAGGCCGAGCTGGACGCCCAGCTCAGCCAAGCCCGCCGGGAACGCGAGGCGCGCGGCACGGCGGCCGCGGCCAACCGCGCCTGAGTCCGGGCGCTCGAGCGCTCCGGCGAACGCGCCAAGGGCGGGCGCTCGCAACCGCGACCACGCTCAGGGCCGGGCTCCGGCCGGCGCGGCGGCCCAGCGCGCGAACAGCCTGTGCAGCTGCTCCAGCCCGTCGGTCAGCGCGGCCGGCCCGGGCTGGAGGATGTCGCAGGACTTGATCTCGTGCAGCGCGCCGTCGCGCACCGCCGGCACCTCGGCCCAGCCCGGTCGCGCCGCCACGCGCTCGGGGCGGAACTTCTTGCCGCACCAGGAGCCGACAATGACATCGGGCGCGCGCCGCGCCGGCTCCAGCGCGTCGGCGATGACGCGGTCGCGGCCCATGGCCTGCACCGCGAGTTCGGGAAAGACGTCGTCGCCGCCGGCGAGCGCCACCAGCTCCGAGACCCAGCGGATGGCGCTGATCATCGGCTCGTCCCACTCCTCGAAGTACACGCGCGGGCGCCGGGGCCAGGCCGCGGCCGCGCGTGCGATCGTGGCGTGGCGGGCCTGGCAAGCGACGATCCAGTCCTCGGCTGCGGCCTGCGCGCCGACCAGCCCGGCCACCAGGCGCAGCGTGGAGAAGATCTCAGTCACGCTGCGCTGGTTGGTCACGAGCACGTTCAGTCCGGCGCGAATGAGCTTGTCGGCCAGCGCCGCCTGCATGTCGGAGAAGCCGACGACGAGGTCGGGCTCGAGCGCGACGATACGGTCCACCTTGCCATCGAGAAAGGCGCTGACGCGCGGCTTCTCGCGCCGCGCCCGGGGCGGGCGCACGGTGTAGCCGCTGATGCCGACGATGCGCCACTCCTGCCCGAGCAGGTAGAGCCACTCGGTGGTCTCCTCGGTCAGGCAGACGATGCGGCAGGGGCCGCTGGTGATCATGGGCGACGGGGTCTTTGCGGCGTTGTCCACACGGGCGCTTTGGTCAGTTTCACTTCGGGATTCTCAACGCGCGGGCGCTACCCGGCCCGCGCCAAGGTTGCTACGCGGCCTGGTGCCAGGGCAGACGTACCATCGTCGTGCGCCGTTGCCGTGGACCTGCGCACCTCGATCCATCAACCCGAAAGCACCGTCATGAACCTGCACCGGCGTCTCCTGGCCTTGTCCGCCCTCGCCCTGCCGCTGGCGGGCCCCGCGACCGCGCAACCCGCCTGGCCCGAGCGGCCGGTGCGCGTGGTGCTGCCCTTCCCGCCGGGCGGGCCGAGCGACATCGTGATGCGGCTGGCGGCTGACAAGCTGCAGGCGGCGCTGAAGCAGCCCGTGGTGATCGAGAACAAGGCCGGCGCCGGCGGCAACCTCGGCAGCGCCGAGGTGGCGCGCGCCGCGCCCGACGGCCACACCTGGCTGTGGATCACCGACACGGTACTCACGGTGAACCCGCATGTCTACAAGAACCTTGCCTTCAAGCCCGAGGCCCTGGTGCCGGTGACGGTGGGCACGCAGTTCAGCCAGACCCTCGTGTGCAACCCTTCCGTCGGTGTCAAGACCCTGGCGGAGCTGGTGGCCAAGGCACGGGCCACACGGCTGAGCTATGCCTCGGGCGGGGCCGGCGTGCCGGGGCACCTGGCGATGGAGCTCCTGCAGTCCACGGCCGCCTTCGACATGACCCACGTGCCCTACAAGGGGCCGGCCCCGGCGATGCAGGACGTCATCGGCGGCCAGGTGGATTGCGGCTTCCTCGCCGGCCCGACCGTGCTGCCCCAGGTGCGCGCGGGCAAGCTCATCGCGCTGGCGGTCTCGGGCAGCCGGCGCTCGCCGGCGCTGCCCGAGGTGCCCACCGTCGCCGAAGCCGGCTACCCCGCCTACGCGGCGGACTTCACCCTGGTGCTGATGGCTCCGCGCGGCACGCCCGAGTCCATCGTCAACCGCATGCGCCAACTGATGGCCGAGGCCTTGAAGTCGCCCGATGTGGCAGACAAGCTGCGCGCCGGCGACCAGAATATCGTCGCGAGCACCCCGGCCGAGGCCGCGACGATGCTCGCGGCTGACAGCCGCAAGTGGGGCGAGGTCGTGCGGCGGATCCAGCTCGGGCTCGACTGACCAGGATCCGACATCGAGCTGGACGCAGCCCGGCCCCAGGGGCGCCCACGACGGCCTGCCCGCAGGGCAATGGCCGAGTACCGCGCGAGGCCACTGGCCGCGCGCGGCGGGCGACGCCACCGGCCGGCAGAATCCGTCGCCTTTGTGCACTCCCTGCACCCACCGGAGCCTGCGATGTCGCCTTTGTTCTTGTCGTCCCCGGGCCGCCGCGCCGGCCTGCTGTGCGCCATGGCCGTGCTCGCGGCTTCCTCGGCAGGCTCTGCCGTGGCGCAGGACTGGCCCGCTGCGCGCCCGGTCAAGCTGATCGTGCCCTTTGCCACCGGCGGCTCGGCCGACGTGTTCGGCCGCGTGCTCGCGCAGCGCCTGCAGGAGGCGCTCGGGCAGAGCGTGGTCGTCGAGAACCGTCCGGGCGGTGGCGCCATCATCGGCACCGACGCCGCGGCCAAGAGCACGCCTGACGGCTACACGCTGCTGGTGATGTCGAACACGCACACCGTCAACGAGTCGCTGATTCCGAACAAGCCCTACCAGCTGATGCGCGACTTCGTGCCGGTGGCGCCCATCAACGCCTCCGACCTCGTGCTCGTGGCGCGCAGCGCCCTGCCCACGTCGAACGCGCGCGACCTGCTCGCCGCCGCCAAGGCCCGCCCCGACGGCATGACCTATGCGTCGTCGGGCCCGGGCACGCCCTACCACATGGCCGGCGAGCTGTTGAAGTTCATGGCGGGCGTGAAGATCGTGCACGTGCCCTACAAGGGCAGTGCCCAGGCCCGCACCGACGTGCTCGGCGGCCAGGTCGACATGATGTTCGACGCCATCCCGACCATGGTCGAGCAGGTCAAGGGCGGCAAGGTCAAGGCCATCGCCACCAGCGGCCGCGCCCGCTCGGCCATCATGCCCGACGTGCCCACGCTGGCGGAGGCTGGCGTGCCCGGCTACGAGGCCACGATCTGGCTCGGCGTGATGGCGCCCAAGGGCACGCCGGCGGCCATCGTCAACCGCCTGAATGCCGAGATCACGAAGCTCACCTCCAGCCCCGAGATCCGGCGCAACTGGGCCCAGCAGGGCTCGGCGCCGCTGACGATGAACGTCGAGGAGTTCACGCGCTACCTCAACGAGGACATCGCGAAGTGGGCCGGGGTCGTGAAGGCCGCCAACATCAAGGTCGACTGAGAGCCTGAGCGCCCCCTGGGCCGGACTGTCCCCAGCCCAGGTCAAGCTCATGGGCCTCAGAGGGCCGCCGGCACCGCCCCGTCTCGCCGTGACCGACCTCGACGTCAACGGGCGCCCCTGTCACACCACGGCGCCGGGAAGGACCGCGCTGCTGGACGTGCTGCGCGAGGACCTCGGCCTGCGCGGCACGCGGGCCGGCTGCCGCGAGGGGGTCTGCGGCGCCTGCCGGGTGCTGGTCGACGGGCGCGCGGTGGCTTCGTGCCAGACCCCGCTCGAGGCCGCGCGCGGCCAGCGGGTGACGACGGTGGAAGGCCTGCCCCCGGCCCTGCGCGAGGCCTTCGAGGCCGAGCAGGCGGCGCAGTGCGGCTACTGCAGCGCCGGGATGCTGGTGGCCGCCGCGGCCTTGCTCGCGAGGACACCCGACCCGGACGAGGCGCAGATCCGGCAGGCCCTGGACGACCAGCACTGCCGCTGCGGCGCGCAGCCGCGGATCGTGCGCGCCGTCCGCCGCGCTGCCGCGGCCGCCCGCGCCATCGGCGAGGCCGACCGGCCCAAGGCCG
>CAIRBF010000039.1 GCA_903876715.1 uncultured beta proteobacterium
CTCCGCACGGCCCCCCGCCCGCCTGATCTGCTGACCGACCAGCACACCTCCAAACACCCTCGCGCATCGGCCAGCGAGACGCGACGAGTTGCGGGCTCTTCAGCGCGCGTGAAGGTGCAGGCCAGCCGGGGAGGCCGGGTGACCGCTGGAGCGAAGTAAAGGAGGAGGCATGGGCGAGAGCCCAGGCCGGGGGACATGAGCGGAAGCGGTCACCCGGCCTCGCCGGCCCGCGAGACGCAGGCCGAAGAACGCCACCCCAGACAGAAGGCCAACAAACAAGGGCCGATCAAGTCCCCTTCGACACCGTGATCGTCGGGAACTTCGCGCTGAAGTCCTTGGCCTTCTGGGCGATCTTGACCGCCACCGTGCGCGCCACCTGCCGGTACAGGGCGGCGATCTCGCCGTCGGGGTGGGCGACCACTGTCGGGCGGCCCGCGTCGGCCTGCTCGCGGATCGAGAGGTTGAGCGGCAACGAGCCCAAATGATCCACCTGGAACTGCTCGGCCAGGCGCTTCCCGCCGTCGGCACCGAAAATGTGCTCCACGTGCCCGCAGTTCGGGCAGCAGTACACCGCCATGTTCTCGACCACGCCGAGGATGGGTACACCCACCTTCTCGAACATCGTCACCGCCTTTCTTGCATCGATCAGGGCGATGTCCTGCGGTGTCGTGACGATGACCGCGCCCGTCAGCGGCACGCGCTGCGACAGCGTCAGCGCGATGTCGCCCGTGCCCGGGGGCATGTCCACCAGCAGGTAGTCCAGCTCGCCCCAGTTCGTCTGCCGCAGCAATTGATCCAGCGCCTGCGTGGCCATCGGGCCGCGCCAGATCATGGCCTGACTCTCGTCGACGAGGAAGCCGATGGACATCACCTCCAAGCCGTGGTTGCGCATCGGCAGCATGGTCTTGCCGTCCTCGGACTCCGGGCGGCCGGCGATGCCCGTCATCATCGGCTGGCTCGGGCCGTAGATGTCGGCGTCCAGGATGCCCACGCTCGCGCCCTCGGCCGCGAGCGCGAGCGCGAGGTTCACCGTCGTCGTGCTCTTGCCCACGCCGCCCTTGCCCGAGGCCACCGCGATCACGTTCTTCACCCGCGGCAGCAGCGGCACGCCGCGCTGCACCGCGTGGGCGGTGATCTTCCAGCCCAGGTCGACACTGACGTTGCCCACGCCCGACACGCCGCGCGCCGCCTCCACCAGGGCCTTGCGCAGCGCCGGCAGCTGGGTCTTTGCAGGGTAGCCGAGCTGCACGGCGAAGGAGACGTCGGCGCCGTCGATGCGCAAGTCGCGCAGCTGCTTCGTCGTGACGAAATCGCGCCCCGTGTTCGGGTCGATGACGGCCTGCAGCGCCTGCAGGAGGGAGGATTCGGTCGGGTTCATGGGCAGCAGGGCCCCGAGGGCCCGTGGAACGGAAGGAGGAGCGCACGGCGCGGCGGCAGGTCCAGCGGGCCAGCCACAGCCGCCGCCCGGGCCGGCGCGACACCAGCGCATGCCGTAGGGTGGCAGTCTATCGGCCGCCGCCGCACCTTGCGCAGGACCGGGTCAAGAGCCTGTGCGGGCTGCGCGACCAGGGCCCACGTGGGGAGCGCCCTCCTAGAATCCCGGCATGACTCGCCAGCTCTTCGTCACCACCGCGCTGCCCTACGCGAACGGCCCCTTCCACATCGGCCACATCATGGAGTACATCCAGGCCGACATCTGGGTGCGCTTCCAGCGCATGCGCGGCCACGAGGTGAAGTTCGTCTGCGCCGACGACACCCACGGCGCGCCCATCATGATCGCCGCCGAGAAAGCCGGCCAGACGCCGCAGGCCTTCGTCGCCGGCATCGCCGCCGGCCGCAAGGCCTACCTCGACGGCTTCCACATCGCCTTCGACCACTGGCACTCGACCGACGCGCCCGAGAACCACGAGCTCGCGCAGTCCATCTACCTCGCGCTGCGCGAGCAGGGCCTGATCGCCGAGCGCACGATCGAGCAGTTCTTCGACCCCGCCAAGGGCATGTTTCTGCCCGACCGCTTCATCAAAGGCGAGTGCCCGAAATGCGGCGCGAAGGACCAATACGGCGACAACTGCGAGGCCTGCGGCGCCGTCTACAGCCCCACCGAGCTGAAGAACCCGTACTCTGCCCTGTCGGGCGCAACGCCGGTGCTGAAGACGAGTTCGCACTTCTTCTTCCGCCTGTCCGACCCCCGCTGCATCGAATTCCTGCAGCAATGGACCCAGAGTCCAGGGCGACTGCAGCCTGAGGTGCTGAACAAGATCTCGGAGTGGTTCGGCACCGGTGACGACGGCGCGCCCAAGCTGGCCGACTGGGACATCAGCCGCGACGCGCCCTACTTCGGCATTCGCATCCCCGGCACGCAGGACAAGTACTTCTACGTCTGGCTCGACGCGCCGATCGGCTACCTGGCGGCGCTCAAGGGCCTGCTGGGCGCCGGCTTCGAGGCCTACGTGGCCGACCCGGCGGTCGAGCAGGTGCACTTCATCGGCAAGGACATCGTCACCTTCCACACCCTGTTCTGGCCGGCGACGCTGCATTTCTCGGGCCGAAAGATACCCAACCACATCTTCGTGCACGGCTTCATCACTGTCAGCGGCGAGAAGATGAGCAAGAGCCGCGGCACCGGGATCTCGCCGCTGCGCTACCTCGAGATCGGCCTGAACCCGCAGTGGCTGCGCTACTACATCGCGGCCAAGCTCAACGCCCGCGTCGAGGACATCGACTTCAACGCCGAGGATTTCGTCGCCCGCGTCAACAGCGACCTCGTGGGCAAGTACGTCAACATCGCCAGCCGCGCCGCGGGTTTCATAGTCAAGCGCTTCGGCGGCTGGCTGTCGGCCGATCTCGGCGTCGAGGGGCGGATGCTGCTCGACACCCTGCGCGCCCACGCCGACACCCTGGCCCAGCTGTACGAGGAACGCGAGTTCGGCAAGGCCCTGCGCGAGGTCATGGCCCTGGCCGACCGCGTCAACGAGTACGTCGACCGCCACAAGCCCTGGGAGATCGCCAAGCGCGCCGGCGAGGACGAAGCGCTGCACGACGTCTGCTCGGTGTGCATCGAGGCCTTCCGCCTGCTGACGATCTACCTCAAGCCGGTGCTGCCGGCGCTCGCCGCACAGGTCGAGGCCTTCCTGCAGACGGGCCCGCTGGAGTGGGCTGACGCCAAGCGCGCGCTGGGCCGGCACGCCATCGCGCCCTACCAGCACCTGATGCAGCGCGCCGACGCGGCCCAGGTCGAGCGCCTGTTCGAGACGCCCGAGCCGCCCAAGCCCGTGCCCGGTGGCGAGGAGGTCGCGCCGGAGATCGTCATCGGCGACTTCTCCAAGGTCGACCTGCGCATCGCGCGCATCGTCGACGCCGCGCTCGTGGAGGGCAGCGACAAGCTGCTGCGCCTGACGCTGGACGCCGGCGAGGGCCGGCTGCGCAACGTCTTCTCGGGTATTCGCAGCGCCTATGCGCCCGAGGACCTGAAGGGTCGGCTGACCGTGCTGGTGGCCAATCTGGCCCCGCGAAAGATGAAGTTCGGCGTCTCCGAGGGCATGGTGCTCGCGGCCAGCCACGCCGACGAGAAGGCGCATCCGGGCATCTTCCTGCTCGACCCGGCGCCCGGCGCGCAGCCGGGCATGCGGGTGCGCTGAGCCCCCTGCGGGCCGGAGGCTGATCCCCCATGAGCCCGCCCGGTCCCTCGCGCCGCCGTCGCTTCATCGCGCAGCGGCACCACTGCGGTCCCCCGGGCTTGCGTCGTCACCCAGCGATGACACGCAAGCCCGAGGAGTCCGCGCCATGTCCCTGCACCTGCACCCTTTCCGCCCCCGGCTGCTGAGCAGCCTGCAAGGCTACGACCGCCCGCGTTTCCTGGCCGACGTCGGAGCCGGCCTCACGGTCGGCATCGTCGCCTTGCCGCTGGCCATGGCCTTTGCGATTGCCAGCGGCGTCAAGCCCGAGGCCGGGCTGTTCACCGCCATCATCGCCGGCTTCCTGATATCAGCCCTGGGCGGCTCGCAGGTGCAGATCGGCGGGCCGGCGGGGGCTTTCATCGTCATCGTCTACGGCATCGTCGAGCGCTACGGGCTGGCCAACCTGCTGATCGCCACCTGCCTGGCCGGCGTGCTGCTGTTCCTGATGGGCTGGCTCAAGCTCGGCGCGCTGATCCGCTACATCCCGGTGTCCATCGTCATCGGCTTCACCAACGGCATCGCGGTGCTGATCGGCCTGTCGCAGGTGAAGGACCTGCTTGGCCTGCGGATCGACAAGCTGCCGGCGGACTTTTTCAGCCAGATCGGCGTGCTCGCCGAACATCTCGACAGCTTCAACCCAGTCGCGCTGGTGCTGGGGCTGGCGTGCACCACGGTTGTCGTGCTCTGGCCCAAGTCCTACCGGATGGACCGCGCACCCACCACCTGGGTGAGCCGGCTGCGGCGCCTCGCGGCGCACCTGCCGGGCACCGTCGTCGCGCTCACGGCAGCCACGCTCGCGACCGTGGTGCTGGCCCTGCCCGTGGAGACCATCGGCTCGCGCTTCGGCGGCATCCCGCAGCAGCTGCCGGCCCTCGCCCTGCCCGAGTTCAGCTGGGGGACGGCCAAGCAGTTGCTGATCCCGACCATCACGATCGCACTGCTCGGGGCCATCGAGTCGCTGCTGTGCGCGCGCGTGGCCGACAACATGACCGAACTGCCGCGCCATGACCCGAACCAGGAACTGATGGCACAGGGCGTGGCCAACCTCGTGACACCACTGTTCGGCGGCATCCCGGCCACCGGCACGATCGCGCGCACAGTGACGAACGTGCGCGCCGGTGGCACCAGCCCGATCGCCGGAATGGTGCACGCGTTGACCCTGCTGGCCATCGTGCTCGTGGCCGCCCCGCTGGCGGTGCACGTGCCGCTGGCCGCCTTGGCCGGCATCCTGCTGTTCGTGGCCTGGAACATGGGCGAGTGGCGCGAGTTCGCGCACGCGCGGCGCTACCACCTGCCCTACCGGGCCATCCTTTTCGGCACCTTCGCCCTGACCGTGGTCTTCGATCTGACGGTGGCCGTCGAAGCCGGCCTGGTGCTGGCCTGCCTGGCCTTCATCTGGCGCATGGGCACGCAGTTCCGCGTGGCCGAGCGGCACGGCGGCAGCGGCGCGGCGGCCCCGGACGTGCAGGTCTTCGACCTGCACGGGGCCCTGTTCTTCGGCGCCGTCGGTCAGGTCGAGGACCTGCACGGACGCGTCGCCCCGGGCACGCGCTGCGTCGTGCTGGGCATGGACCGGCTGCTGCTGATGGACAGCTCGGGGCTGGAGGCGCTGCGCCAGCTGCACCGCGCCCTGCAGCGCCAGGGCGTGGGGCTGCGGCTGGCCGAGGTCGCCGAGCAGCCGATGTCGTTGCTGCGGCGCTCGGGCTTCGAGCAGGCGCTCGGCGTCGACGGCATCGCGCCGACCGTGGCGCAGGCCCTCGCGGCGGCAGCGCCGGTTCAGCCGTCAGACCCGCCGGCCTAGAATCCACGGCTGAATCTCATCACCCTTGCCCCGCCGCCATGCCGCTGTTCTGGAAGCCCTACAAGTCCGACGTCACCCAGTTCATCGAGCAGCTGAAGCAGGCCAAGCCGACGCTCGAGGACGAGCAGAAGCGCGGTCGCGCCTTGCTGTGGGACCGCCCCATCGACCGCGAGGCGCAGGCGGATTGGGGCGCCGCGCGCGTGCCGCAACAGCCCTACGTCTACCAGACGAAGGGCTGAAAGGCTGAGAGGCCGCCCCTGGCTCGATCCCACCCTGCCGCGGACGCTGACGCGGCGCCGCCGCCCGAGGTCGTCGACCAGATTGCGCTCGCGCGCCTGTACGGCGAACCCCTGTTCCAGCTCCCGCAGGACCTGTACATCCCGCCCGACGCGCTCGAAGTCTTCCTCGAAGCCTTCGAAGGCCCGCTGGATCTGCTGCTGTACCTGATCCGCAAGCAGAACTTCAATATCCTCGACATCCCGCTGGCCGACGTCACGCGCCAGTACCTGGAGTACGTCGAGCAGATCCGGCGCCGCAACCTCGAGCTCGCCGCCGAGTACCTGCTGATGGCGGCGATGCTGATCGAGATCAAGTCGCGCATGCTGCTGCCGCCGCGCAAGACCGAGGACGGCCGCGAACCCGAGGATCCGCGCGCCGAATTGGTGCGGCGTCTGCTCGAGTACGAGCAGATCAAGCTCGCCGCAGCACGTCTGGACGCACTGCCGGTGATCGGACGCGACTTCCTGCGCGCCCAAGTCACGGTGGAGCAGACGCTGGAGCCGCGGCTGCCCGAGGTCCATGTGGACGACCTGCGCGCCGCCTGGGTCGACATCCTGCAGCGCGCGCGCCTGAACCAGCATCACCGCATCACGCGCGAGCAGATCTCCGTGCGCGAGACGATGAGCCAGGTCCTGCGGCGTCTGCAGGGGCGGCGCTTCGTCGAGTTCCATGAACTCTTCGACCCCGGCCGGGGCCCTGCGGTGATGGTGGTGACCTTCGTCGCGCTGCTCGAACTCAGCCGCGAGCGCCTGCTCGAGGTGACGCAGGCCGAGGCCTTTGCGCCGATCTACGTCCGGCTGGCCTACACGCCAAGCTGAGAGCGCCCCCAGGGCCGTGCTGCGCCCAGCCGGCCCCTGCGCGGGGGTCAAGAAAGCGTGGGACGGCCCGGCGCATTCTTTCGAGCGTGAGGCGGAATCCACGGGCTGCGCCGGGTACTGGCACACTCCGTGCATCGCGCCGATCTTCCGGCTATCGTGCCGGAGCCGACACGCGTTGGGAGACCCTGGCATGTCCTTCCAGTGGCCAAACCTCTTGTGGACACTCGCCCTGCTGCCGATGTTGGTGGGGCTGTACCTGTGGTTGCTGCGCCGCCGCCGCCGCTCGACGGTGCGCTTGGCGAGCATCGCGGTGGCGAAGGCGGCGCTGGGCGCGGGTCCGGGCTGGCGCCGCCACGTACCGCCGGCGCTGATGCTGGCGGCGCTCGCAGCACTGCTGCTGGCCGCCGCGCGGCCGGTGGCCAAGGTGACGCTGCCCCTGACCGAGCGCACCATCGTGCTGGCGATGGACGTCTCGGGCAGCATGCGCGCCACCGACGTGCAGCCCAGTCGCATCGTTGCCTCCCAGGAGGCGGCCAAGGCCTTCGTCAACGCGCTGCCGCGTGACGTCAAGGTCGGCATCGTCTCCTTCGCCGGCACCGCCGCGGTCGTGCAGGCACCCACGACCAGTCGCGACGACGTCATCGCTGCGATCGACCGCTTCCAACTCCAGCGGGGTACCGCCACCGGCAGCGGCATCGTGCTGTCGCTGGCCACGCTGTTCCCGGACGACGGCATCGAGATCGCCCAGATCACCGGCCAACGGCCCATGCCGCGCCCTCTGGGCGAGGAGAAGCCGAAGAAGGAGTTCAAGCCGGTCGAGCCGGGCTCCTACAACTCCGCCGCCGTGATCATGCTCACCGACGGGCAGCGCACCACCGGGCCCGACCCGATGGACGCGGCCAAGATGGCGGCCGAGCGCGGTGTGCGCGTCTACACCGTTGGCGTGGGTACGACGTCGGGCGAGACGATCGGCTTCGAGGGCTGGAGCATGCGCGTGCGCCTGGACGAGGAGACCCTCAAGAATGTGGCGCTGCTGACCCGGGCCGAGTACTTCTACGCCGGTTCGGCGCAGGACCTGATCAAGGTCTACGAGTCGCTGTCGAGCAAGCTCGTCGTCGAGCGCAAGGAGACCGAGATCACAGCGCTGTTGGCCCTTCTCGGCGCCCTGTTCGTCGCGCTGGGAGCCGGGCTGAGCGTGTTCTGGTTCGGGCGCGTGGCGTGAGAGCTTCCCATGCCCCTGTCGGTGCGCGGCGTTCGAGGAGAAACCTTTCGGGCTGAGCCTGAAACCGTTCAGGCTGAGCTCGTCGAAGCCCAAGGCTGTGGCACTTCGACAAGCCTGTCCTGATGGTCAGGCGTCCTGCGCCGCCTCCACCATCATCTGCACGCGCTGACGCCCGTTCCACTCGTCGCGCGCCAGCCGGAAAGCCAGCCGTACCTGCCCGGGAAGCGGTGCGGTGCGCTGGAACCACACCGCGTCGCGCACCTGACCAGCATGGCGCAGGCGCAGCTTCAGGTGGCGCTCCTTCAGCAGGGTCTGCTGCAAGACCTCGACCTGGTCGCAGAACAGTGGCGCCTCGAAACCCGAGCCCCAGACCTGGGCATCGAGCAGGGCCACCGTCTCGGGGTTGAACCACTGCACATCCAGCGGGCCGTCGGTGCGCAGCGTGCGCTGCAGCGTTGCCGCATCCAGCCATTCGCGCGCCACCTGCTGCAGCGCGGCGTCGAAGTCGGCCAGTCCGTCGGCCTCCAGCGTCGCGCCGGCGGCCATGGCGTGGCCGCCGAAGCGCCGCAGCACGCCGGGGACACGCTTGCTCACCAGGTCCAGCGCGTCACGCAGGTGGAAGCCTGGGATGGAGCGGCCGCTGCCCTTCAGGCTGCCGTCCTGGGCCCGCGCGAAGACAAAGGCCGGCCGGTGCAGCCGGTCCTTCATGCGGCCGGCGACGATGCCCACCACACCCTCGTGGAAACCCTCTTCGAACAGCGTGAGCGCCGCCGGTGGCGCCTGCAGCTGCGCGAGCAGACGCTCGACCGCGGCCTCGGCCTGCTCGCGCATCCCAGCCTCGACCTCGCGTCGCTCGCGGTTGATCACATCAAGCTGAGCTGCCAGCGCGGCGGCACGCTCGGCATCGTCGGTCAACAGGCACTCGATGCCCAGCGTCATATCCGACAGCCGCCCGGCGGCGTTGATGCGGGGCCCGAGCCGGAACCCGAAGTCCTGGGCTGTGGCCCGCGCGGGATCGGCGCTCGCCACCGCGAACAGCGCCGCCACCCCGGGCTGCATGCGCCCCTGGCGGATGCGACGCAGGCCCTGGGCGACCAGGCGCCGGTTGTTTGCGTCCAGCCGCACGACGTCGGCCACGGTGCCCAGCGCCACGAGGTCGAGCAGCGCGTCCACGCGCGGCTGGTTCACAGCGTCGAAGCGCCCGCGCACGCGCAGTTCGGCACGCAAGGCGAGCAGGACGTAGAACATCACGCCCACACCGGCCAGGGCCTTGCTCGGGAACTCGTCGCCGGGCTGGTTCGGGTTCACGATGACGCTGGCCGCCGGCAGCACGATCTCCTCACCCTGCA
>CAIRBF010000040.1 GCA_903876715.1 uncultured beta proteobacterium
CCACGTGCAGCAACGCATCGTCACGCTGTTCGCCTTCAGCTTCGCCGCGCTCGCACTGCTGGGGACGCTGAGCACGCACAGCGCCTTCTACACCGGCCTGGGCGTGCAGCCGAACATGGCGGCCCCGAACGACGCGCTGGCACTGCTGCTGTTCATGCTGGCGCTGCCTCCCTTTGGCTTCTTCGTCACCCCGCTGCTGGCGCGAACCTCCAGGCGGCACGAATTCGAAGCCGACGCCTACGCGTGCCGGCAGGCCGACGGCAGCGCCCTGGCCAGTGCCTTGCTGAAGCTGCACGAGGACAACGCCGCCACGCTGACGCCCGACCCGGTGTACGTGCGCTTCTACTACTCTCATCCGCCAGCCTCGCAGCGCCTGGCCGCGCTGCCACCTCCACGGGGGTCCGACGCCCCCGCGGCGGCATGAACCGCGGGCAGGCTCTGGGGACGGCGCTCACGCGCGAGGCCCTGCTCGCGCTGGATGGCGCGACGATCGACGGGCTCAGCGCCTTGACCGCCGCGCAGGCGGCGGCCCAGGTCCAGGCGCTGCCGGACTGGTCTTGCGCCGACGGCACGATGGGGCGGCGCTTCGAGTTCCGGGACTTCCACGAGACCATGTCCTTCGTCAACGCAGTGGCCTGGATCGCTCACCGCCAGGATCACCACCCCGACATGGCGCTCGGCTTCCGGCACTGCGAGCTGCGCTACACCACGCACTCGGCCGGCGGGCTCACCCTCAAGGACTTCATCTGCGCCGCCTGTGTCGACGCCCTGGTCGGCCATGGCTGAGCGGCGCGGCGCCGGCGCTGTCGCCACCCCGGTCGTAGCGCCGCCGCGCCACGGGCTGGTCGTCAGCACGCACGGGCGGCACGCCGTGGTGCTCGACGATGAAGACCGTCGCTGGCGCTGTCACCTGCGGGGTCGTCGCCTGGAGACCGTCGTCGGCGACCACGTGGACTGGCTGCCCAGCGGCGACGAGGGCGTGATCGAGCGTGTACGCCCGCGCCGCAACGAGTTCTTCCGTCAGGATGCCTGGCGGACCAAGCATTTCGCCGCCAACCTGGACGCGCTTCTGGTGCTCGTCGCCGTCGAGCCGTCATGGGCCGATGCCGTGCTGACGCGGGCGCTGATCGCCGCAACCAGCGCGGGCATCCCGGCCTGGATCGGGCTGAACAAGACCGACCTGCCCGACACACCGGCCGCGCGGCAGCGACTCGCGCCCTACGCCGCGATGGGCGTGGAGATCGTCGAGTTGTCGCTGAAGCGCCACGCGGAGGCGTCCCGCGCCACGCTGCGCGAGCGTCTGCGCGGCCGTGCCACGCTGGTGCTCGGGCCCAGCGGGACGGGCAAGAGCACCCTGGTCAACCTGCTGGTGCCGGATGCGTCGGCAGCCGTAGGCGAGATCTCGCGCGCGCTGCAGTCGGGTCGCCACACGACGACCGCCACGACCTGGTACGCCCTGGGACCGGACCGTGCGGACGGCGCGCTCGTCGATTCGCCAGGCTTCCAGGAGTTCGGGCTCCACCACGTGCCCGCCGGCGAACTCGCCAGCTTGATGCCCGACCTGGCCGCCCACCTCGGGGCCTGCCGGTTCCAGAACTGCACACACCGCCAGGAGCCGGCCTGTGCCCTGCGGGCGGCAGCGGAATTCGGCACGATCGACGCCACCCGCTGGCGCATGTACGGCGCGCTCTACGAGGAACTCGCGTCGCCGGCCTGGCGCTGAAGTAGGCAGCAGAAGCGCTCAGCCCGGCTACGGCCGATGAGCGCTGACTTCCGCAAGCAAGGACCTGATGAAGCGAACGGTTCTTGCCACGACTTGACCACCAGGGTGAGAACGCTGCACACCCGGGCGCGCCCGACGGCCGGGTCTGGGCTCAGCCGAGGACATTGGCCACGGTCAGCACGGCCACCAGCAGCATCCACAGCGCCACAGAGCGCCAGACCAGCCCGACCATGCTTTGCAGGTGCGCGCCCTGCGGCAGGTGGACCGTGCGCGTGTCGGGGGGGGCGGCCGGCGTCTCGAGGTCGTCGATCCCGGGAACATCGGCCGCGGCAGGCGGCGGAGGGCCGGTGTCGGGCAAGGGCACGCCAAGCTGCACGCGCATCGCGCCGGCGGCCGAGGCGAGCACCGTGCCTTCGTTGCGGTCGTCCCAGAGCCCGGCGTCGCGGCGCCAGCTGTTGACATCCTCCTCGAAGCTCCCGACGATGGCAAAGCCCACCGCCGTCAGCCGTGCCGGCACGTGGTCGACGCGCGCGAACCAGCGCCGCGCGATCTCGGCCAGCCGTGCGTTGACCGGGGCGCCGTCCTCTTCACGGCGCGGCTGCCAGTGGCGCGAGGCAAAGGCGGCCAGCCGGTACAGCACCGCCCCGGCCGGCCCAAGGCCCAGCGCGGACAGCACGACGAACCAGAAGAAAACACCCAGCACGTAGCGATGAGCGGCCAGCAGTGCATGTTCGATCACCTGGCGCAGCAGCTCGCTGCGCGGCAGCTCGGTGGCGTCGATCTGGCGCCATTGGGCGAGCAGACGGCGGGCCTCGAGTTCGTCGCCGCGATCCAGGGCATCGCGGATGTCCGTCACGTAGTGCGTGAACTGCCTGAAGCCCAGGGTGAGGTAGAGCACCACCACGTCGAAGGCCAGGGCCAGGAGCAGGCTCTGATGGCGCAGGCCCAGGTAAATCGCCGCGGTCAGCGCCGCAGGCGCCACCACGGCGACACCCCAGACCACGGCCGCGTGGTGCGGCCGTCCAGCGTCGAGGTTGCGCGCGGCCCAGTCGGCCCAACCCGCCACGGCGGCCCGCAGGCGCGTGGCCCTGGGCAAGGGCTTCAACTGCTCCGCGAGCAGCGCAAACAGCACGGCAAAGAAGGTCATCAGACGCGATGATAGCCAGCGTCGGGCCCCGTGGCAGACTCCAGCCCGGGGAACATCCTCCCCCGCGGCAGACAAGCCCCCACCCCGCAGGAGACTGGACGATGGGAATCAGTTGGCTCTCGGTCCTGCAGGCCGTGCCCTGGTCCGATGTGATCTCGAATGCGCCCAAGGTCGCCGAGGGCGCGCGCAAGCTCTGGAAATCCGCCGGCAGTCGCGACGTGCCGGCAGAAGATGCCGCCGGCCCGCCAGGTTCCGCGGTCGACGCCGCGGCCGGGCCGTCCGCCGATGCGGCCGTGGCGCAGTTGCAGGTGCGCACGCGCCAGCTCGAGCACGCCGTGGAGGACCTGCGCGAGCAACTGCAGCAGTCCACCGAGCTGATCAAGACCCTGGCCGATCAGAACACCCAGCTCGTCGCGCGCGTGGAGATGAACCGCGTGCGCCTGCAACGCACGCTTGCGCTGGCCGCGGCGGCCCTGGTCCTGGCGCTCGGCACCCTGGCGGCGTTGCTGCTGCGCTGACGGGCGCCAAGCCGGTCCAGCAGGCGCCCGCGCAGGCGGCGCCCGCAGCCGTTATGCTGCGCCCCCCGCCATGGCCGCCATCCACATCACCGACATCGAGAGCGCCATCAACCATTGGCGCGAGCGCTCGCCCTCTCCCGACGGGGTGACCGCCTGCGCCCCGGTGCGGGCGTTGGCCGAGGTCTACGCCCTGATGGTCTACCACCGCGAGAGCGAGTGCGACGAGGCCAGCATGCCGGCGGTCGCGCGCGCGGCCTGGCTCGCCTGGTACGAGACCATGCCCGACGCGCCGTGCATCGCCATCTGCTCGACGAGCCAGGGCGACGCCGAGTGCAAGGGGTGCGGCCGCAGCTTCGACGAAGTGCAGCACTGGACGGCCTACACCCCGGGGCAGAAGCGTGCCGTCTGGCGGCGCATCACGCAGGAAGGCCGCGCCTGGCGCTTCAACCGCTACGCCGAGCGCGCGCGTCAGGCCACGGCGGCCGAGCCGCCAGACCCGTCGAAGCCGGCCAGCGGGCCGGCGGGGACCCCGGCTTGAGCGCTCCCGCGCCCGCGGCGGCGACCGGCGCGCCGCGACCTGCGGGCCTCCAGGGCCTGCGCGCGAGCGCACACGAGATCGCGCCGCTGGCCTGGCCGGTGCTGATCGGGCAGGTGTCGGTGCTCGCCTTCGCCACCGTCGACACCCTGCTCGTGGCCCGCTACTCGGCGATCGACCTGGCGGCGCTGGCGGTGGGCGCGGCCGCCTACATCACCATCTTCATCGGCTTCATGGGCGTGGTGCTGGCGATCAGCCCGATCGCCGGCCAGTTGTTCGGCGCCGGCCAGCCTGCGCAGGCCGGGCGCCAGGCGCACCAGGCGGTGTGGGTGGCGCTCGGTCTGTCGGTCGTGGGCAGCACGCTGCTGGTCTTCCCGGCGCCTTTCCTCGCGCTCTCGCGGGCCTCGCCCGAGGTGGCCGACAAGGTCAGCGGCTACCTGCTGGCGCTTGCGTTCTCGTTGCCGGCATCGCTGCTGTTCACGGTGTTCCGGGGCTTCAACACGGCCGTGTCCCGGCCGAAGGCGGTGATGCTGCTGCAGGTGGGCGCGCTCGCCGTGAAGGCGCCCGCCTCGGCGGTGCTCGTGTGGGGGGTGCCTGCACTGGGCGTACCCGCGCTCGGCGTGGTGGGCTGCGGCATCGCCACCTGCATTGCGATGTGGGCCCAGGCCGCGGTCGCGTGGTGGGTGGTGCGGCGCGACCCTTTCTACCTGCCTTTCGCGCTCGCCGGCCGCGGCCTGGATGCACCCGACCGGCACGCGCTGGCCACGCACCTGAAGCTCGGCCTGCCCATGGGCGCCTCGATCCTGATCGAGGTCTCGGGCTTCAGCTTCATGGCGCTGTTCATCTCGCGCCTGGGCACGACGCCGGCAGCCGGGCACCAGATCGCGGTCAACATGGCAACGCTGATGTTCATGCTGCCGCTGGCGATGGCCAGCGCCATTTCCACCCTGGTGGCGCAGCGCGTGGGCGCACGCGACGCCGCCGGCGCCGTACGCATCGCGGCGCACGGGCTGGCGCTCGGCGGCGGGCTGTCGACGCTGTTGGCCGCCGCCGTCGCCCTCGGCGGACCGGCCATCGTGGGCCTGTACACGCGCGACGCCGCGGTGGCGGCGGTGGCGCTGCCGTTGATGGTCTGGGTGGCGCTGTTCCACGTCGCCGACGCGGTGCAGACCATCGCCGCCTTCGCGCTGCGCGCCTTCCGCATCGCCACCGTGCCGCTGCTGATCTACGCCGCGTCGCTCTGGGGGCTGGGACTGGGAGGCGGCTATGCGGTTGCCTTCGACCTCGGCAGCATCACGCCAGCCGCCCTGCAGGGGGCGCCGGGCTTCTGGTTCGCGTCGACTCTCGGGCTGGCGGTTGCGGGTCTTGCCCTGGGCATCTTCTTGTTCTGGGTGCTGCGGCGGCATCGCGCCGCGACCTGAACACGGGTCAACGCGGCAGCGCGATCGTGAAGCAGCTGCCGCCGCCCTCGCGCGCGGCGCAACGCGCCTCGCCGCCGTGGCGACGCGCGATCTGGCGTACCAGCGCCAGCCCCAATCCGACCCCGCCTTCGCGCTCGGCGTGACCGGGCAAGCGCAGGAAGGGCTCGAACACGCGCTCGCGCCAGGCCTCGGGCACCCCCGGGCCCCTGTCGCAGACGCGAACGACCGCCCCGCCCGCAGGCACGAACGCCACGCCAGGCTGACGATCGGAGGGCGGGTGGTCGTCACGGACCGCAAGTGCTGCCGCGTCCACGGGCCCGACCGACACGAGGATGTCATCGCCACCGTAGCGGCGTGCGTTCTCCAGCAGGTTGCGCAGGGCGCGCCGCAGCAGGCGTTCGTCGCCCGGGACGGTCGTGGGCGTGCCTTCGACCGCCGCGCCGACACGTGACGCCTCCTCCGCCGCCAATGCGAGGAGGTCCACCGGCTCGCGCGCGACAACGTCCTGCGCCGCGTCGAGCCGACTGGCCAGCAACACCTCCTCCACCAAGGCGTCGAGCTCGGCGATGTTGGTGTCGATCTCGGTGCGCAGACGCGCGCGCTGCGCCGCTGGCGCATCCTCCAGCATCGCCAACGCCATCTTCAGACGCGCCAGCGGCGAGCGCAATTCGTGGCTGGAGTTGGCCAGCAGGCTCTGGTGCGAGCGCACCAGCGTCTCGATGCGCTGCGCGGCGCGGTTGAAGCTTGCTGCGACGGCCGCCACCTCGTCGCGTCCATCCTCGGGCACCCGGTGCGACAAGGCGCCGGCGCCGAAGCGCTCCACGCCCTGCTGCAGCGTTTCGAGCCGGCGCGTGAGCCGGCGCACCACCGGCCAGGCGCCGGCGGCCACGGCCAGGAACAGCACCACGACCAGCACCGCCAGCCCGAGGCCACCGGTGAGCAATGACCAGCTCCGCAGCAACAGGGGGCCCGGTGGCAGCACCGGACCCGGCGGTCGGCCCGTCACGCCGCCAACGTCCGGCGCCACCACCAGGTCACCATGGTCCCGACGTGCAAATCCTGGCATGCCCGTCATGCCGCCACCCCTCGGAGAACCGGCGCCCCCCAGACCGCCCGGCCTGTCTGGTCCGTGCGCCTCCAGTCCCATGCGGTGAGGCAGGCGGCGGCGCGCGACCCAGAGCGTGCGGCCGTCTTCCAGAGACACCATGAGCGCAGGCGGGCTGGCTCCGCGGCCCCCCTCGCGCAGCGGCCAGGTCTCGGACACCGCGATACGCTGCCCTTGAGGGTCGTCCAGGGCCAAGGGCACGCGCAGCCGTTCGGACCACTCCTGCAGCGCCCGCACCTGTTGATCGGCAGGCGCCTCGGGCGCGGGCAGCGTGCGCTGGATCAGCTCCGCCCAGGCCTCGATCCGTTCCTGCACCGCTGCCTCCATCCGTGCGCGCTCCTGCGCGAGGTGGCGCTGCACGAGCCAGCCCGACACCAGCGCGAACAGCGCCAGAGTCGCGAGCACGGTGAGCCAGATCCGAAGGTACAGGGAACGCATGAGGGGTAGGCTTCGGACGCGCGAAGGCGGTGGCGGATCGAACCGTACAGGCCTTTCAGCCGAGGATGGAAAACGCGCGGACCGGGGTCACCGCGATCAACGCTTCAAGCGTCCTGCCGGCGCGCGAACACGTAGCCTGCGCCGCGCACGGTGAGCAGCCGCTTCGGGTCGCGGGGATCGTCTTCGATCGCGGCGCGGATACGCGAGACGTGGACGTCGATGCTGCGGTCGAAGGCCTCCAGCGCATGGCCTTTGAGCACGTCCATGATCTGGTCGCGGCTGAGCACCCGGCCGGCTGCGCGCGCCAGCACGACCAGCAGGTCGAACTGGTGCGAGGTCAGTTCGCATGGGCGGTCGTCCAGGCGGGCCTGGCGCGCGGCAAGGTCGATGACGAGACGCCCGAACTCGAGCACCTCCCCGCTGTTGACGGCAGGCGCGGGGGCCGCACGCCGCAGCAGCGCCTTGACGCGGGCCAGCAGTTCCCGCGGCTCGAAGGGTTTGGGCAGGTAGTCGTCGGCGCCGAGCTCCAGCCCGACGATGCGGTCCATCGGCTCGCCGCGCGCGGTCAGCATGAGCAGGGGAAGGCGCCGCGTGCGCGCGTCGGCACGCAGCTCACGCGTCAGCTCGAGCCCATCCCCGTCAGGCAGCATCAAGTCCAGCAGCAGCGCGTCATGGCCGCCATGGCGCAGCCGCTCGCGCCCGCCGGCCAGCGTGGACGCCGTCTCCACGACGTAGCCGTGGGCGCGCAGGTAATCGGCCACCATCCCGTTCAGCCGGGTGTCATCGTCGATCAGGAGCAGCTTGTGGGTCATGGGAAGGGCTCGGCAGCATTATTGATGCCGCCCGGTCGTGCGCAAGCTCATTCGCGCAGGCCGGTGGTCCGTCCCGCCGGTCCTGCAAGCAGCGCTGTGCTGGCCGGGTCACCCGCCGACGGCGCGACTCGCTCGCCCACGGGTGAGCCCGAACCCTCAGGACTTCGGCGCCTCGTGCGCGCGGTGCTCCTGATGGTGACGGTGCATCATGTCCCGGCGCTGCTTGGCGTGGGCCGCCAGCTTCTCGCGCTGCTCGGGCGTGAGCACCCGGCCGGCCTCGACCAGCGCCTGGGTCATGCGTTTGCTGGCGGCGTCATGCTGCGCCACCAGTTGCTGGCGCGCCGCTTCGACCGCCGCCGCGTCGATCTCAGGCTTGGCCAGCAGCTCGGCCACCTTCTCCCTCGACGCACGGCCCGCCTCGCGACCGGAACGCAGATCGGCCTGGGCTGCCTCCATGATCTTGCGCACCTGCGCCCGCTGCTCCGGCGTGGCCTGCACGCGATCGAGCATGCGCTCGGTCATGCGCATTTCCATGCCGGCGCCGTCGCCACCGTGCATTCGGGCATGCATCGCGCGCATGCCACCGTATCCGTGCCCGGCACTGTGCCCGTGCGTGGCGTGGGCAGCACTCGCGCCAGGGCCGGCGCTCTGGGCGTGGACGGCGGTAGCCAGGCCGGCAGCAGCGCCGGCCAGGGCGGCGAGCACGGTCACTCTGGCGGCGGTTCGGGACCAGCGGCTCGAGAAGGAAGAGGACTTCATGACGGGCTCCTTGGAGCGGTTGACGATGCATCGTACTGTGGCAGTGCCGGATGTCGGATTGCTTGAGATGCGGTAAAGAACTGTGAAGTCCCGGGGCCTGGGCTGGGTGGCACAGGACTGCCGGGATCAGGTCGCCAAGTCCAGCCACCCTGCGCAGACAATGCAGCCATGAATACGTCCGTGTCCAGCCCAGCCTGCCTACCTGGGGACACGCCGCCGGCACCGCCCGAGGTGCTGGACTGCATCGTCATCGGCGCCGGCGTCGTCGGCCTGGCGGTGGCGCGCGCGCTCGCCCTCGCCGGGCGCGAGGTCGTCGTCCTGGAGGCCGAGGGCGGCATCGGCAGCGGTACCAGTTCGCGCAACAGCGAGGTCATCCACGCGGGCATTTACTACCCCCCCGGCTCGTGGAAGGCGCGGCTGTGCGTGAGCGGCCGCGAACAGCTCTACGCTTACTGCGCCGAGCGCTCCGTGCCACACCGCCGCTGCGGCAAGCTCATCGTGGCCACCGAGCCCGCCCAGGAGCCCACGCTGGTGCAGATCCAGGCCAAGGCGCGGGCCAACGGAGTGGACAACCTGCAGCTGCTGACGCGCTCGCAAGCGCGCGCTCTCGAGCCCGAAGTCGACTGCACGGCCGCCTTGCTGTCGCCTTCGACCGGCATCGTCGATTCGCACGCCTTCATGCTGGCGCTGCAGGGCGACGCCGAGCACGCGGGAGCGGTCTTCGCCTTCCACAGCGCCGTGCGCCAGGGGCGTGTCGTCGACGGTGGCGTCGAGCTCGACGTCGAGGAGACGCCCGAAGGGCTCGGCTCCACGTCCCCGCCAGGACGCGAAGCGGCCCTGCGGGTGCGCGCGCGCACCGTCGTCAACTGCGCCGGCCTGCATGCACCCGCAGTGGCGGCGCGCATCGCAGGGCCGGGCGCGGCGCAGGTCCCGCGCGCGCACTACGCCAAGGGACACTACTTCACGCTCGCCGGCCGGCACGGCTTCACGCGCCTGATCTACCCAGTGCCGGTGCCCGGCGGGCTGGGCGTGCACCTGACGCTGGACCTGCAAGGCCAGGCCCGCTTCGGGCCGGACGTGCAGTGGGTCGACGAGATCGACTACGGCGTAGACGCCGCACGCGCCGAGGCCTTCTACGCCGAGGTGCGCCGCTACTGGCCCGGGCTGGCCGACGGGGCGCTGCAGCCCGGCTATGCCGGCATCCGCCCGAAGATCGGCGGCCCCGAGGCGCCCAACCTGGACTTTCGCTTCGACGGGCCGGCGCAGCACGGCGCACCGGGCCTGTACCACCTCTTCGGCATCGAATCCCCGGGGCTGACGTCGGCGCTGGCCATCGGCGCGCTGCTGCGCGAGCGCGTGGCCTCGGGCGCCTGACCGGTCTCAGCCCGGCCGCCCGCGCGAGCCCCGTAGACTTGCGCCGATGAACGCCCATACCCCACCCTCGCACCGGCCGACCCCGTCCGTGCCCGAACGCACCACCCTGCCTTGCGGCCTGGAGATCCCGCGCATCGTCACCGGCTTGTGGCAGGTGGCCGACATGGAGCGCGACGGCCGCACGCTCGATACCGGCCGCGCAGCGCAGGACCTGGCCGCCTACGCGCGTGCCGGCTTCGACGCCTTCGACATGGCCGACCACTACGGCAGTGCCGAGCTCATCACCGGCCGCTTCCTGGCGCAGCACCGCACACCGGGCGCGCGCGCGTTCACGAAGTGGTGCCCCGAACCGGGCGCGATGACTGCCGAGGTGGTGCGCGCCGGCGTCGGCGAGCGGCTGCAGCGCCTGGGTGTGGAGCGCATCGACCTGCTGCAATTCCACTGGTGGGACTACCGCCATCCGGCCTATCTGGACGCCTGCGAGCAACTCGTCGCACTGCAGCGGGAGGGGCACTTCGAGCACCTCGGGCTGACGAACTTCGACACCGACCACCTGCGCCTGCTGCGGCGCGAGGGCGTGCCGGTGGTCACGAACCAGGTCTCGTTCTCGCTGCTGGACCGACGCGCCGCCGGCCGCATGAGCGCCTACTGCCTGGGCGAGGGCGTGCGCCTGTTCGCCTACGGCACGCTGGCGGGTGGCTTCCTGGCCGACCGCTGGGTCGGCCAGAGCGAGCCGGCACACATCGCCGACTGGAGCAAGAACAAGTACAAGCGCTTCATCGACGCCATCGGCGGCTGGGACGCGCTTCAGGCGGTGCTGCAGGCGGCCGCGGAGATCGCGCGCAAGCACGCCGTGTCGGTCTCGGCCGTGGCGCTGCGCTGGGTGCTCGAGCAGCCCGCAGTGGCCGCGGTCATCGTCGGCGCCCGGCTGGGCGAGCGCGAGCACCGCGGCGACAACCTGGCCGCCTTCGGTTTCGCACTCGACGTCGACGACCACGCCCTCTTGCAGCAGGCCTTCGAGCAGACCCGCGAGCCGCCGGGCGACTGCGGCGACGAGTACCGGAAGCCGCCCTTCCTGACGGCCTCGGGGGACCTGAGCCACCACCTCTCGCAGCTCGAGCAGGTCTTCGAGGCGCGCGCCGCGCACGACCGCTCCGACCGGCTGCGCGTGGACTCCGGCAGCCAGTGGGAGACCATCGGCGGCTATTCACGAGCGGTGCGACAGGGCCAGCGCGTATTGGTGAGCGGCACCACGGCCACACATGGCAGTGGCCGCATCATCTGCCGCGGCGACGCCGAGGGCCAGACGGTCTACATCCTGGACAAGATCGCCGCCAGCCTGCAGGCCGTGGGCGCGAGCCTGGGAGACGTCGTGCGCACCCGCGTGTACCTGCGCGACGTCCAGTCCTGGGAAGGCCCGACGCGGGTGCATGGCCGCGTGTTCGCAGGGGTGCGCCCGGCCAACACGCTCCTGGCGGTGGCCGCTCTGGTGGGCGACTACGAAGTGGAGATCGAGGCCGAGGCCGAGGTGCACGGCACGGGAGCCGGCACCGCTTGACGCGCCGCCTCGACGGGAGCCTGTGAGGCCGGCGTCGGGGCGGGCTGGCGGGCCACGACCTTTGGGGGGTGGGTGTCCCGCCAGCCGAAGCGCGTCAGTTCTCGACGCGCTTCATCAGACCCTGCATGTCCTCGATCGAGATGATGCGGTCGGTCTCGATCTTGCCGCCGGTGATCTTCCACACCAGGGCCGGGCCGGTGACGTCGCCGTTGGCGTCGAACTCGATCGGGCCGGTCGCGCCGGTGTACTTGATCGACCGGCCGGCCTTGATCAGGTCGATCGCCTTCTTGAACTCCGCCGGGCCGGTGCCGATCAGCGTGCCGCCAGGGGTGTGGACCTTGCGGATCGCCTCGCGGATGGACGGGCCGGTCAGGTCCTTGGCGATGTTCATCGCCAAGCCCAGCACCATCATGGCGTCATACTGCGTGTGCACGCCCGGCCCCTTGGAGTCGGCGTTCCACTTCTTCTCGAAAGCCTGGTTGAAGGCGTCCACGTGCGGGCCGGCGACCTGGGCGTTGTCCATGCCGAAGAAGTCCTCGACGAAGCGCGCGCCCACGCCGTTGACGAAATCCAGCGTGCGCATCGAGTTGTTGAGCGCGACCTTGTTCGGTCCGCCGAGCGACAGCCATTCACGCACGATCGTCACGGCATCCTTCGGGAAGCCGATCAGCAGCAGCGACTCGGGCTTGGCCGCGAGCGCGCGCGTGACCTCGGCGCGGTAGCTGGGCTGGTTGTCGTTGTAGGCCACCTCGATGGCGATGTCGCCGCCGAGCTTGGCGGCAGCGGCGCGGTAGAAGCGCAGCATGTCGGTGCCGAAGTCGGTGTTGACGTAGACGATGGCCGTCTTCTTGAAGCCCCGGCGCGCGGTCTCCGACGCCGTGGCGTAGGCCTGCGTCTTGCTGGTCGGGATCGTGCGGAAGAAATAGCCGCCGCCCCGGCCGTCGGCCGTGAAGCTGCTCGCAGTGGAGCAGCAGGTCACCTGCACCACCTTGGACGGCGCCGTCACCGAGGTGATGATGGGGCCGGTCACGCCCGAGGAGATGGTGCCGGTGAAGGCGGCCACGCGCTCGACCTCGACCAGGAACTTGGCCGCGTCGACGCCGACGGTGGGTTGACCCTGGTCGTCGCGCAGGATGAACTGGACCGGGCAGCCCTTGATGCCGCCGCCCTGGTTGATGTGCTCGATGCCGAGCTCGGCCGCCTGGGCGATCTTCTTCGTGATCGGTGCCATCGAGCCGGTCAGCGGCAGGATGCCGCCGAGCTTGACGGGGCAGGACGGCGCCTGCGCGTGCGCGGGCAGCGCCAGCAGGGCGCCGGCGGCCAGGGCCAACGCGCCCAGGGCCCGGGAAACGGAACGAGTCATGACGAATCCTCTTTGTTGCGGAGGTGGGGGAAATCCGGTATGGCACGGGCCGGCCAGGCCCGCCTGAGACTGCAGCTTAGCCGTCCAGGTGGCGCGAAACCATCGGGCGTTCCCCGATGAGGCCGCGCGGGCGGTACAGCAGCATCAGCACGAGCACCAGGCCGATGAGGATGACCTGGATGGCCGCGCCCTGGGCGGCATGCGAGGGCGGCACGAGCTTGGACACCGTCACGCCGCTGGCCGCCCAGATGCCCCAGACCACCAGCGCGCCCAGCAGCGCGCCGCGGTTGTTGCCGCTGCCGCCGACGATCAGCATGGCCCAGACCTGGAAGGTCAGGATGGGCAGGAAGTCGAAGGGGCTGACGAAACCGATGAAGCTGACGTACAGGGCGCCGGCCAGACCCATCAGCGTGGAGCCGAGCACGAAAGCCTCGAGCCGGAAGCGCACCGCGCTCTTTCCCAGAGCGATGGCGGCGACCTCGTCCTCGCGGATGGCGCGCAGCACCCGGCCCCAGGGCGAGGCGAGGATGCGTCCGAGGGCCCAGTACACCAGCGCCACGACGCCGATCATCAGCGCGAGGTAGAACAGGTTGTAGGCCAGCGGTGTGGTGAAGACCGAGCTCAGCGGCTTGGCGATGCGCGACAGCCCCTGGGAGCCCCCGGTCAGCGGCTCGAGGTTCAGCGTCACGAGCTGGATCAGGATGGCGATGCCGAAGGTGGCGATGGCGAGGAAATCTCCCCGCAGCCGGATCGTGAGCAGGCCGATCAGCAGCGCGGCCAGCGCCGTCAGCGCCATCGCCCCGGCAATACCGACGATCCACGGCAGCCCGAAGTTGCCCAGGTACTGCGGTTGCGGCGCCGCGGTCATGATGGCATGCGTGTAGCCGCCGATGGCGTAGAAGCCGGCCACGCCGGCGTTGAACAGGCCGGTGGAGCCCCACTGCAGGTTCAGGCCCAGCGTCAGGATGGACAGCACCAGGACGACGCAGAGGAAGAAAACGAGGTAGGAGGTGATGCCGATCATCGCGGGGCCCGCAGGTTCAACGCTTCTCGCCGAACAGCCCGTCGGGGCGGAACAGCAGCACCAGCAGCAGCAGCACGAAGGGCATCGCCGGCTTGTAGCCGGGCGGCACGACGAGCAGGAAGAGGTTCTCGGCAATGCCCACCAGGAGCCCGCCGATCACGGCGCCGGGCAGGCTGCCGGCGCCGCCGAAGATCGCCGCCGCGAACAGCGCCAGCAGCAGGTTGAAACCGATCTCGGGGTGCAGTTGCGGCGTCAGCCCGGTGAAGACACCGGCCAGCGCCGCCAGCCCGCCGCAGAGGATCCAGGTCGTGCGCACCACCGACTCCACGCGCACCCCGCAAGCCTGGGCCAGGCCCGGGCTCTCGGCCATGGCCCGCATCGCGATGCCGGTGCGGCTGTAGGTCAGGAACAGGTGCATCGCGAGCATGGCCAGCAGCGCCAGCGCGAGGATGAAGACCTGGTCGGGCATGACGCGGATGCCTGGCGGCACCAGCACCGCCATCTGCAGCTCGCGCGTGTAGAAATACGATTCGTGGCCCCAGATCAGGACGATGACGTGACGCATCACCAGCGCCGCGCCGAAGGCCGCGAACACCAGCACCAGCGGCTGCGCGCCGCCGCGGCGCAGGCGCTTGAAGACGAGTTGGTCCAGCCCCCAGGCCGCCACGCCGGTGAGCACGGCGGAGACCAGCGCCGCGGCTACCAGCGGCCAGCCGAAGGTCAGCCCGGCAGTGGGCGCGCCCGCGCCGGTCAGCATCACCACCGCGAGCGCAATGTAGGCGCCCCAGGTCAGGAACTCCGAGTGCGCGAAGTTCGCGAAGCGCATGATCTGCAGCGTAAAAGACACGCCGATCGCGCCCAGCGCGATGATGGCGCCGGTGAAGACACCGTCGGCCAGGGCCTGGAGCACCATCATGCCGCAGCCCTCCGCACGCCCGCACCGCCCAGGAAGGCGGCACCCACTGCCGGGTCGGCCAGCAGCGCGGCCGCCGGGCCCTCGAGGTGGTTGCGGCCCTCGACGAGGACGATGCCGCGGTCGGAATGGCGCAGCGCGCCCTTGGCGTTCTGCTCGACCAGCAGCACCGCCACGCCCTGCCCGGCCAGCACGCGCAGGCGCTCGAAGACCTCCTGCACCACTTTGGGCGCGAGCCCGGCCGTGGGCTCGTCCAGCATCACGACCGAAGGGTCGGTCATCAGGGCACGCGCGATGGCGAGCATCTGGCGCTGCCCGCCCGAGAGCGTGCGCGCGCGGTCGGCGCGCTTTTGCGCCAGCACCGGGAAGGACTGGTAGGCGCGCTCGAGCCGCGCGGCCATCTCGCCGCGCAGCAGGTGCCCGCCCACGCGCAGGTTCTCGTGGATGGTGAGCGTGGTGAAGACGTTGCCCGTCTGCGGCACGTAGCCCAGCCCCGCGCTGACGACCTGGTCGGCGCTGCGCCCGGTCACGTCCTGGCCGCGCAGGACCACGCGGCCCGACTCGATGCCCACCAGGCCGGCGATCGCCTTCATCAGCGTGCTCTTGCCTGCGCCATTGGGGCCGATGATGGTCACGACCTCGCCATGCGCCACCTCGAGCGAAGCGCCGTGGACGATGGGCAGGCCCTTGACGTAGCCGGCCACCACCTGCTCGGCGCGCAGCACCACCTCGCCGCGCTCAGCCATGCGCCACCTCGCCGAGGTAGGCGTCGATGACCTGCGGGTCCTCGCGAACCGCCTGGGGCTCGCCCTGGGCGAGCACACGGCCCTGGGCCATCACGATGACCGGGTTGCAGATGCGCATCACCATGTCCATGTTGTGCTCGATGAGCAGGAAGGTGATGCCCTGGCGGTTGAGCAGTTGCACACGGTCGATCAGGGTCTCGAGCAGCGCCGGGTTCACGCCCGCGGCCGGCTCATCGAGCAGGATCATCTTGGGCTCGATCATCAACACACGCGCCAACTCGAGCAGCTTCTGCTGCCCGCCGGAGAGCTGGCCCGCCAAGTCGCCCGCCTTGCCTGCCAGCGCGCAAACCTCCAGCACCTGGTGTGCCCGGTCGCGCGCCGCTCGCTCCTGCGCGCGCACGCGCCCCGGAGCGAACCAGTTGTTCCAGAAGCGCTCGCCCGCCTGCTGCAGCGGCGCGAGCATCACGTTCTCGAGCACCGTCATGTTCGCGAACGGACGCGGCACCTGGAAGGTGCGGGCCAGGCCGCGCTGGAAGACACGATCCGGCGGCAGGCCGTCGATGCGCTGGCCGTCGAAGACGATCTCGCCCGCGTCAGGACGGCGCGCGGCGGCGATCAGGTCGAAGGTCGTGGTCTTGCCCGCGCCATTGGGGCCGATGAGGGCTGTCAGGCTGCCGCGCGCGACGTCGAAACTCGCACCATCGACGGCACGCAGGCTGCCGTAGGCCTTGGCCACGCCGCGCAAGCTCAACAACGTGGAAGCGCGCCCGCGGGCCGCGCCGGAATCAGAGCCGGTCATAGATGCTTGAAGTCTAAAGTACCGTCGACGCCGACACCGCTGCGGGCCATTCGGTGAAATCCCTCAGTCCGCCACCGGCTCGCCGGCCGCCGCACCGGACCAAAGCCGGGGATACTGCGGCGCCTCGTGTCGCGCCGCGCCTGCCGAATGCCCGGCATCGGTCGTCGTGGCGCCACGCCACATCCACCCACCGCGCCAGCCCTCGTGACCCTTTTCGCCTCCACGATCGCCCTGTCGGCTTTCCTGCTGTTCCTGGTGCAGCCGATCATCGCCAAGCAGATCCTGCCATGGTTCGGCGGCACCTCGGCCGTCTGGACGACCTGCATGGTCTTTTTCCAATGCGTGCTGCTGGCGGGCTATTTCTACGCCGACACGCTGATCCGGCGCGTGACGCCGCGGCGCCAGGCCATCGTGCACACCACCTTGCTGCTGGTCAGCCTCGCGGTGTTGCCCATCATCCCGTCCGAGGCGCTGAAGCCGGTGGACGGCAGCGACCCGACCGCGCGCATCCTCGGGCTGCTGGCGCTGACGATCGGTCTGCCCTACCTGATGCTGTCGACCACCGGCCCGCTGGTGCAAGCCTGGTTCGCGCGGCGCTACGCCGGCGGCCAGGTGTACCGCCTGTACGCGCTGAGTAACGTGGCCTCGATGGGCGCATTGATCGCCTACCCGCCGCTCATCGAGCCGCTGAGCAGCGTGCGCGTGCAGTCCTGGGCCTGGAGCGCCGGTTACGCCGTGTTCGCGGTGCTGGCCGCGCTGGCGGCATGGGCCGCGGTGCGCGGCCCTTCCGCAGCGCCGCTCGGCACGGACGCTGCGACGCCAGCCGCCAGCCCGGCGGCGGCGGCAGCGGACGCCGCCGC
>CAIRBF010000041.1 GCA_903876715.1 uncultured beta proteobacterium
GGCCGGCGCCCAGCCTGCGGCCTGAACCGGGCTCATCCACCGAGGCGATCGAACGCATCCCTTCACCCGGTCGAACGCCTAGCCGCGCGATCGGTGCGACGCTGGCAATACGATGACCAATCTCACCGATGCCCTTCACATCCCTGACACGCAGGGCGGCGCCGATCACCGGCGGGTCGCTATCCAGCGCGTGGGCATCAAGGACGTGCGCTACCCGTTGCGACTGCAGGTGGCCGGCGCGGTGCAGACGACGGCCGCTCTTTGGGCTCTGGACGTCGCGCTGCCGGCTGACCGCAAGGGCACGCACATGTCTCGCTTCATCGCCTGGCTCGACGTCCTGGACGCGCCTCTGGACGCGGTCACGCTGGCGCAGCGCCATGCGGAGATGCTCGAGCGCCTGGACGCCGACGAGGGTCGCATCGAGGCCGCGTTCAGCTTCTTCCTGCGCAAGCGCGCCCCCGTCTCCGGGCTGGCGAGCCTGCTCGACTATGAGGGGCGCTGGATCTCCGAGACCCGCGCCGGGCAGACCACGGTGTGGATGGAGGTCGGCGTCCCGGTCAAGACCCTGTGCCCTTGCTCGAAGGAGATCTCCGACTACGGCGCGCACAACCAGCGTTCGCGCGTGACGATGCGCATCGAGCCGCTGCAGCCGTTGGCGTGGCATGAATTGGTACGCTTTGCCGAGGACAGCGCCTCGAGCGAGATCTGGCCCATGCTCAAGCGAGCCGACGAGAAGTGGGTCACGGAGCGCGCCTACGAGAACCCGAAGTTCGTCGAGGACCTGGTGCGCGACGTGGCGCTGCGCCTGCAGACCGATGAGCGCGTGGGCCGCTACACGGTGGACGTCGAGAACTTCGAGTCCATCCACAACCACAGCGCCTACGCCCGCATCGAGCGTTTGTGAACCGCGTCGCGGCGTTCGGTGAAGTCGCCACCCGGGGCTGTCTGCCGTGACCTCGTACCTGCGCCCGGCCAACGCGCTGCACGATCCTGTGCGGGCGCGGCGGGCTGACCGAGACGAGCTCTCGCTGGCCTTGATGGACGCGCGCAACCGCACGCTGCGCTGGCTGACCGCATTCGAGGCAGCCGGGCGCTGGGACGGTGGCGAGGGCAGCGCGCACCGACCCTGGCGCTGCGTCGGCCGCGCCGGCTGGTTCCAGGAATACTGGACCGCACGCCATGTGAACCGCGCCCAGGGTGAGCTTGCCTGCGCCGTGCTGCCGCGGCTGCCTTCGGTCGAGCCGCAGGCCGATGCCTGGTTCGCACCGGAGCAGGGCGCAGCGTCCGGACCGCCCGAGCGGCCCGATCCCGACGCCGTGCGGTGCTACCTGTCCGATACGCTGGAGCTCACGCTGCAGTTGCTCGAATCGGCCGCGGACGACGATGCCGGCCTGCATGTCTACCGCCTGGCGCTGCTGCACGAGGACCGGATGGCTGAGCGGCTGGCCGAGGCTGCGCAGTGGCTCGGGGTCGATCCTGCAGACGCAGCGGCGCCCGCCGGTCCGGCGCCGGCTCGCGGACAGCGTGAACCGCTGTGGCTGCCGGCTGGGCCCGTACCGCAGGGTTCGCCACCGGGCGGGCTGGTGCCGCCCAACGAACGTTGGCGGCACACCGTGCTGGTACCTGAGTGCGAGATCGATGCCCAGCCGGTGTGCTGGTCACGTTACGTGGAGTTCGCCGAGGATGGCGGCTACGACGACGCCCGCTGGTGGACCGAGGCCGGCTGGGCCTGGGTGCAATCCCAAGGGCGGCGTGCGCCGCGGGGGGTCGAGCAGTTGCGCGGCGCGGTCGTGGCCGAGCGTCGCGGCAGCCTGCAGCGCCTGCCGGCAGGCCAGGCCGTGGCCCATGTCACGCTGTACGAGGCCGAGGCCTGGTGCCGCTGGGCCGGACGCCGCCTGCCAGCCGAAGCCGAGTGGGACCGGGCGAGGGCCACGGCGGCCTCGCGCGGCTGGGTCTGGGGCGATGTCTGGGAATGGATGCTCAACGGTGCCCGGCCTTACCCGGACGGGGTCGATGCGCAGGCTGCCGGCTTTGCGCCTGCACAGCCGCGATCAGGCTGGGGAGTGTTGCGTGGTGCCTCTTCGTGGACCACCCCGCGCGCCGCCCACCCTGCCGCCCGGCGCTACGCGGAGCCGCAGCGCGACGACCTCTTCTGCGGCTTTCGCTCCTGCGCGGTGTGACGCGAACAGCCCAACCCGCCCCCGCCCCCGCCGCCGCTGCCACAATCGTCAACATCGCCGTCTATCCGAGGAGCCCGACCGCATGTACCGCTTCGACTACCAGCGCCCCGTCTCCCGCGCCCATGCCCTGGCCGCCTTCGAAGGCGATGCGCGTTACCTGGCTGGCGGCCAGAGTCTGGTGCAGGCGATGAAGCTGCGCATGTCCGCCTCGGAGCGCCTGGTCGACCTCGGCGGCATCGCCGACCTCGCCGGCATCCGCGTCGATGGGGGGCAGGCCGTGGTCGGCGCGATGACCCGCCACGCGGACGTGGCGGCCAGCGCCGCGATCCGCCGTGCCCTGCCGGCGTTGTCCGAACTGGCCGATGGCATCGGTGACCCTGCAGTGCGCAGCATGGGCACGCTCGGGGGCGCGCTGGCCAACGCCGACCCCGCGGCCTGTTACCCGGCCGCCGTTGTCGCGCTGGGTGCGACGCTACAAACCGACCGCCGCAGCATCGCTGCGGCCGACTTCTTCACCGGCATCTACCAGACGGCGCTCGAGCCTGGTGAGCTGCTGACCGAGGTGGCCTTCCCGCTGCCGCAGCAGGCGGCCTACATGAAGCTCAGGCAGCCGGCTTCGCGTTTTGCGATCGTCGGAGTGTTCGTCGCCCGGTTCGCCGACGGCGTGCGCGTGGCGGTGACGGGCGCGCGCGCCAGCGTCTACAGGGAACATGCGCTGGAGGCAGCGCTGGGAGCCACCTTCACGCCCGCAGCGGCGTTGGCCGTGAAACTCGACCCCAATGACCTGAACGCTGACTTGCACGCCAGCGCCGAGTACCGCGCCGCGATGATCTCGACGATGGCGGCTCGCGCCGTCGAGCGCACGCTCGCGCGCTGAGCGGGGCGCGGCCGCCGGCCGCGCTCCTCAGCCCATCATCTGCCTGGGCAGCGCCGTCACGATCCCCGGGAAGAGGTAGATCAGGCCCACCGCGGCGATCATCAGGAAAAAGAAGGGCAGCGTCACGCGCGCGATCCAGCCGATGTCGCGCTGGGTCATGCCCTGCAAGACGAACAGGTTGAAGCCCACGGGCGGCGTGATCTGCGCCATCTCGACCACGAGCACGACGAAGATGCCGAACCACAGCGGGTCGATCCCGGCCTTCTGCACCGTGGGCATGATCACGCCCATCGTCAGCACCACCATCGAGATGCCGTCGAGGAAGCAGCCGAGCAGGATGTAGAACAACATCAGCGCCAGCAGCAGCTCGAACTTCGACAGCCCGAGCGTGGCGATCCACTCGGCCAGGTGGCGCGGCAGCCCGATGTAGCCCATGCTCAGCGTCAGGAAGGCCGCGCCCGCGAGGATGAGGGCGATCATGCAGTACAGGCGCACGCCGCCGAGCAGCGATTCCTTGAACGTGATCCAGTTCATCGAACCCTGGGCGGCCGAGATCACGAGCGAGCCCACCACCCCCACGGCCGCGGCCTCGGTGGCGGTGGCAATGCCGCTGTAAATGCTGCCGAGCACGGCCACGATCAGCCCGACCACCGGCAGAAGGTGGCGGGACTCGCGCAGCTTCTCGCGCAGGCTCAGCGGCGCGTCGGCCGGCGGCACCAGGTGCGGATGGCGCCAGGCCCAGAACATCAGGTAGCCCGAGAACAGCCCCGCCAGCATCAGCCCCGGCAGGACGCCCGCGATGAACAACTGCGAGATCGAGACCTCGGCGGTGACGCCGTAGACGATCATGATGATCGACGGTGGAATCAGCAGCCCGAGCGTCCCTGCGCCCGCCAGCGAGCCGATCGAGATGCCATCGGGGTAGCCGCGGCGCGCGAGTTCGGGCAGGCTCATCTTGCCGATGGTGGCGCAGGTGGCCGCGCTCGAGCCCGAGACGGCGGCGAAGATGGTGCAGCCGACCACGTTGACGTGCAGCAGCCGCCCGGGCAGGGCCTGCATCCAGGGCGCGAGGCCGCGGAACATGTCCTGGCTGAGCCGAGTGCGGAACAGGATCTCGCCCATCCAGACGAACAGCGGCAGGGCGGTGAGCGTCCAGCTCGAGGCCGAGCCCCAGATGGTGACGGCCATCGCGTCGCCGGCCGGGCGCGAGCTGAACAGCTGCATGCCGATCCAGGCCACGCCCGACAGCGTGAGCCCGATCCAGACCCCGCTGCCCAGGATCAGGAACAGCGAGACGATGAGCAGCGCGGTGATGCCGATGTCGGACATGGCGGTTCGGTGCGCCTCACTCGTTGCGCGTGGCTTCAGCCGGCGTCGCGTGCGAGCGCCGGCCGCGCAGCTCGAGCACGAACTCGTCGATGAAAGCGATGAAAAGAATCACGTTTCCAAGCGCCATCGCGATCTGCGGTATCCACAGCGGCGTGGCGTCGTTGGAGGTGGAGATGTCGTTGAACTGGTGCGACTGCCAGGACAGGCGCACGCTGTAGAAGGCTCCCAGGGCCGCCAGCAGCGTGGCCGCACCCAGGGCCCAGACCTCGAGCGCGCGCCGTGCGCGGCCTTGCAGCGCCGACAGCGCTAGCGTCACGCGGATGTGCTCGTTGCGCTTGAGCGTGTGCGCGAGCGCCAGGAAGCCTGCGCCAGCCATCAGGTAGCCGGCGTAGGCGTCGGTGCCAGGCACGTGCACGTGGACGAGCCGGCTGACGATGGAGGTCAGCACCATCACCAGCAGGCCCACCATGCACAGCGCCGCCAGCCAGGCAGCGCCGTCGTACAGGGCGTCCAGGAACCTGCGCACGCTCGTGGGGCTGCAGTGGGCCGAGGGATAGCCACCAGGCCGCGTTTACCGACGGAAGGCGTCCACCAGTTGCTTCCCCTCGGCTCCGGACTTCTCGAGCCACTCGCGCACCATCACGTCGCCGACCTTGGCCATGTCGGCCTTCAGCTGCGCCGAGGGCGGCAGGATCTGCATGCCGTTGGCGCGCAGCTTGTCCAGCGTCTCGCCGTTGGCGCGCTTGCTCGCGGCCAGGCCGCGCACCTCGGCGTCGGCCGCGGCCTTCAGTACCGCGTCCTGCGTGGGCTTGTCCAGGGCGTCGAAGGCGCGCTTGTTCATGATGACGGCGTTCTTCGGCAGCCAGGCCTGGGTGTCGTACCAGTACTTGATGTGCTCGTAGGTCTTGGTGTCGAAGCCGGTGGAGCCGCTGGACATGTAGCTTTGCACCACGCCCGTGGCCATGGCCTGGGTCAGCTCAGCCGCTTGCACAGTGACCGGCTGGGCGCCGACGAGCTCGGCAATCCGGGCCGTGGATGGGCTGTAGGCGCGCCACTTCACACCCTTCAGGTCAGCTGCGGAGCTGATCGGCTTGTTCACATAGATGCCCTGCGGCGGCCAGGGCACGGCGTACAGCACCATCATGCCCTGCTCGGCGAGCTTCTTCTCCAGCATGGGGCGCTGCACACGCCACAGCTTGACGGCCTCGTCGTAGCTGTCGGCCAGGAAGGGGATGCCGTCGGCGCCGTAGACCTGCCACTCGTTCTGGAAGTTCACGAGCAGGATCTCGCCGAGCTGCGCCTGCCCGCCCTGGACGGCGCGCTTGATCTCCGGCGCCTTGAACAGCGAGGCGTTCGGGTGGACCGTGATCTTCAGCTTGCCGCCGGACAGGCGGTCCACGTCGTTGGCGAACTCGACCAGATTGACAGAATGGAAATTGGTGGCCGGGTAGGCGGCCGGCAGGTCCCATCGCGTCTGGGCCTGGGCGGTCGCGGAAAGCGCCAAGGTGGCGGCGGCGGCGAGCAGGGGCAGATTCAGCTTCATCGGAAGGCTCCCGTGGGATGGCTGCAAAGCTGGCTAGCATAGGGGGCCTTCGGGGCGTCTCCGCCCCGTACTTTCCCCGAAACCGAGACCTTGCGGCCCACGTGCGGCCGTCCCAGCCCATGCTCGGCATCCTGATGCTGCAGACCCGTTTCCCGCGGCCGCCAGGCGACGTTGGCCACCCGGTGAGCTTTGGCTTTCCGGTGCGTCACCTTGTGGTCGATGGCGCCTCGCCTGCGCGGGTGGTACGAGGCGCGGCCGGGGACGCAGAACTGTTGGGTCGCTTCATCGCCGCCGGGCGCGCGCTGGTGGAGGAGGGCGTGGTCGCACTCGGCACCAGCTGCGGTTTTCTCGCCCGCTGGCAGCGCGAGCTGCAGGCGGCGCTGCCGGTGCCGGTGTGGACCTCGGCCCTGCTGGAACTGCCCCGGCTCGCGCCGCTGCGCTGCGGCGTCATCACGATCGAGGCCGCCTCGCTGACGAGAGCGCACTTCGAGGCCGTCGGCGCCGACCCGGCGACCCCTGTGGAGGGCATCACGCCCGGCAGCGCCCTGCACCGCACCCTGCTGCAGGATCTTCCAGAGCTCGACGAGGCCGACGCGCGGGCCCAGGTGCTGGCCGCCGGCACACGGCTGCTGCGGCGCGAGCCGGGGCTGCAGGCGCTGGTGCTGGAGTGCACGAACCTGCCGCCGTACGCGGGCGCGCTGCGCGCAGCCACGGGGCTGCCGGTGCATGACGTGGTGACGATGCTGGACGCGCGCATGCAAGAGCTGGGTGGTGCTTCAGCCCGTTCGGTGAGGAGCCCTCCAACTTGACCGAAACCGGGTTGCTCGGGATCAAGCTCGCGCTGATCGCCGCCACCGTGCTCGCGGCCTCGCTGGTGGCCGGGCGCTGGGGCCATGCGGCAGGGGGCTGGCTGGCCGGCCTGCCGATGATCGGCGGGCCCATCGTCGGGCTGCTGATGATGGACGTGGGCGCCGAGCGCGGGCGTGAGACCTGCCTGGCGACGCTGCGCTGCCACCCGGCGCTGGTGGCCTACCTGGTCACCTATGCCTGGGCGGCGCGGCGCTGGCGCTGGCCCGCCTGCCTGGGCTTGGCGCTGGCGGTGTTCTTCGTCCTCGGCGGCGCGCTGGTCGCGATCGACGGCCCCGCGTGGAGCGTCGTGCTGCTGTCCGTGCTGGCGGTGGCGGCCGGCACGCGCGCGCTCACGGGCCTGTCGGCCGGCCTGGCCACCCCGGGGCGGGTGGAGTTGCCGCGCGCCGAGCTGTGGGCCCGCGTGGGCGTCGCCGTCTTCATGGCGGCGGTCGTGATCGGCGGCTCGGCCCGGCTGCCGGTGGCCCTGGCCGGCCTGCTGCTGGCGGTGCCCATCTCCGGGCTGATCCTGCCCTGCTTCACGCTGCCGCGCCACGGCGCCGCGGCCACGGTGGCGCTGCTGCGCGGCTTCACGGTCGGGCAGATCGGCTTCTCCGCCTTCTTCGTCACGATGCTGGCCCTGCTGCCGCAGGTGCCCGGCGCCCTGGCCTGGACCGCGTCGATGCTGGCGGCCGCGGCCACGCCGGTGGCGGTGCAGCGCCTGCGCGCCGCCGCGGCTGCCCGCGCCGCCTGACCGAGCCCGCACGCTCATTTGCTCGAGAGGACCCCCTGATGAACACCCCCGCAGCCCGCTGGCAGTTCTGGATCGACCGGGGCGGCACCTTCACCGACCTGGTGGGCCGCGCGCCCGACGGCACCCTGCACACCCTGAAGCTGCTGAGCGAGAACCCCGGGCACTATGCCGACGCCGCGGTGGAAGGCATCCGCCGCCTGCTCGGCCTGGGCCCGGGCGAGGCGGTGACCCCGGCGCAGGTGGAGTGCGTGAAGATGGGCACGACGGTGGCCACCAACGCGCTGCTGGAGCGCAAGGGCGAGCCCACGCTGCTGGTGACCACGCGCGGCTTCCGCGACGCGCTGCGCATCGCCTACCAGGCGCGGCCGCGGCTGTTCGACCGCCGCGTCGTGCTGCCGGAGCTGCTGTACGCGCGCGTCGTCGAGGCTGACGAGCGCGTCGGTGTCGACGGCGAGGTGCTCGCGCCGCTGGACGAGGCTGCGCTCGCGCGCGCGCTGAGCGAGGCGCACGCCGCCGGCCTGCGCGCCTGCGCCATCGTCTTCCTGCACGGCTGGCGGCACAGCGCGCACGAGCAGGCGGCGGCGCGGCTGGCGCGCGCGGCGGGCTTCGCGCAGGTCAGCGTCTCGCATGAGGTGAGCCCGCTGATGAAGTTCGTCTCGCGCGGCGACACCACCGTCGTCGACGCCTACCTCAGCCCCATCCTGCGGCGCTACGTCGACCAGGTGGCGCAGCAGATGCCCGGCGTGCCGCTGTACTTCATGCAGAGCTCGGGCGGCCTGACCGAGGCGCACCACTTCCAGGGCAAGGACGCCATCCTCTCCGGGCCGGCCGGCGGCATCGTCGGCATGGTGCGCACCGCGGTGGCGGCCGGGCACGAGCGCGTGATCGGCTTCGACATGGGCGGCACCTCCACCGACGTGAGCCACTACGCGGGCGAGTTCGAGCGTGCCTTCGAGACCCAGGTGGCTGGCGTGCGCATGCGCGCGCCGATGATGAGCATCCACACCGTGGCCGCGGGCGGCGGCTCGGTGTTGCGCTTCGACGGCGCGCGCCTGCGCGTCGGCCCCGAGAGCGCGGGCGCCCATCCGGGGCCGGCGAGCTACCGCCGCGGCGGGCCGCTGGCGGTGACCGATGCCAACGTGATGCTCGGCCGGGTGCAGCCAGCCTGGTTCCCGCGCGTGTTCGGCCCCGGGGGCGACGAGCCGCTGGACCGCGACACCGTCGTCGCGCGCTTCGAGGCGCTGGCGGCCGAGGTGCAGCGTGCCAGCGGGCGCGAGGCCACGCCCGAGGCGCTGGCCGCAGGCTTCCTGCGTATCGCGGTGCAGAACATGGCCAACGCGATCAAGCGCATCTCGGTGGCGCGCGGCTACGACGTCACGCGCTACACGCTGCAGTGCTTCGGCGGCGCGGGCGGGCAGCACGCCTGCGCCGTGGCCGACGCGCTGGGCATGACGCGCGTCTTCGTCCACCCGCTGGCCGGTGTGCTCTCGGCCTACGGCATGGGCCTGGCCGACCAGACGGCGATGCGCGAGGCCTCGGTGGAACTGCCGCTGAACGCCGCCGGCCTGGCCAGCGCCGCCACCCAGGCCGCGGCGCTGGCGGAGGCCGCCGCGGCCGAACTGGCCGGCCAGGGCTATGACCCGGCGGCGGTGGAGCGCCGGCTTCGCATCCACCTGCGCTACCAGGGCACCGACACGGCGCTTGTTGTGCCCCTGGGCGAAGAGGCCGCGGTGCGCGCCGCCTTCGACGCCGCCTACCGCCAGCGCTTCGCCTTCCTGATGCCGGGCCGCGCCCTCGTGATCGAGGCCGTCTCGGCCGAGGCCGTGGGGCCGGGGGAGCGGCGGGAGGGGGTATCGGCGGCAGGCCCTGCGGCCGGCCCGGTCTCGGGATCCGTTGCCGCCGCGCCTTCGGCATCGCTGCCCCGCGCCGAGACGTCCGCTCTGGCGGCGCACACCCCGTCGCCGGCCGACCGGGTGCGCATGTATGTCGAGCCCGACGACGGCGCGTCCGGCTGGGCCGAGGCCGGGCTGTGGGTGCGCGAGCGGCTCGCACCCGGCGCCTGCATCCCCGGGCCGGCGGTGATTGCGGAGAAGAACGCCACCACCGTCGTCGAGCCGGGATGGCAGGCCCAGGTGCGCGAGGGCGGGGCGCTCGAGCTCGCCCGCGTGCGCCCGCGCGCCGCCCGCCAGGCCATCGGCACCGAGGCCGACCCGGTGATGCTGGAGGTCTTCAACAACCTGTTCATGAATATCGCCGAGCAGATGGGGCTGCGGCTGCAGAACACCGCCTACTCGGTGAACATCAAGGAGCGGCTGGACTTCTCCTGCGCGCTGTTCGACGCCCAGGGCCAGCTGATCGCCAACGCCCCGCACATGCCGGTGCACCTGGGCTCGATGAGCGAGTCCATCCGCACCGTGATCGAGCGCAACCCGGACATCCGGCCTGGCGACGTCTACGTGCTGAACGATCCCTACCACGGCGGCACGCACCTGCCCGACGTCACGGTGGTGACGCCGGTATTCCTGGACGAGGGCGATGGTGGGGCGCGGGGCGAGTTCATCGACCCTGGTGAGGGCAGACCGGTCGAAGTCCTGGTGGACTCCGTTCGGGCTGAGCCTGTCCAAGCCCCCGCAAGCCCTTCGACAGGCTCAGGGCGAACGGCAACATCTCTCAGGCCCTTCGACGTTGCTCAGGACAGGCCCTTCGACGGGGCTCAGGACAGGCCCTTCGACGCTGCTCAGGACAGGCCTGTCGAAGAACCATTTCACCCCGTTCGGGCTGAGCCTGTCGAAGCCCTCGCGAGCCCTTCGGCAACTTCGGGCCGAACGGCAAGACCCCTCTTCTATGTTGCCAGCCGCGGCCACCATGCCGACATCGGCGGCTCCACGCCGGGCTCGATGCCGCCGTTCAGTGCCACGATTGGCGAGGAGGGCGTGCTGCTCGACAACGTCCTGCTCGTGCGCGACGGCCGCCTGCGGGAGGCCGAGCTGCGCGAGCAGCTGGGCACAGGCCCCTGGCCGGCGCGCAACCCCGAGCAGACGATCGCCGACCTGCGCGCCCAGATCGCCGCCAACGAGAAGGGCGTGCAGGAGCTGCGCGCGATGGTGGCGCAGTTCGGGCTCGAGACCGTGGCCGCCTACATGCGCCACGTGCAGGACAACGCCGAGGAGTCGGTGCGGCGCGTGATCACCGCGCTCGCCCGGCGGCCGGCGGAGGCGGGCGACGGCCGCTTCGACCTCGAGCTCGACAACGGCGCCCACATCCGCGTGGGCGTCACCGTGGACGCCGCGGCGCGCGCCGCCACGCTCGACTTCACCGGCACCAGCGCCCAGTTGCCCAACAACTTCAACGCGCCCAAGGCCGTGACCATGGCGGCCGTGCTCTACGTCTTCCGCACCCTGGTGGACGACGACATCCCGCTGAACGCCGGCTGCCTGAAGCCGCTGCAGGTGATCGTGCCCGAGGGCTGCATGCTCAACCCGCGCCCGCCGGGCGCGGTGGTGGCGGGCAACGTCGAGACCTCGATGTGCGTGACGAACGCGATCTTCGGCGCGCTCGGGCTGATGGCGGCCAGCCAGTGCACGATGAACAACTTCACCTTCGGCAACGCGCGCCACCAGTACTACGAGACGATCTCCGGCGGCACCGGCGCGGGCGTGTGGGCCGACGCCGAGGGCCGTGTCAGCGGCGGCTTCGACGGTACCTCGGTGGTGCAGGCGCACATGACCAACTCGCGCCTGACCGACCCCGAGGTGCTGGAGTTCCGCTTCCCGGTGCGGCTGGACAGCTACGAGATCCGCTCCGGCTCGGGCGGGGCCGGGCGCTGGCGCGGCGGCGACGGCGGAGTGCGCCGCGTGCGCTTCCTGGAGGCCATGACGGCCTCCATCCTCTCCAACGGCCGCCGCGTGCCCGCCTTCGGCCTGGCCGGCGGTGCCTCCGGGGCGCTGGGCATCAACCGCGTCGAGCGCGCCGACGGCCGCGTCGAGCCGCTCGGCCACATCGGCAGCGCCGAGATGCACGCGGGCGACGTGTTCGTGATCGAGACGCCGGGCGGGGGAGGGTACGGGGTGGGGTGAGGGGCGAGAGGCGAGGGCGGGCTTGCTGATCAGGTCGTCCTTCGGCATCCCCCAACGGAGTGACTCGAGTGGGAGCAGGCCCGCGCGGCGATCCTAGCGACGACGTGTGGCCCCGGACTGCGCCACACCCCCACCGTGTCGATCGCCCGGCGGCGGCCTGCGCGCGCGGGGTCTTGCGCGGCGCGGCCCGCCCAACCCCACCCGCTCCACCACGAGCGCCACCGCCCCTGGCAGACCTCGCTGTACTGCCTGGTGCAACAGCACGCTCAGGCCGGAGCGGATCAGCTTGTCGGCCAGCGCCGCCTGCATGTCGGAAAAGCCGATCACGAGATCGGGCTACAGCGCCACGATGCGGTCGATCCTGCCGTCGAGAAACAAGATGATGCGCGGCTCGTCCTGCCGTGCGCGCGGCTGGCGCACGGTGTAGCCGCTGATGCCGACGATGCGCTGCTCCTGCCCGAGCAGGCACAGCCACTCGGTGGTCTCTTCGGTGAGGCAGACGGCACGCTGGGGGTGGGAGGCGGTCATTCGTTTTGTCGGGACTGCGGGCTGGCCAGTGCGTCGGCGTGCGGTCAGCTGGGCTTTCTCATGTGGAGGGCGCCTGCACAGGCGGCGTCAAATCCAGGCGCCGGGCAGCCTTGACAAAGCGCGCATCAAAGGTGGCCGGGCGCTGCAAAGGCCGGACTGCGCGAGATGCAGAGCATCGGCCAGGTCCAGCCCGGCGCGGTAGGTCTGCAGCGCCTGGCATCGGCGTCAGCCTCTTCGGCGATGGCGCGGGCCAGGATGTTGGTGTCGATGACGATCATCGTGCGCCGCGACGCACCAGATGCTGCGCCACCGCCAGACCCTGCGCCTGCTCGATGGACACAGGCGTGCCGCGATGCACGACGCGCCCGAACAACACACTGGCGGGTTTGCGTGGCGCCGTGGCCGCAGGCCGTATGAGGATGCCTGAACCGTCCTGCGCCAACGAGACCTCCACACCCGAGCCGGGTTGCAGCGCCATCTGCCGGCAAAGGTCGGCCGGGAGTACCACCTGGCGCTTGGCGGAAAGGGTCATCACGGGCATGGAAACTCCGTTCGAAAGGTGGCTGCGCAGGCCGGAGACTACGTCGACGTCCGTACCGTTGAACCCCGTTGAACCCTGTTGAACGGTACGGATTCGCACTCCTGCCAACCTTTCAAAGCGCCCGAAGGCCATGCCTCGGTGAGGCGGAGCATCCCATCCAAATGCTCGGCCACTCGCCGGGATGAAGAGGACGTCCGGACGGCACGCCGGGCGTGCGCCAGGCGATGTCGGGCGCGCCCCGCGGCAGGGTCGTCAACCCCGAGGCGGGGTGTCTTGGGGTGCAAGGCGGGCATGGGGGAAAGACTCTCAGGCTCTCAGGTCTTGTTCATTGCCTGATCTTCCAGATTACGCGTGCCAGTCGATGACTTCCATCCCCGGCACCCTCGAGAACTCTGCGACGGTTCGCGTGACCAGGGCGGCGCCATGGCGCAAGGCCGTGGCAGCGATGAGGGTGTCGAAGGCGCCCATTGGGCGCCTCTCTGATTCCAGCCAGGCTCGCAAGGTGGTGGCTACCTGGGGGCAAGCGTCGTCGAAGTCCAACACCTCCAGAGGAGCGATGAACCGACTCACGGCTTCCAGACGGGGCTGCGCTGCCATCGCAGGCAGACGCGCCAGCCCGTAGCGCAGTTCGTGCAGCACCACACTGGGCAATGCGATCTGAGACGGGGGAAGTGCCTGCAAGCGCGGCACCACGGCCGGGTCACCCCTGAAGTAGTAGTCGACGGTGTCGGTGTCCAGCGCCAGCATCAGAAACCGCGCTCAAGATAATTGTCGGCCGCCATACATGTGCATGTAGGTGCATGCGAGGCGGTGCCACCCGCTCCTGCGAGGCATTGGCCTGCGCGTGCGGCCACTCGGTCCACATCAAGGAGCGGCGCGACTTCTCCTGCGCGCTGTTCTACGCCGAGGGTCAGCGCATCGCCAACGAGAGAGAAGCGGCGTGTTCGGCATCGACATGCAGCCAAGTCCGAACTGCAAAGTGTGGGGGTCTCCGAGGCCGCTGCTGGGCGGGCTCAGCCGCAGGAGATGGAGTCCTGCGTCGCGCCCCACGAATCGCTCATGGTCTCGGCCAATGCCTCGATGAACAGCCGGGTACGCAGCGGCAGCAGGCGCCGGCCTGGAAACAAAGCCCAGCATTCGGTGGTGGCCGGGCGCCAGGCAGGCAGCACCCGTTGCAGCTCACCGCGTGTGACTAGCTCGGCGGCCAAGCGGTCGACCACCAGGGTCAGCCCGAGGCCGGCGCAGGCCAGGCGCACCAGGAGGTCCGGGGCATTCACCAGCGTGCGCTTCTGCGGTGCGCCCTGCCAGGCTTCGCGTGTGGCGCCCTCGCCCCGGCTCAGCACCCAGGGCATGGGCTCGCCCTGGCGGCTCAGGATCATCAGCCCGTGCAGATGGAGCAGCGCATCCGGATGGTGGGGCTCGCCCTGTCGTGCCAGGTAGGCGGGGCTGGCATAGAGGCCCTCCTGGACCAGGGCCAGACGTCGTGCGGCCAGTTGGCTGTCATCGGGCAGCTTGCCCATGCGAATGGCCAAGTCAAAGTCCTCGGCGATCAGGTCGACACGGCGTGGCGACAGGTCCAACTCCAGCTGCACCAAGGGGTGCGCGCGCACAAAACCCTCAATGGCCGCGGCGGCTACGTGATGCGCAAAGCCTGCCGGCATCGACACCCGCAGCCGCCCGCTGGGCTGCTGCCGGCGGTGCAGGGCAAGGGCCAGGGCGCTGTCGACCTCGGTGCTCAACACGCGCGCGTGTTCCAGCACGCTTTGTCCGAATTCCGTCAGCGCCAGGCGGCGCGTGGTGCGTTGCAGCAGCTTCTCGCCCAGGCGTGCTTCCAGCGCCGTGAGTCGGCGCGAGACGGTGGACTTGGGCAGTTGCAAGCGCTCGGCGGCCTTCACCAGGCTTCCGACCTCGATCACCTTGGCAAACAACAGGAGGTCGTCGGCGTCACGGTGCATGGGTTCATTGTTCCGGAGATAGAACAATGATATGCAAATTCTGGCATTTACAGCGGATTGGTGCATACATAAAGTACGTTTCAATCCAACGAATCAGGACCCCCGGATGATCTTGCAAGTTAACACCAGCGCCCGCGTCGCCGCCGATTCCTTCTCGGCACGCCTGACCGACGATTTGGTGAGTGCGCTGCATCGCACCCAGCCAGAGGTCCGTTTGCACTTCGTTGGCACCGAGCGCCTCAACATGAGCTCCGAGGCCCAGGCCGCTGGCCTGGCAGCGGCGCGCACCGAGATCGAGGCGCTGACCCAATCCATGGCTGCCTGAGCTGCACAAGAGGAACGCATGAACAAGCTCAAGACCTACCTCCCGCTCGTCCTGCTGGCCTTGCCCCTGCTGCTCGGAGGTGGCGCCAAGCTCGCTGGCGTGCCGCAGTTGCACGCCAGCTTTGCCGTGCTGGGCCTGCCGGCGTGGTTCGGCTACTTCATTGGCGCGGCCGAGGTGGCTGGGGCGATCGGCCTGTTCATCCCGCGCCTGCAGCGCCCGGCTGCCGCTGGCCTGGTGCCCATCTTGGCCGGAGCCCTGTACTTCCATCTGCGCCACACACCCGTGGCGGAGGGACTGCCGGCTTTGGTGTTGCTGGGCCTGGCGCTGTGGCTGGCCATGCGCCGGCCGCACGCGGAGGGACAGCAACGCTGAGGCCATGGCGTGGTCGTGCGGTCGGACACATGGCTGCGTGCTCTCGCGCGCGGTCGTCCATGCGACCAGCCACAGCCACCACGCCGCCATCGGCGGCTCCACGCCGGGCTCGATGCCGCCGTTCAGCGCCATGATCGACGAGGAGGGCGTGGTGGTCTACAACGTGCCGCTGGTGCGCGACCTTGTGTTGCGTGAGGCAGACCTGCGGGCGCTGTTCGTCGGCGAGCGCTGGCCCGCGTGCATCCCCGAGCAGACCATCGCCGACGTGCGTGCCTAGATCGTCGCCACGGATAAGGGCGTGCGGGAGCTGAGCGCCGTGGTTGCCCAGTTCGGGCTCGAGACGGTGTCGGCCCGCATGCGCCACGTGCATGACAACGCCGAGGAATCGGTGCGGCGCATGATCGCCGCGTTCGCCCGGAGGCCGGCAAACGCGGGCGACGGCCGCTTCGACCTCGAGTTCGACAACGGCGCGCGCATCCGCGTACGCATCACGGTCGATGCCGCTGCTGCACGCGAGGCCACCCTCGACCTCACCGGCGCCAGTGCCCATCTGCCCGGCAACTTCAACGCGCCCAAGCCCGTGGCGATGGCCGCGGTGCTCTGCGTCTTCCGCATGCTGGTGGACGACGACATGCCGCTGAACGCCTGCTGCCTGAAGCCGCTGCAGGTGATCGTGCCCGAAGGCTGCATGCTCAACCCGCGATTGCCGGCCCCGGCAACGGGCGCGTCGAGGCGCTGGCCCACATCGGCAGCGCCGAGATGGACCCAGGCAGCGTGTCCGTGATCGAGACGCCGGGTGGGGCCGCGGGTATGAGATGCGGTGGGGTGAGGGGGCTGGGGGCGTGCTGACGCAGAGGTCCGCTCGCCGGGCAGGAGGCGCTGACCTGGCGGGGCGGGATGCGGCGCGAGTCCGCGGCGCGCCAGGTTTGTATCGGATGATCGAGTGGTTGGTGCGCCCGGCGATCGTCATCCTGAAGCCGCAAGTGCACCTTGGTGCCCCATCCGTTTTCCACGCAGAAAGAGCAACACCATGCCATCACGACGAATCTTCAGCCTGAGTGCCGTAGCCGCCTTCGCCTCGCTGGCTGGCGGCGCAGGTCCCGGCCTTGCGCAGTCCACCGCGGCCAGGGCGGTCCGGATCCTCGTGCCCACGGGTCCTGGCGGGCCCACCGACGTGATGCTGCGCACGGCGAACAAGCGGGCCGAGCCGGCGCTTGGCCGTCCCGTCCTTCTCGACTACAAGCCCGGCGCTGCCGGCATTACCGCGATCCAGTCTGGCCTCGCGGCCCCTGCCGATGGTGCGACGCTGATTGGCGTGTACACCTCGCTCGCGTTCAATCCGTGGACCTTCGACAAGCTGCCCTACGACACCTTCAAGGACCTCGAGCCCGTCTCGCTGCTCGTCAACATTCCGCTGGTGCTGGCCGCCGGCCCGGGGGTTCCGGTGTCGACGGTATCCGAACTCGTGGCCTGGGCCAAGGCGAACCCGGGCAAGCTGACGATCGCGGCCTCGGGCCTGGGGGGCGGCTCGCACTTGGGGGGGCTGCTGCTGTCGATGATCGGCGGCTTCGACATCACGATCGTCCCCTACAAGGGCGGAGCCGCGGCGCTGCCCGATTTTCTCGAGGGGCGGGTCGGCCTGATGCTCGACAGCTACCTGACGCTGCGTCCGCACGCCGACGCCGGCAAGGTCCGCCTGCTCGGCGTCTCCACCACGAATCGCCAGGACTTCGCGCCCACGCTTGCGCCCATCGCGGACACGATCCCGGGTTTTGCAACGGCGGCTTGGCAGGGGGTCGTGGTGAAGGCGGGTACCCCGCAGGCCGAGCGACAGCGGCTGGCGAAGGCTTACCACGATGCGATGCGCGACCCCGAGGTCCGCGCGACGCTGCTTGCCCAGGGCCTGGAGCCCGTCGGCAGCACGCCGGATGAATTTGCGGCGACTCTTCGCGCCGATCATGAGAAATGGGGTCCGATCATCCGCAAGGCCGGCCTGAAGTCGAACTGAAGGGCGATCCCTCGATGGCGACTATCGACTATTTCTACTCTGTGCGCTCGGTCTATGCGTACTTCGGATCGCAGCGAATCGCCGCGCTGGCAAAGCGCTTCGGGCGTACGCTGCGGCATCGACCCATCGACCTGTCGCGGGTCGTGCCCGCCGTCGGTGGCCTGCCGTTTTCGCAGCGCAGCCCCACTTTGCGCGCGTACCAGTTTGGGCGTGAGCTCGAGCGCTGGAGCGAGTGGCTGGATCTCCCGGTCATCATCGAGCCCAGGCACCACTACGGCGACCGCGATCTGCCGTCGGGCCTGGTGCTCGTTGCGCAGCAACAGGGCTGTGATGTCGATGCCCTCTCGGACGCGATCCTGACGGCGCTTTGGCGCGACGACCGCGATATCGCCGACCGGGACGTGCTCGCCCGGATCGCCGCGAGCGTCGGCATCGACGCCGCGCCATTGCTGGACTCAGCGCTTGCGCCTGAGACGATGGCCGAGTTCGCTGCGAGCACGGACGAGGCGATCCGAATCGGGGTCCTCGGTTCGCCCACCTACGGGGTCGATGGCGAACTCTTCTACGGGCAGGACAGGCTGATGTTCGTCGAGCGTCATCTGGAGCGGCCCTTCGGAGCCGCGCAGAGATAAGGCCAGCGACGTCGTGCAGAGGGCGGCTCGACCGCCCGGCTCAAGCTCAAGACGACGTCATCCCGCTGGACGCCTGCTGCCTGAAGCCGCTGCGCGTGACCGTGACCGAGGGCTGCATGCTCAACCCGCGGCCGCCGGGCGCGGTTGTGGCGGGCAACGTCGAGACCTCGATGTGCGTGACGAACGCGATCTTCGGCGCGCTAGGGCTGATGGCGGCCAGCCAGTGCAGGATGAACGACTTCACCTTCGGCAACGCGCGCCACCAATACGACGACCCCATCTCCGGCGGCACCAGCGCGGGCGTCTGGACCGGCGCCGAGGGTCGCGTCAGTGGTGGCTTCGACGGTACCTCGGTGGTGCAGGCGCACATGACCCACTCGCGCCTGACCGACCCCGAGGTGCTGGAGTTCCGCTTCCCGGTGTGGCTGGACAGCTATGAGATCCGTGCCGGCTCGGGCGGGGCCGGGCGCTGGCGCGGCGGCGACGGCGGAGTGCGCCGCGTGCGCTTCCTGGAGGCCATGACGGCCTCCATCCTCTCCAACGGCCGCCGCGTGCCCGCCTTCGGGCTGGCCGGCGGCGCCCCGGGGGCGCTGGGCATCAACCGCGTCGAGCGCGCCGACGGCCGCGTCGAGGCGCTCGGCCACATCGGCAGCGCCGAGATGGGCGCGGGCGATGTGTTCGTGATCGAGACGCCGGGCGGGGGAGGGTA
>CAIRBF010000042.1 GCA_903876715.1 uncultured beta proteobacterium
ACGGCGTGCCGATGCTGCCCTTCTACATCTACTACTCGATGTTCGGCTTCCAGCGCGTGGGCGACGCGATCTGGGCCGCCGCCGACCAGCGCGCCCGCGGCTTCCTGCTCGGCGCCACCGCCGGCCGAACGACGCTGGGCGGCGAGGGCCTGCAGCACCAGGACGGCCACAGCCTGCTCGTGGCCGCCCAGGTGCCCAATTGCCGCGCCTACGACCCCGCCACCGCGGCAGAGATGGCCGTGATCGTGCACCACGGCATGCGCGAGATGCTGCAGGAACAGCGTGACGTCTTCTACTACGTCACGCTGATGAACGAGAACCAGCCCCAGCCGTCGATCGCGCCCGGACGCGAGGACGACATCGTGCGCGGGCTGGTGCAGGTGGAGGACGGCGGCGGGGGCGGCGAGGGTGGCGAGGCCGCAGGTGCCGACGCCCCGCGCGTGCGCCTGCTCGGCTCCGGCACCCTGCTGGCCGAGGCCCTGGCCGCCGCGCGCCTGCTGCGCGAGGACTGGGGCGTGCAGGTGGAGGTGTACAGCGCCACCAGCTACAGCGAGCTCGCGCGCGACGCGCGCGAGGCCGAGCGCCACCAGCGCCTGCACCCGGGCGCGGCGCCGCGCACGAGCCACCTGCAGCGCCTGCTGCCCGGCACCGCCCCGGTGGTGGCCGTCAGCGACTGGGTGCGCGCCTGGCCGGCGACCATCGCCCCCCACCTCGAGGCCCGGCTCACCGTGCTCGGCACCGACGGCTTCGGCCGCAGCGACACGCGCGCCGAGCTTCGCGGCTTCTTCGAGATCGGCCGCCACCACGTGGTGCTGGCTGCGCTGGACGCGCTTGCCACCCAGGGCCGCGTGCCGCGCGCCGCCTGCGCGCAGGCGATCGAGCGCCATGGCATCGACGCGGGGGCGGCGGTGCCTTGGAGGGTTTGAGAGCCTGAGACGACGGCCCGGTTCGGCCGGACTGGGCCCGTGCATCGCCAACGGCGTCGGGCTCAGGCTCTCAAGGCGCCAAAGCCGCTGTCAACTCATCCAGCGGACTGACCAAACCAGTTGGACACGCGAAGGCCGGCGATGCCTTCGAAGTCCTTCAGGTTGCGTGTGACGAGCGTGAGCCCCCGGGCTATGGCGATCGCGGCGATCTCGGCGTCGATGTGCGGCAGCGTGCGCCCGGTGCGCTGGGCTTCCCAGCGCAACTCGGCGTGGACGCGCGCGGCCGCTGCGTCGTAGGGAAGGATGGGCAGATCGCCAGCCACGTGGTGAACGAATTCCCCGATGGCGGCCTTTCTCGCCCCGTCAGGCATGCGCAGCCAACCCCACCGCAACTCGTGCCAGACGGGCGCCGGAAGCGCGCATTCGTGTCCATGCTGCTGCAATCGCTGCATCACCTGCTCGTCAGGCCGAGGCTTCGCGGCTTCCGACAGGGTGTTGGTGTCGAGCAACCAGCTCAGTTGCTCCGTTGACGGCCCCGCCATTCAGGCCGCCCAGGGATCCGGGCGTTCCCGCACCTTGCGGTCGCGCAGATCGTCAGTGAAGGGTTCTTCCTCGGCCGCCGTCGCCTCGAGCACGGGCTGTGCAACCTTGCGCCATTGCGCCAGGCGGGCCGCAAAGCCGCGCTGACCCTGGGTCAGTCCCAGGTAGCTCTCGTAGGACATCAACACCCCGGCCGGGCGCCCCCGGCGAGAAATGACACAAGTGTCCGACCCTCGATCAACGGCCTCCAGCGTCTGTGCCAGATGGCTGCGGAACTGCGTGAACGGGATGGTTTCCATCGTCATGTCGCCTCCACAGAGTCAATGTGTGTCTTCAACCGTACATTTGAAATGTACATCCTGGAGCGCTTCAAGGTCCTGTTGAGCGGCCTCAGGGTGCCAAGACGGCCGTCGGTTGACGTCGGCGATCGAGCGCCATGGCATCGACGCGGGGGCGGCGGTACCTTGGAAAGCATGAGGGCCTGAGCGTTCCGCCTCGTGGGCGGGGGTCCGTGCTTCAGGCGGAAGCTTGGAGCCAGGGGTTGACCAGTCGCACGCCCGTGGCCTCGAAATCGCTCAAGTTGCGCGTCACCACCGTCATGCCGTGAACCAGGGCCGTGGCCGCGATCAGGGCATCGCGCTCGGCCTGCGGGTCGGGCACATGCAAGCCGGCGCAGCGCCGCGCCACCGCGGTGTCGATGGCCAGGATGCGGCCCTCGAAGGCGGGCAGCACATGGCGCTCCAGCCAGGTGCGCAGGACGCCACCCTGGACGGTGTCCCTGCGCTCGGCGAACTGTACGCCCAGTTCGAGCTCCAGCACCGACACCGCCGACAGGAACATCTCTGATGCCGGAACCTGCCCAGCCCACCGGCTGACGTGCGCATCGGCCTTGCCCGCCCTGGCCTTGCGCAGTTCCGAGACGACGTTGGTGTCGAGCAGGAACATCAGCCCAGTTCCGCCGCGCGAAAGATCGGGCCAGTGGCGCGCACGGGTTCGAAGTCGACGTCCTCGGCGCCAGGCAGGGCGAGAAGGTCGACGATGCTCGGCTGCGCCGCGGTCAGCGCGCGATAGGCCTCGACAGACAGGAGCACGTGCGACGGCTGGCCGCGGTCGGTGATGAAGACCGGGCCCTGGAGCGCAGCCTTCTTCGCGCGGCCGACGTCATGGTTGAACTCGCGGCTCGAAACGGTGTGATGACGCATGGCCAGAGTGGACGTGATTTGTTGCTACGTTGCTACATCGCTGAATCATACGCCCTCATCAGCGCGCCAGCGGCCCATGAAGGGATCGAGCACCGCCATCCCGCAGCCGTCGAAATCCCGGGTGTTGCGGGAGACCAGCGTCAGACCATGCACCTGGGCAGTGGCGGCGATCAGCATGTCGGCCTGGATGCGGGCCTGGCCGCGCGCCTGCAGCAGGGCGCGCAGTTCGCCGGCCCGGCGGGCGATGGGCATCGTGATGTCAAGCACCTGCACCTGCTCGACGAAGCGGTCGAACCAGCCGTCGAGCCGGGGGCTGCTCCGACGGCACAGCCCGAAGACGAGCTCCTCGACGGTGACCACGCTGATGCACACCCCGGTTTGCCCGGCCGCCCAGGCCTCAACGCCCGGGTCGGGCGCCGGACGCATCAGCTCGCTGATGACAACAGCCGGAAATCGTCATTGATGACATCCAAAAAGGACATCATCGCTGGGCCGTCTCCAGCCTGAATGCCCGCCCGTCCGAACTCACCCCGCCAGGCGGACTGCCATCGCCTCGGCCTTCAGCGCCAGTTCCGTGGCCAGGAAGCAGTGCGCCTGCGTCATGGCGGTCTCGGTGCGGTGGCGGATGTCGTCGAGCAGCCGCGGGCCGTAGGGCAGTACCTGCTCGCTGCAGTCGATGTGGCGCGTCTGGTGCTGGTCGACGAGGAAGAGATGGTCCGTGCCCGCCCGCCCGGCAATGTCGATGTACTTGCGCAGCTCGATGTAGCCCTCGGTGCCCAGGATCGTGAGGCGTCCGTCGCCCCAGGTGCCCAGGCCCTTGGGCGTGTACCAGTCCACGCGCACGTAGCCGCTGCCGCCGTTCCCGCGCAGCAGCACCTCGCCGAAGTCCTCCAGCTCGGGCCGCTCCGGGTGGGCGTGGTTGGCGATGTGCGAGGCCACCACCTCGGCCCGGGTGGAGCCCGTGAAATGCAGGAACTGGTCGCACTGGTGCGCCGCGATGTCGCACAGGATGCCGCCGTAGCGGCGGCGCTGGTAGAACCAGTCGGGACGCGGGTTCAACCCGATGCTGTGCGGGCCCAGCCCCACGGTCTGCACCACCCGGCCGATGGAGCCGGCGGCGACCAGCTCGCTCGCGCGCTCGGCGGCGCGCACCTCGAAGCGCTCGGAGAAGCACACCGAGAAGATGCGCCCGGTCTCGGCCTGCACGCGCCGCACCTCGGCCAGCTGCTCGAGCGTGATCACGCCCGGCTTGTCGACCATCACGTCCTTGCCGTGGCGCATGGCCTCGATCGCCGTGGCGGCCCGCAGGTCGGGCACGATGGCGCTGAGCACCAGGTCGATGCTCCGGTCCTCGAGGATGGCGCGCCGGTCGGCCACCCGCTCGGCCTGTGGAAAGACCTTGCGGTAGGCATCGACCAGATCGTCCTCCTGCGCGTGGACGGCCACCAGCTGTGCGCCGGCCCGCACCACTGCATGCGTCATGCCGTAGATGTGCGGGTGGTTCAGGCCGATGGCGGCCACCCGGATCGGGGGCTCGGTCGTCTTCATGGGTGGGCTCCGGTGGTCAGGCAGTCGCCTGCGGGGTCGAAGAGATGGCAGCGCTCGGGCGGCAGGGCCACGCGCACGAGGTCGCCGCGCCGCACCGGGCTCTGGCCCACCACCTGCACGACCATCGGCACCTCGGCGCCGATCGTGCCGTACAGCACGGTGTTGCCGCCCAGCTGCTCGGTCAGGGTCACCTGCATCGGCGCGCCGCCGTCCGCGAGCACGAGGTGCTCGGGCCGGATGCCGAGCACGAGCCTGTCGCCCGGGGCGCCCTGCGGCGCGCGCAGCGGCAGCGGCAGCGGCAGCGTGAGCTCGAGCCCGCCGCTGACCGCGAGCGTGACCGACTCGCCGCTGCGCGCGGCCACGCACACCTCGAGGAAGTTCATCTTCGGGCTGCCGATGAAGCCGGCGACGAAGCGGTTGACCGGGCGGTTGTACAGCGCCAGCGGCGGGCCGGCCTGCTCCACCCGGCCCTCGCGCAGCACGACGATGCGGTCGGCCATCGTCATGGCCTCGACCTGGTCGTGTGTGACGTAGATCATCGTCGTGCCGAGGTCGGCGTGCAGCTTGGACAGCTCGACGCGCATCTGCACCCGCAGCTCCGCGTCCAGGTTCGACAGCGGCTCGTCGAACAGGAACAGCCGGGGCTGACGCACGATGGCGCGGCCGATCGCCACGCGCTGGCGCTGCCCGCCCGACAGGGCCTTGGGCTTGCGCGTCAGGTAGTCCTCGATCTTCAGCAGCGCGGCGGCGGCGCGCACCCGCTGATCGATCACCGCCTTGGGCTCCCCGGCGGTCTGCAGGCCGAAGGCCATGTTGTCGTAGACCGTCATGTGCGGATACAGCGCGTAGGACTGGAACACCATCGCGATGCCGCGCTTGGCCGCGGGCGTCTCGTTCATGCGCTGGCCGTCCATGCGCAGTTCGCCGGCGCTGATCTGCTCCAGACCGGCGATCATGCGCAGCAGGGTCGACTTGCCGCAACCCGACGGGCCGACGAAGACGACGAACTCGCCCCGCCCGATGTCCAGGTCCACGCCATGGATCACCTGCTGGGCGCCGTAGCGCTTGACCACCTGGCGCAGCGTCAGTTCAGCGGCCATGGTGCACCAGCGCCTTCGGGAAGCCGCCCGCGGCGGGCTGCCAGTTCGCGTACTTCGGGTGGTCGCGGCGGATCGGCAGCGTGACGCACTGGCCGCTCGACCCCGATTCGTAGATCGCGGTGATCAGCTCCAGCGAAGCGCGCGCCTCGGCCAGCGACACCGGTGGCGGCGCGCCCGCGGTCAGCGTGGCGTGGATGCGCGCCAGCTGCCCGGTGAAGGACTCCGGTCCGGGCACGAAGTCACTCAGCGCACGCGCGATCGCGGCGTCGACCGCGGCGCTCTTGCCGCTGAAGTGCCAGGGCTCCTCGCCCGGGCGGTAGGGGCTGGCGCTGCCCCCCTCGACGGTCATGTCGTCGAACACGAATTTCAGCCGCGAGGACTCGGTGGCCGCCCCCAGCGTGGCCGAGAGCACGGCCGGCGAGCCGTCGCCCATCTGCAGCACGATGGCCGCGCAGTCCTCGCCCTCGATGTCGTTCACGCGCGTGGCCAGGCGCGCGAAGACGCTGCGCACCGGCCCGAGCACGCAGGTCAGCATGTCGTGCGCGTGGATGGCCTGGGTCAGGCACACCCCGCCCATCTCGGTGGCCCAACGGCCGCGCCAGGGGACGGCGTAGTAGTCGGCGTCGCGCCTCCAGTGCGTCTCCACGGTCGACAGCAGCGCGTGCCGCGCCAACCCCTTGGCGCGCAGGTGCAGCAGTTTCTGCAGGCCGTTGCCGAAGCGGTACTGGAACACCGGGAACAGGCGCGAGCGCGCTGCCGCCGCCGCGGCCTCGAGCACGTCGGCCTCGGCCAGGGACCCGACGAGCGGCTTCTCGCACACCACGTGCTTGCCTGCGGCCAGCGCCTGCAGCGCCAGCGGCAGGTGGGTGTTCGGGGGCGTGCACAGGTCGACGAGATCGATGTCGTCGCTGCCCAGCAATTCGTCCAGGCGCAGCGTCCTGCGCGCGTCGCCCAGCATCGCGCGCGGGTCGGCAGCCGTCCAGGAGGGACCGCCGCCCTGCAGGCGCTCGGGGTCGCTGTCGCACACCGCCCTGACGTCGAACAAGGCGGGCAGGCTGCGGTAGGCCTCCAGGTGGTTGCGTCCCACGCCCAGGCCGACCACGGCCACCCTGACTCTGGAGCTCGTCATCGCTTGATCCCTGAGTGAGCCACGCCTTGGATGATCAGGCGCTGGAAGAAGAGGAAGAACAGGAACATCGGCAGCAGCGCCAGCACCGACATCGCGAACAGCTGGCCCCAGGCCGAGGTACCAGTGGCGTCGATGAAGGAACGCAGCGCCAGGGGCACCGTGTACAGCGCGGAATCGTTCAGGTAGACGAGCGGGCCGAGGAAGTCGTTCCACGTCCACAGGAAGGAGAAGATGGCCGTGGTCGCAAGCACCGGCAGCGACAGCGGCAGCATGATCTTCCAGTAGATGCGCCAGGGTCCGCAGCCGTCGAGCACCGCGGCCTCGTCCAGCTCGCGCGGGATCGAGCGGAAGAACTGCACCATCAGGAAGATGAAGAAGGCATCGGCCGCGAGGAACTTGGGCACCACCAGCGGCAGGAAAGTGTCGATCCAGCCGATGCGCTGGAACAGCACGTACTGCGGGATCAGCGTCACGTGGTAGGGCAGCATCAGCGTGCCCAGCATCAGCACGAACCAGAAGCGCTGCCCGCGAAACTTCAGGCGCGCGAAGGCATAGGCCGTGATCGAGCACGACAGCGTGTTGCCGATGACCACCAGCACGGCCACCAGCGTGGAGTTGGTGAAGAAGACGCCGAAGCTGTCCTGCAGCGCCGTCCAGCCCTGCACGTAGTTGGTGACGTCGAAGCTGGGCGGCCAGATCGACAGGTCGCTGAAGATGATCGACTCGGGCTTGAACGACGAGGCCACCATCCACAGCAGCGGATAGAGCATCAGGAAGGTCGCGCCCAGCAGCGCGCCGTGGATCAGCAGGGTCCTAGCGCGGATCATCTTCGTAGTGCACCCAGTACCTGGCGGTGAGGAAGCCCAGCGCGGTGAACAAGCCGATCACCAGCAGCAGCACCCAGGCCAGCGCCGAGGCGTAGCCCATGCGGAAGTACGAGAAGGCCTCCTGGTAGAGGTAGAGCGTGTAGAACAGCGTCGCGTCCACCGGCCCGCCCGTGCCGCCGGAGACGATGTAGGCCGGGGTGAAGGCCTTGAAGCCCTCGATCACCTGCAGGATCACGTTGAAGAACAGCACGGGCGCAATCATCGGCAGCGTGATCTTGCGGAACTTGCGCCAGGCGCCGGCGCCGTCCATCGAGGCCGCCTCGTACAGGTCCTGCGGCACCTGGCGCAGGCCGGCCAGGAAGATGATCATCGGCGAGCCGAACTGCCACACCGCCAGCAACACCAGCGTGGACAGCGCGGTGTCGGGATTGGAGATCCACGACGGGCCCTGCAGCCCGAAGGCCCACATCAGCACCTGGTTGACCAGCCCGTTGCCCTCGAACAGCTGCCGCCACAGCACCGCCACCGCCACCGAGCCGCCCAGCAGCGAGGGCACGTAGAACAGCGCGCGGTACAGGCCGCTGCCGCGGATGCCCTTGTCCAGGGCCATCGCCACCAGCAGCGCGAAGGTCAGCTTCAGCGGCACCTCGAACACCATGTAGGTGAAGGTGACCTTCAGCGCCTGCCGGAACCGCATGTCCGAGCCGAACATGTGGACGTAGTTGTCCAGGCCCACCCAGCGCGGCGCGGTGAGCAGGTCGAAGCGGGTGAACGACAGGTACAGCGACGCCAGCACCGGGCCGAGCGAGAAGGCGAGAAAGCCCACCAGCCAGGGCGCCAGGAAGGCGTAGCCGACGGCGTCGCGCCGCCAGGCGGCGCGACGGGCGTGCATGTTCATCGGGAACGTGGCGTCAGCCGCGGGCCAGGATGCTCACGGACTCGTTGTGGAACTGGTTCGCCCCGTCCTTCACCGAGACCCTGCCGAAGGCGACCGAATCGGCCACGCGACGCAGCAGGTTCTCGATCTCGCCCGCGCCCTTGGGCGGCGGCGGCGGCAGGGGGATGGCCGAGCGCGTGACCTGGGCCATGTACTCGATCTGGCGCTTGCCCAAGGCGTCAGCCTCGGGCAGCAGCACCGCCCGGGCGGCCGCGGAGCAGGGCACGCCGCGCTCGATGCCGAGGATCTTCACGCCCTCGGGGTCGCTGACCATGTGGTTGATGAGCTTGGCCGACTCCTCGGGCGCCCTCGACCTTGCGGAGACGCTCATCATCATCGCCGGCTTGACGTAGTGCCCCGAGCTGCCGCCGCGGTGGCGCGGGAAGACATGGATCGCCAGCGGGTTGCGGTTCAGGTTCTGGAAGGCGACGAGCTGGTTCGAGTTGGCAAAGCTCATCGCCGCCAGACCGCGCGTCAGCTCGTAGTCCTCGATCTTGCCGTTGCTGGAGGCGCTCACGTCGGCCGGCGGCACCACACCGGCCTTGCGCAGCTTGTCCCAGTGGTCTAACCACGAGGCCGCGTCGTCGGCCGTGAAACCCACCCGGCCCTCGGGCGTGTACAGCGCCTTCCCGCGCGAGTTCAGCCACTGCTCGAAACCCTGCTCCCAGCGGCTGTTGTCGCTGGCGCCCCAGACCTTGCCCGGGTTGAGCTTGGACAGCTCCGCGGCGATGCGCGCGAAGTCGTCCCAGGTCCAGTCCGCGGCCAGTGTGGCGCCGACCCGGCCGAGCATCGCCGTGTCGTACACGACCGACTTGGAATTGCTGCCCAGACTGACGCCGTACAGCTTGCCGTCGACCTTGCCACCGTTGCGGTCGTTGGCGCTGAAGTCCGGCAGCGGCAGGAGCCGGTCCAGGGCGAGCAGCGTGTCGCGGCGCGCGTACTCGAAGAGGTAGCGATAGTCCATCTGGATCAGGTCGGGCGGGTTCCCGCCGGCCACCTGGGTGGCGAGCTTGGTCCAGTAGTCGCCCCAGCCGAGCGACTCCGCGGCGATCTGGATGTTGTTGCCCTTCGAGTAGGCGTCCAGCAGCGCGCGCGTGCGGCGGTCCCGGTCGGGGTTGCCCCACCAGAAGCAGCGCAGGCGGACGGACTGGGCCCACGCGCCCATGCCGGGCAGCACCAGGGCGGAGGACGCGATGAAGGCGCGTCGGTTCATTGCGGTCATGTGGTGTCTCCTCGTCGGGTCTCGGACATGGAACCCGCTGATACTGTCGACCACGCTGCGCACGATGTCCAATACCAAGATTTTCTGGGGTCGATACCTTTTCAGTACGGAGCACCGGTCGTGGACTTGCGCCAGCTGAGCTACTTCGTCGCCGTGGCGGAAGAAGGTCACCTCGGGCGTGCCGCGCAGCGGCTGTGCATGTCGCAACCGCCCCTGACCCGCCACGTGAAGGCCATGGAGGCCGGGCTGGGCGTGCAGCTCTTCGACCGCACGCCGCGCGGCATGCGGCTGACCGAGGCGGGCGAAGCCCTGCTCAAGGACGCGCGCGAGATCCTGCGCATGCTGCACGGCGCGGCCGACCGCGCGCAGCGCGTGGGCACCGGGCAACGCGGGCGGCTGGACGTCGGGCTGTACGGCTCGGCGACCTTCGGGGTCGTGCCCAAGGTGCTGGCCCGCTTCTCCCAGGAACACCCCGACGTGGACCTGACCCTGCACTACGCCCAGACCCCCGCGCAGGTGCAGGCGCTGCGCCAGGGCCGCGTGCTGATCTTCTTCGAGCGCATGCTGCCGAAAGACCCCGACATCCAGACCGAACTCGTCGCGCGCGAGCCCCTGGCCGTCGCTGTCAACGAGCGCCACCGGCTGGCGCGCCAGAAGACGGTCGACGTCGCCTCCCTGCGCGGCGAGACCCTGCGCATCGGCACCTCGCCAAGCGCCGCGGCGACGGTGGTGGAGCTGTGCCGGCGCCATGGCTTCGAGCCGCACTTCGCACCCGCCGACAGCGACGTCATCATGACGACGCTGCTGACGGCGATCGGCACCGACGTGGCGCTGGTGCCGTGGTCCATCACCCATGTGCACTTCCCCGGCATCGTCTACCTGCCGCTGCGCCGCGGCAGCGGCGCCAGCATGGACCTGTACTGCTTCCACCTGCGCCAGGAGCGTTCGCCCCTGCTGGCGGCCATGCTCGCCACGATCAGGGCGATGCATGCCGACAACGGCGTGCCGGGCAAGCGGCCCTGATGTGCCAACATTCGCGGAACGTCGTTTCATTACGCGAAGACTTGACACCATGAAACCACCCTGCAGCCCGTACCCAGCCCCGGAAGCCCGGGCGCCGTCCCTGCGACGCGCCGCGCCGCAGGGCGACGTCTGCCCCTTTCACGTCGAGCCGGGATCGCGCCGATGACCACCCTCCCCCTGCATGGCCGGCGCGTGCTCGATCTCACCAACGTGCTGGCGGGGCCCTTCGCCTGCCACCAGCTCGCCCACCTGGGGGCCGAGGTCATCAAGGTCGAGGCGCTGCGCGGCGGCGACCTGGCGCGCCAGCTCGGTGCCGACGCGGCCTTGAACCAGCGCCACATGGGCGTGTCCTTCCTGGCGCAGAACGCGGGCAAGCGCTCGATCGCGCTCGACCTGAAGAAGCCCGGCGGCAAGGCCGTGCTGCAGCGCCTGGTGTGCGGCGCCGACGCGCTGGTGGAGAACTTCCGCCCCGGTGTGATGGACCGGCTGGGCCTGGGCTACGAGGCCCTGCTCGCGCACAACCCGCGGCTCGTGTACTGCGCCATCTCCGGCTTCGGCCAGGACGGCCCGTTGCGCGACATGCCGGCCTACGACCAGATCGTGCAGGGCATGGCCGGCGTGATGAGCATCACCGGCGACGCGCGCAGCGCGCCGCTGCGCGTGGGCTTCCCGGTGGCCGACACCATCGGCGGCCTCACCGCGGCGATGGCGGTGTGCGCCGCGCTGGCCGAGCGCGAACGCAGCGGCGGGCGCTTCATCGACGTCTCCATGCTCGAGGCCGTGATCGCCACCATGGGCTGGGCCGTCTCCAACCTGCTGGTGGCCGGGCGCGAGGCGCAGCCCATGGGCAATGAGAACGCGACCGCCAGCCCCTCGGGCACCTTCGCCACCGCGCAGGGGCTGCTGAACATCGCTGCCAACAAGCAGGAGCAGTTCGAGGCCCTGGCGCGCGTCATCGGGCGCGAGGATCTGACCGCCGACCCGCGCTTCGCGCAGCGCCAGGCGCGGCTGCAGCATCGCTTCGAGCTCAAGGCCGAGATCGAGGCCGCGCTGGCCGCCCACCCGGCCGAGCACTGGTGGCCGCTGCTGTCGGCCGCGGGGGTGCCGGCCGGCCCGGTCTGGAGCGTCGCCCAGGCGCTGGAGCACCCGCAGGTGGCCGCGCGCGGGCTGGTAGCCACCTTCACCGATGCCCCCGGCGTCGGGCGCGACGTCAGCGTGCTGCGCACCGGCGTCAAGCTCGACGGCACCGCGCCCGCCGTCGAGCAGCCGCCACCCACGCTCGGGCAGCACACGCGCGACATCCTCACCGAGCTGGGCTACGACGACGCGGCCGTGGCGGCGCTGCAGGCCGAGGGGGCGGTATGAGCGGCCGAGATCGCGGCCGGTCGCTCCCGGCGCTTCGCATCACCCCGAGGACCGCCCGATGACCGAACCCGTCACGCCCCCCGGCCCCGAGCAGCGCGCGCGCGAGTGGTGGCGCACCGAGATCATCGACATGTCCCCGGGCGTGATCCGCTACCGCGGCTATGCGGTGGAGGACCTGATCCGCGCCCGCGTGGGCTACGCGCAGATGGTCTGGCTGATGACACGCGGCGAGCTGCCCACGCCCGCGCAGGCCGACCTGCTGGAGGCCGCGCTGATGGCCGCCGTGGACCACGGTCCGCAGGCGCCCAGCATCGCCATCGCCCGCATGGCCGCCACCTGCGGCGTGGGGCTGAACGGCGCGCTCGCCTCGGGCCTGAACGTGCTGGGCGACGTGCACGGCGGGGCCGGCGAGCAGGCGCTGGCGCTGTACGGCCAGGTGGCCGTGCGCCTGGACGACGGCGCGCCGATGGACGAGGCGGTGCGCGAGGCGCTGGCCGAGCAGGTGCGCGCGCACGGCAAGGCCATCCCCGGTTTCGGCCACCGCTTCCACCCCGTGGACCCGCGCACCGCGCCGCTGCTCGAGCGCGTGGACGCCGCCGTCGCCGCGGGCGCGGTCGGCGGGCGCTTCGCGGCCATCGGCCGCGCCGTGGAGGACGCGCTCGCCCAGGGTCGGCGCCGTCGCATCCCGATGAACATCGACGGCGTCACGGCCGTGATCTACGGCGAGCTGGGCTTTGCGCCGCCGCTGGCGCGCGGCCTGTTCTGCCTGTCGCGCGCCGTCGGCCTGCTGGCCCACGCCTGGGAGCAGACGCAGCAGGGCGAACGCATCAAGGGCCCGCTGCCGCGCGAGTGGTCCTGGCAGTACGACGGCCCGCCGCCGCGCGCGGTGCCGGGCGAGGGCGGGGCGCAGGGTGCAGCGCCAGCCTGGGCGCCCGATCATGCGCGAGATCCGGATCGACGGGACATGGGCTGACGGCGATGGACGGTGGCCGCCTGGATCTGGGATGATGTCGAAGCGCGCCCCATGCGGGCGCGGCGAGCCGCTTCCCCCGGGCCTGCAAACCATGCGCCTGACCCCAGACCAGAGCCTGTCGATCCTGCGCTGCGCGCGCGAGCACTTCGGTGCGGACGCCACCGTCCGGGTGTACGGCTCCATGCTGGACGACGCGGCACGCGGGGGTGACGTCGACCTGCTGGTGGAGTGCGCCGAGCCGCCCACGCTGCGCCAGCGGGCGGGCCTGACGCTGGCCCTCGAGCAGAGGCTGCAGCGGCCGGTGGATGTGCTCGCGGTGCAGCGCGGGCACGAGGGCAGCGCCTTCGTGCGCCTCGCGCGCCAGCGGGGGCAGGTGCTGGAGGCCGCGCCGTGACCCGGCAGGCGCTCGACGACGAACGCCGCCACCTGGCCCAATTGCTCGAGGCGGTGCAGCGCAGCGCCTTCTACCTGCACGCCACGGCCTGCAAGATCGACTGGCCGCTGCGGGGCCCGGTGCTCGAAGGCCGGCAGAAGGACGTCGACCTGTTCGAATCGCTTGCTGCGTTCAACGAGCGCTTCGCCAAGCTCCAGGACACCCTGGGCGCAACGATGCGGCACGCCGCCTTGCTGATGAGCGAGCCGGCGTCGCCCTTTCTTCGGGTCCTGTCGCTGTTCGAGAAACTGGGCGTGATCGACTCCATCGAGGCTTGGCAGCTCGTGCGGACGGCGCGCAACCTCGCTGCGCACGACTACGAGACGGACTACGAGCTCATCGCCCAGCATTTCAACGAGTTGGAGAGCCTGCGGCCTCTGCTCGTGCTCGCCGGCGCGCGTTTGGTCGACCTCTGCGCCACGGCCCTTGCCGTGCGGCCGTCGTCCGATGCTTTCTTGGCGGAGTTCGAGGCGGCGATCGTTGCGCTGGGTCTGCGGCGCTGACACACCAGCCCGGCCGCGAGCCAGCCCGCCTCAGAGCCTGAGAGTCTGGCTCTCAGGCTCACAAGAAAACGCCGGGCCGCCCCAAGTTTTCTTGCGCCCCCTCGGAGGCCCGGGGCGGGCAACGCCCGGCCCTTGGGGGCACGCTCAGCGCGGCGGGTCGATGTCCTCGCCGCCCATGCGGCGCCACAGCCAGCGCAGGGCCGCCGGGACGTCGATGTCGCCGCGGCCGCCCACCTGCTGCGGCGGGATCATGGGCTGCGGCGCGCTGCCGCGGCGCGCCACCGCGAACGAGAACACGTAGGCCGGCTCCTGGCCCATGCGCAGGTCGGTGATGCGCACCACGCCGTCGCGCTCGTCGACGCGGAAGAAGCCGCGGCTGAACTCGGCGATGCGCGCCACGGCGTCGAGCCCGCGCACCTGCTCGAACAGCGCGCGGTCGTGGGCGTAGGCGGTGTAGCGGACGGGCCGACCGCCGTCGAGCAGGGAGTAGAAGCCCTCCTCGTAGCCGTCCGGTCGCATCAGCACCACGCGCCACAGCACCGTGTTGAAGGCGGTGGGCGTGACGAGCACGCGCTCCACCGGCGCCGCCGCGGCGCGCCGGGCGCCGGGCTCGAGTTGCACGCCCTGGGCCTCCCGGGCGATCTGGGCGCGCACCACGCCCTCCACGTGCTGCTGCGCCGCCGCGCTCCAGCCCAGGTAGGCCGTGGACAGGGCCAGGCCGGCGAAGTTCCAGCGCCAGCGGCGCGGCCCGCGCGCCGCCAGCGCGCCCGCCAGGCCCACCAGCAGCGGCAGCGTGTACAGCGGGTCGATGATGAACATGCTGCCCACGCCGTAGGGCGTGTCCGAGAAGGGCAGCGCGAGCCGCGTGCCGTAGACCGTCATCGCGTCCAGCAGCGCATGCGTCACGAACACCAGCCATACCGTCAGCAGCCAGTGCGGGAAGTCGCGCCAGCGGTCGAGCGCGGCCTGCGCGGCTGCCGGGCTCTGGCGTCCCGGCATCACGGCCACACCCTGCGCGCCCGGGGCCTGCGGCGTCGCGGTCCCGCCCGACGCACCCGGCGTCGCACCCGCCGCCTTCGACCGCCCCATCAGCGCTGCGAGGCCCGCCGCCACCGGCACCGCGACCAGCGACTGCCAGAACAGCGCGTGCGTCTCGGCCCGGTGCAGCACCATGTTGCGCACCGGGTCGCCATGGTCGATCAGGGCGTCCAGGTCGGGCAAGGTGCCGAGCACGCCACCCCACAGCACGGCCTTCCACACCGCGGTGCGACGGCCCATCACGGCCACGCCAACGGCGGCACCCAAGGCGAATTGAGACAGCGAATCCATGGGGGAACAGCATAGCCAGCACGGGGGCCGGCCGTCGGCGCGAGCGGCCATATCCCCAGCGCGACACGGCCCGGACACGGGCCTGCGTCAGAGCTTGAGAGCGCCCCCAGGGCCACGCTGCGCCCCGCCCTGGGGGCGCTCTCAGGCGCTCAGTGTTCCGGCGGTGCCCCGAAACGGTTGATGCCCGGCGTGCCGCGCACGAAGCCGTTGTCCACGAGGGCCCAGAGCCAACCCACCACCGGGACCAGCGCCACCAGCACCCACCAGGGCGAGCGGTTGCGGTCCTGCCAGCGCTTGGCCGAGACGGCGATCGCGGGCCACACCAGCAGCAGGTTGACGATGGCGTCGGCGTGGTCCTGCGAAACGCCGGCAATGCCCAGCAACGCATGCCCAAGCACGCCCAGGCCCAACAAAGCCAGCACACCGAAGAGCCAGAACGTGCGGCGCGAAACCCGCCCGTGCAGCGCAAAAAACACAAACCGCGGCGACGTCGGATCAGGGATCCGCAGCGGGCGTGGGGGAGCAGGCGCGGTGGTCATGGCGGAACGCCCGGGATTGTCGGCCACCGCGCCGGCGAAACGTGTCGTCGAAGCCACAATGCCATGATGCACGCTCTTGCCGACGAGGACCTGATCGTGCTCAGGCCCGAGGGCCTGTACTGCCCGGCAGGCGACTTCCACATCGACCCCTGGCGCCCGGTGGCGCGGGCCGTGATCACCCACGCCCATGCCGACCACGCGCGCCGCGGTCATGCCGCCTATCTGGCCAGCGACGCCGGTGCGGCCGTGCTGCGCGCGCGCCTGGGCGGCATCACGCTTCAAACGCTGGACTACGGCCAGGCGATCTCCATCGGTGGCGTGCGCGTCAGCCTGCACCCGGCCGGGCACGTGCTGGGCTCGGCCCAGGTGCGCGTGGAGCACCGCGGCCGCGTCTGGGTGGCCTCGGGCGACTACTTCTGCCGCGGGTCCGCCCCGGGGTCGGGCACCGACAACGACAACGCCACCTGCGCGGTCTTCGAGCCGGTGCGCTGCGACTGCTTCATCACCGAGAGCACCTTCGGCCTGCCCATCTACCGCTGGCGGCCTCCGCGCGAGGTCTTCGGCGAGATCGACCGCTGGTGGGCCGGCAACGCCGCGGCAGGCCGCGCGAGCCTGCTGCTGGCCTACAGCTTCGGCAAGGCGCAGCGCCTGCTCGCGGGGGTGGACTCCTCGATCGGCCCGATCGTCGTCCACGGTGCGGTCGACTCCGTGAACCAGGCCTACCGCGCCAGCGGCGTGGCGCTGCCGCCCACGCTGCGCCTGGAGGAGGTGCGCGAGCGCACGCTGCTGCAGCGCGCGCTCGTGATCGCGCCACCCGCGGTGCAGGGCAGCGCCTGGGCGCGCAAGCTCGGCGAGTGCAGCGACGCCTTCGCCAGCGGCTGGATGCAGCTGCGCGGCGCGCGCCGCCGCCAGGGCCTGGACCGTGGCTTCGTGCTCAGTGACCACGCCGACTGGCCCGGCCTGCAGCGCGCCATCGCCGCCACCGGCGCCAGCCGTGTCATCGTCACCCACGGCTACGAGGCCGTGATGGTGCGCTGGCTGCAGCAGCAGGGGCTGCAGGCCGGCAGCTTCCGGACGCAGTACGGGAACGACGCCGAGGAGGCGGCGGCGGAGGCCGCCCCGGAGCCCTCGGGCGCGGGCTGAGCCGCTGCGCAGGACCGGGCGGCCCCTGCCTTGTCTCGGCGCAATGTGCCGGGCGGGCTGCGTGCCAAGAATCCGCAGGACGGCTCGCAGCCGCCCCTGCCCATGCCCGACCTGCCCCCTGCCCAGCCCGCTCCCGGCGCTGGCGCCCCATCCACATTCGGCGCTGGCGCTCCTGAGGCTCCCGGCGCTGACGCCCGGTCCGGCCCCGCCGCACCGCGCGAAGCGGTCTTCCGCGCCCGCGGCCTGCGCAAGACCTACGGCAGCGGCGAGGTCGAGGTCGTGGCGCTGCGGGACGTCACGCTGGAGATCGCCCGCGGCGAGTTCGTCGTCCTGCTCGGGCCCTCGGGCAGCGGCAAGAGCACGCTGCTGAACATCCTCGGCGGGCTGGACGTGCCCAGCGCGGGCGAGGTCTGGTTCGCCGACCACCGGCTCGACGGCGCCGACGAGGCCGCGCTGACGCGCTACCGGCGCGAGCACGTGGGCTTCGTGTTCCAGTTCTACAACCTGATCCCCAGCCTGACGGTGCGCGAGAACGTGGCCCTGGTCACCGACATCGCCGAGCACCCGATGGACG